>JAWLBB010000001.1:1267500-1567500 GCA_041395105.1 Opitutaceae bacterium | reverse complement strand
TCAAAAGGGCAGTCGGTCGAAAAACCAACGGTAGCATGCTACGTTTTGTTTCGACATGAAAAACCCTACGTTGCATACTACGTTTTGTTTGATCCAGCCGGGCTGGCCGAAGACGGATGGCACGCTTCGGGAGTCTTCCCGAAGACATTCCCGTCTGCCCGGCACATTTCATTCTCAACCGAAGCCGCCACCCTACGGCACTTCGTAGACCTCCGCGATGGCCACGCCGGTGGCGCCGTCCTTGCCCGACACCTTCACGGTGAAGCCGGTGGTGGTGGGCAGGGAGACCAGCACCACCGCGTCCTTGCTGCCGCGCGGCAGTGCGAAGGCGCCCAGTTGCTCGGACAACGCGTGGATCGCATCACCGGTCCCCGGCTCATCCCAGTCATCGTTGGTCGCCACCACCACGCTGTCCGAACTGCGCACCACCCGGACCAGCGGGTCCTCCAGCACGCCGGTCAGGTTGAACGGCGCCAGGCTCAGGGACGGACCGACCGCCCGGATCAGGAACTGGCGCGGCGTATTGCCGTCCGCCTTCATCCCCAGGATCATGATCGAGCCACCCGTCCCGACAAAAGCACGCGTCGAGATGTTGACCTGGCGCGCCTCCGGCGTATCCAGATCCTCAACCGTGTAAACCTCGACAATCGACACCCCGGTCGAGCCCCCCACCCCGGAGATCTTCGCCGTGTAGTTGCCCGGATCCAGCTCGGTCAGGATCATCGCATCCTTGCTCCCGCTTTCCGCGGCAAAGGCCCCCGTCACCGTCATCGCATCGATGAGCGCCTGCAGATTCGCCACTTCTCCCCAGTTGTCGTTGGTCTCCAGCGCAACCGTCGAGCCCAGCGGGATCACCTCGATCTGCGGATCCTCGATGGTTCCCGACAGATAGCCGCTCATGGCCGGTCCCATCGCACGGATCAGGACCGGCTTCTTGCCCGTTCCCTTGATGACGAATCCGGCGATCAGCCGCTGGCTCTGCGTCCCGACCCAGCCGCGGGTCGAGAGATTGACCAGCCGGTTCGATGCCGTCGCCCCGGCGCCCAGTCCGGCGAATTCCACCGGCTCGGACGCGCCCTGCGGCATCAGGGTGAGCGCCAGACTGTGATCGGATCCAATCGTCAGATCGGCTTCGCCGCCCATCGCCGTCGTCATCACGAGGTGGCCGCCGGCATCGACGGACCCCTCGCAGGTATCCACCCCATCCGGCATGAGGATGACCATGGTGACCTTGCCGTCGGTTCCGACGATAACATAACATTGGCCGGATCCTGCATAGAGTTGATCGATCTGGTAGAATCCGCAGATCGAACGCCCTTCGTCAGTGACCGGATCAACCGTGCCTGCGATGATCCCCAAACCGCCGAGCTCGCCGGTGATCGTTCCATCCGGCCCGATATCCGCCTCAATTTCGCCCGGATTGAGAGCCGAAGGCAAGAAGCCCGCGGAAGCGGCGGCCTTCATTTCTTCCCCTTCGCCCTTGGAGAGTTCCTTCTGGGTTGCGGAAATGCTGCCATCGGCGCCGATCAGGATATCGAATACCAGCGGAGCGCCCTCCAGTGGTTCGACGATGAGGAGACCGGATCCATCCGCCTCCAGGAAGAGTTTCCAGGTCGCGACGCCGAACTCTCCAAGCGAAACCGATCCGGAGTAGGACGCCCGGATCCGGTAGACCGAGGAGACGACAGCGCTGTCCTCCAGGGCCTCCTTGAAAGCCTGCACCCAGAGCGGTCCCGGGTAGTAGAGCATGGTCGACCCGCCCACCGTCCATTCCTCTGCCGATGCCGACTCAAAACGGGTATGCCGGAAGGAGGCACCATCCGTCGTCGAGGCGAAGGTCACTTCGACCGGACCGATGAAGGTGGTCTCCGCGTCCTCGGGATTCATCGTCGGTGGCGCCACCGATCCCGTGCCCGTCTCGATGGTGAAGGTTGCCGAGACAGTCTCACTGTCCAGAAAGCCTTCCTTGCTCGCGTAGGCGTAGTAGGTACCGGTCTGGCTGATACTGATGACCAGACCCGTTCCATACTGATACCAGGATTCCTTCGGGACTTCCGGGTTCCAGTGATAGTAAACGATCGCCCCGACTGTGGCGGATGAAAGGGTCGCGTTGACCGTTCCGGAGAAGGGTCCAGTTTCCGGGTCCGGTGAGAAAACCGGAGCGACCACCTGCTCCATCGCCGCCGCGAGCTGCGTGACCGTATGGATCTTTCCCGCAATGGTGATCGTCCCTTCCCTGGCTGAACCAGTGGTGTTCTCTGCAACCGTTACCGTGACATCATTGAGCATCGGTGTCGCCACGATCGATACCCAGTCGAGGCTTTCGCTCGCCGTCCATTCGCCACCCAGCGACACGTAGACACTGTAAACGCCCCCATCACTCCCAATGGTTTTTGTAGCCGGATCCACGCCATAATCGGAAGGCAACGCATTGCCATTCAACCCACGCGTGAGATTCCCGCCCGTCGCGTTGGTCGAGATGGTCAGGGTCCCGAAATAGCTGATCATCTCCTGAGGCGCGAAGCGGACGGTGAAATTCCGAATCTCTCCAACCGGGATCGTCACCGGACCGGTCCAACCGGGCACACTGAAACCCTCGTGGTCGATCTCGATCAGGCTGATCTCTATCGGCCGCGAACCCACATTGGTCAGAACGAGCGCCCTATCCTGATACTCACCGATCTTGACTGGCGGATCGAAGAAGAAATCGTCGGTCGCGGTGAGCTCCCGCTCGACCACCGTGAACGTTTCCGTCGCCGGATTGCTTGCGGTCAATCCCTCCTTGAAGCCCCTGACCTTGATCGTGTACTCGCCCGCATCGGTCAGCGTAAGTTTGTTCACCGGATCATAGGGGTTCGACGCCTCAGTCGGGTCGGAGCCATCCAATGTATAATAAAGCGTTGCCCCGGCCGTGCCGCACTGCAGCCAGATTTCCTGCGGCGCATAGTGGATCTCTTCGCCGATCAAGCTGATGCTCGGCGTGGCCACCTTCGTCGGGTCGTATCCCGTACCCGATCCCGTGCGCTTGTTTGCGCCCGAGGTCGCATCGGACTCAATGGTGAAAGCGACTGAATAACTCTTCACCTCCGTCGGCGAAAAGGTCACCCTGACCAGTGCGGTCGCGTTCCGGACCATCTCTTTGTTTCCCACGAATTCATAGGACCAGGCGTCGGGATCCTCCGTCTCCATGACGATTGATCCGATATTCAAGGTCATGTCTCCAATGTTTTTGACACTGAAGACCTTTGGATCCGGCGTCGTGTTGATCGCCACCTGCCCGAAACCGATGAATCCAAAAAGTTCGATTTCCGGCGCGTGGATGATGTACATCTGAGAGACGATCTCACTTGGCTCCATCCCTTCCTTCTCCGCCCGTGCGCGGATATAGTAGGTGCCGTGATTCACGAGTTGCGGCTTGTTGTCCGGATCGTAGGTCAGCACCAGGAAATCTCCGGTGTTGTTCGTCGTCTTGAGGTACTTGATGGTCGCCCCTTCGGTGGCCGAGGTCATCGTGACCGTGACGGGTGCATTGCCGGAACCCGGGGGCTGCGGACTGAACCCATCGATCTCTTCCTGCGCCGTCGGGACAGGAGTGATTACCGGCGCCGCCGCCTGCTCGGCCCTGAGGTTCGCCAGACCAAAAGAAAGAGCCGCGGTGATCACCGCAGCCCGCGTGAGGGCTGGTACTTGTGTGGAGAAAACGTGGCGGAATATCGCCTGTAGTGCTCTGTGTGTCTTCATGGCGGGTAACTCAGGGGGCTGACGTTGGCTTGTGGTTTGGGGTATGAGGAAAGTGGGTCCGGCGAATTCCGTCCCCGACACGCGGTTCCGGAATCGTTTCAGCAGCCCGGGAGTCCGGGTCACCGATCGGCTGACCGAGATACCAACCGACGCCGCAGAGCAGCCCGGACTCGGCAATCACGCTGGGCATGATGGCCGGAACACGGAGGGAGCGTTCCCGACGGCTCTCAACCGGCGGAGGTCGCAGTCTCTTGGAACCTGCGCTGTCCTGCTGGACCATGCCGCTCTTGCTCCGCTTCTGGCGAGCGGAACTCCCTACCAAAAGCTATGAATGACCGCTCTTTTCTCGAACCCCGGAGTGATCTATAAGTGCCACGATCCTCCGGCATCAGGCATGCTTTCGCAACGCGGCGAGACGCGCGGAAGAATACCTCTTTCGAGGCCGTATGCGGTCAACGCAGCATCACGGCGGCGTCAACCCACCGCCTGCGGCGGTCACTCCGCCTTGTGCCCGATAACCGAGCACATGAGCGGCTGGTTTCCGGCCTCGGCCGGATCCATCCGTTCGAGAAAAGCATCGATGATTTCTTCGACCGGACGTTCGTCGTCCACCCGCGAAAGAGCGATGGGAACGGCTTTGTGAAGTTTGTGCGTCCAGAGCCGATGTTCGATCGAATTCACCCAGTCTTGTCCTCCCGGACACGATTGCACCGACACGCGGATCTCGTCCACACCGGATCTTTCCAGCGCATGGCTCAGCATGTCCCCGAAGAAGAGAACCGACCTCAACTCCCGCAGCACCGTGTCCAGTTCGGAAAGGACGGGGTCAGACAGGGAACGCCCAAACCAGGTTTCTGAAGGCGGACCCGAGAGGTCCTGCAGGAGAATCTGCCCTCCGGGCGCACAGACCCGAACCGCTTCACGGATTATCGGCTCGGGATCAAGAGGCAGGCTCAGGAGAAACTGGCACCCGACCAGGTCAAAGGTATCACCCGGGAATGAGAGTCGCGTGGGATTCCCGCGGACAATCCGCAGGTTGCGGGCCTCGGCAGGAGTCTTTCGCCGGAACCAGGGAAGAAACCCGCGTTCCTCAAAAACCGTGAAGGAAGTACCCGGAAAACCGGGGGCAATCGCCGTCATCTCCTCGAGTTCGCCCCCGCCAATACTCAATACCGTCCGCACCAGGCCGTCCACCGGATCGACCGCCCGGTCAATCCAGTTCGGACCTTGGCGGGGTAGTGCGGTGCGCCCTCCGACCACGGTTTGCATACCTCCAGTATCGACCTTAAGCAGGTCTACTCAAGCCCGGGATATCAGACCCATCCCGAACGCGACCACTGCGGGGAATTGCGGAAATGGAGCCGACCAGGATCGAACTGGCGACCTCTTGAGTGCGATTCAAGCGCTCTTCCAACTGAGCTACGGCCCCACAATCGCCGAAACGAGAACGCCCACGTTGGAGGATTCTCCTTCCGAGTAAACCTCAAAATGAAATAGGGAATGGCCCCCAAATTGCTGTTGTCACCCGACCGGGTTCCCGATAGGACCATACTGTCCGGCTCACACGCGGACACGACGGGAGGTCCGCCGGCGCGTCTGCGCAGGCGGCATCACCCGTCCTTAAGCAGACCAAAACAGAAAACAAACCATGAAAAAAGCGAACAACACCGCAGCGACCGCCAAACCGGCAACGGGAACGGCAGCCGCCAAACCGACGGTGAAAAAGACAGTCAAGAAGACAGCCGCCAGGAAAACAACAGCCGCCAAGAAAGCGCCGGCTGCGACCAGCCTGGCTCCGTCCACAACGCCCGTCCTGGTGTCCACCATACGGGCTCATATCGACATCGGCTTCGGCAACCTGCTCTTTCTCCGTGGCGACGGCCCCGGGCTCAGCTGGGAGAAGGGCATGCCCATGGCCTGCGTCAAGGATACGCTGTGGTCGTGGACCACGAAGGAGGCGGTCAAGCCGTTCACCTTCAAAGTCCTCGTCAACGACCTCAGTTGGTCCGTTGGTGAAGACTACACGGCCCATGCCGGTCAGATTACGGAAATCGAACCGTCCTTCTGATTGACCCGGACTGCCCGGTCATCCCGATCCGGATGATCGGGCATGTTCCCGAGTCGCCTCCGGGCCGGAGGCGTGATCCGCCGACGCCCGGTCGATTCGCTCCCCGGTCAGACGGTTGAGCCGCTCCTGGAGGTAGGCAACGCCTTCAGCCCCGGCCGGAACCGAGTCCAGATCGATCAGTTCGGTTTCCATCTTGACCTTGGAGAAAGGCAGCGGAACCACGAATCGATCCCAGCTTTTCAGCCTGAAGCTCCGCCCGAAAGTCATGCCGCTCAGGAGCACCCGGTGACGCGTGCGTCGCGCAGCCAGAACAACCCCGCCTTTCATGACGTAGGCCGGCCCGCGCGGGCCGTCCGGCGTCACCGTGATGTCGTTGCCTTCCAGACTGCAGCGGACGAGATTGCCGAAGGCTTCCCGTCCAAATCGACTGCTGGACCCGCGCACCGCCCCGATCCCGATCTTGCCGAAAAAATAAGCCAATTCGCCTCCGTCGCGACTGGCACTGATCAGGGCAAAGACCGGACGCTTCGTCCTGAATCGCTTGTAGGCGATCGGAGCCATGAAGAGTGTGCTGTGCCACATGATGATGACCACGGGTTCTTCGTGGTAGGTCGCACAGGCCAGCGATCGGGCGTCGATCTCGACTCGGATGGTCGCCGCCCAGACGCGATAAAGGACGCTCACACACCAGAGCAGCGCCCGCCTCAGCCCCTTGGGCTGGTAGACCGTAGTGTCCACACCCTGTTCAGGAGAGTCTGCCATGAGTCCTGCCCGGGAGACTCGGTCAACCGCGGATGGAAACCAAGCACAAAACCATTGCGCTGCCCGGGAGACCTTCTCTTCATGCCTCGGCCGGTGCCATGACTCCTCCTCCCTGCCCTTGCCTCCCCCTGACCGACCGGACCCTCGACTGGAAACACCTGCACGAGTGCGGATCCGACCGCGGCTCCGTCTTCTATCACCGCTGCCTCGAATACGCCCAATATCTCTGGCAGTATTCGACTCCGGCCCGATGCCTCCTCGCGGTCGATCGCGCCCTCTTCGCTTCCGTCAACGGCGACGAACCCGAAGTCAGAAGCTGGCCCCTCCCCTATGCCGCCGTCGCCTGGATCCTCCACCACGCGGATCCTGACCGGTTTCTCGGAAACCCCAGGGTCCACTACCAGCATCTGGCTGATCGGGTGCGCGGCTCCGAAATAAAGCGATGGAGATCCTGGGCCTGCTGGCACCTCGTCCGCGCGATCCGTCCCGACTTCGAAGGCGACCCGCGCCACCGGGTGATCGTTCCCGCCGTCAGCGCCGTCGCCGCCGGACTCAACGATTTCGGTATTCCGGGCGAAGTGGCCGTCTGGAAGAAGGCCCTCGCCGATGCAGCCCGGGAACCGGCGAGGCCCCGGGTGACCGGACCACAGGGACCATCGCTGCGCGACCTTCCAGTGAGGCGCTACGGACAAAAGTAAACGGTTGCTCGACGCATGGGCGGTCGCGCTGGAGCACGGACCTCCATCTGGAAGAGTTCAAGGCAACACCACACTAGAACTCCCGGACCTGTCCCCCGTGGGAGCGGGCCAGACTTCGCATATGGGCGGCATCTTCCGGCTTCATCTCGAAGCCGATCACATGGATGCGGGGAGGCTCCGGAAGCTCGCCTTCAAACCGGTCCAGGGTCGACTGAAAGACCGGAAAAGGAATCTCCGGATAGGACCAGTGCCCCGGCGATCCGGTCCGGCGATTGAGCACCCCGTCTGTCACCAAAAAGAGGATATCGGGCTGGAGGGCCAGCGCTGCCTGAAAAGCCGCCTCATGGCCAAACCAGGCCTGGTCCGGCCCTATCGGCGGATTGCCCCGCAAATTCTCCGGGATCCAACCGGCCGCCGCCGAACGATTCGCCGCCGTGGCCGGAACCAGAAAGGAGGCAAACGACCGAACCCCCTGGCTGAACTGTATCAATCCGAATCGGGTTCCGGGATCCAGCCCCTCGATCAGCCGAATCACTTCCTGCTGGATCCGCTCGACCGTGTAGCCCTTGTTGCGGGCTTTTCTCATGACCGAGGCCGACGTGTTGACCACGATGACGATGCGCTCTCCCAGATCCTCCACCCCGAAAAAGGCCGCCGCCGATGCGGCCGACTTGATTCCGTCAAGCGCCCCGCTCAGGCCCGCCTGGGCCAGCAAAGCCTGCGTATCGGTGTTGAGAAATGAAGCATTCTCAAGGGGACTAAACTCCCCGCGGGGAACCGCCGGCATCGGCGGCAATCCGTCCGGAGTCAGAGCGGAAGTCGACAATCTCTCGATCTGCATCGGACTGGCTGCCATCTGCTGGAACTCAGCCAAGGCGACCCGATGCTCAAGTTCCCGCTGGGGCATTCGAATGGTTGGTTTCCCCTCAAAAGCGGGATCCACCGCGGCGGACGGGCGGAGAACGACAATGAAAACAGTCACCAACAGGAGACCGATCTGAACGATGACGGCATAAAGCAGGGTGTCGGCACGCACCCGCCTTCCGGCCGATCGTCCGGGCGAACCTGCCGAAACCACTGCCTTCGTTCCGCTCATCCTGCCTGAAACCATGGAAAACCGGCGCGCAATGTGAAGCCTGGAAACCGCCGCCGACCATTTCTGCATTGCCTCCGCCCCCGTCCTCGGGAGATTGGCGGAATGAAGGATCGCTCCGACTACAAGGGCACATGGGAGGCACTCGCACCGGATGAGGAGCATGCCCGCTTCTTCGTGGCCGGACATACCGACAATTCCGAATGGGATCGGTCCGCGCTCGTCACCCGCGACATTCTGAGGGAGTACGTCGGTCTGAAACCGACCGATACCATCCTCGAAATCGGATGCGGCATGGGCCGGGTCGGCAAGGTGCTTTCCCCGCTCTGCCACCGATGGATTGGCACCGACATCTCATCCGGCATGCTCAGTTGTGCCCGCCATCACCTGCAGGGCCTCGACAATGTGGAACTGCGCGAACTCGACGACGTCAGCCTGGGGATCATCCCGGATGCCTCCGTGGATCTCGTCTACTGCACCGTCGTCTTCATGCACCTCTACGAATGGGATCGTTTCCGCTACGTGGAGGAAGCCATGCGGGTCCTCAAGCCGGGCGGCCGCTGCTATTTCGACAACGTGGACATCACGAGCGACCACGGGTGGGAAGTCTTTCAGCAGAGCGCCGGATTTCCGCGCGACAAACGTCCGGCCCAGATCAGCATGACCTCAAGCGGCGACGAACTGGAGACCTACGGCCGACGGGCGGGATTCGAAGATATCCGGATCCGCCGATGGGGCGGTGCCTGGGTCACTCTGACCGGCCGGAAGCCGGCCTGACGAACCGGTGGAAGCGGTTGGGCGGCTCTTCCTGGCGAGAGCGGCGCAACGCTCACATCAGTTCGGGCGTTTTCCAGCGGCGGCCTGCTTGCGGAGTTCCCGTTGGCGTTCCCGCTCCTTCATCCCAATCTCAAGCAGATCGCTGACCAGCATGCGGGCCTCGGTTTCTTCCTCTTCTACGGTCAGAGGACGACCATACTCCTGTTCGAGCGTCGGCAGCGGTTTGATCCACTTGCCGTTCGCAAGCTGGGACTCGCGCAACTTGAGCCGCGTCGTCACCCCTCTTGACAAAACCGTGATTTCCTTGGTTTCCGAATCGTAGTTGACCACCCGGATGCCTTCTTCTTCCCCACCGACCGTAATCCACACGCTCTTATCCGATTGCAGATCGTGCACGCTGATCAGGGTCTGCCGGCCAAAACTCATGACACCCGAAAACTCAAGGTTGGCCAGGGTGGTCACCGGAACCACCGGCGCGGGCGCGGGCTGGCCGGCGTCTGGCGGAAGGAACGGAGAATCCGCACCGAGATCCTGAGCGGTCACGGACCAGGAAACGGCCAGCACCCAGACGGTCGCGAGGATTGCCTTGATCTGTGAACGAAAACCCATGTCTGTTGGCATTATACGGCGGTGAGGGACCTTTGATCAACTCGAGTTTGTCGTGGCCGGACCATCAGAATAACTTCCGGACAGCTCCAAAGATAGGCCCAATCAACAAAAAGTGCCAAAAAAAAGACCGACGGCCGGGTTTCCCCGACCGTCGGCTGTCTATTGTCCTAAACCCTGAAAGAGGATCAGGGAAGTACGTAGAGTTCAACCAGAGCAATACCGGTCTCGCCACCGACTCCACGGGCGATGGCCGTGTAGACTCCGGGGTCCAGTTCGATGACAAGGGCCGCATCCAGGCCACCCGGGGCCAGCGGGAAGGCACCCGAGCTCCGGACTGCCTCCTCAACCGCCGCCTTGCTGGCCGGAGTCTCATCCCAATTGTCGTTGCTGGCGATCTTGGCCCCGCCCGCCACAAAGAGATCGACGCTCACGTCCGAAACGAAGTCGACAATGCTGAAATCCTCTAGTCCCGGGCCAACGGCACGGACCATGACCCGGGTCTTGCCCGCCGATCCCGGAATCGCAAAACCGCCGATCTGGACCGATTCGCCGGTGCCGACCTGGCCCCGGTTCGAGATATTGCTGACCGCGCCGATCGGCGAGGCTGCTGCGGCCTGTTTGAGGTAGCCTTCGGTCGAAAGCTTCGTCCAGCCCTGGATCCAGGTCGGGCCGCCGGGGGCGAAGGCGCCCGCATAGCTGGTCTGCACAAACCACCCGTCGTCCGGCAGGGTGGCGACCGTGCCGGTCAGGGCCGGACTTCCAGCCTTCGGGCGGGGATCGAGGTTGCCGTCGTTGGTCCGCGAAATGCCTTCCAGCATTGGGTCGGCGATCTGGTTGGCGAAGTTCGAATCGGTCCAGAAAACCGTCGGGTCGACCGCACCGGTCGGCCGGTTGTTGAAATCGGCCGCGGTATTGTTGGCCGGGATATGGCTCCACCAGACGCTGTTGGACAGCATGACTTCGCCCGCGTCGAAGCGGTCCTTGTTGTCATCCTCGATGTCGATCATCTTCGCGTAATCGACGAAGATCGAGTTGTAGTAATTCACCCCGGCATTGTCGCGAATGTTCAGCGCGACGTTCTCCGCCCCACCGGGACCGATGCCGATGTAGGTGGCATTGGCGACCATGGTGGAACCGAGGGGAATGGCGTCCAGCGGAGCGGTGGCCCCGTCGTGCTCGCCGCCCTTGTCACCCTTGTCCGAAGCGGACTCGGTCTGGATGCCAAACCAGAACTGACCGTTGCCCCGCCACCCCTGGTCGAAGTCGAAGCAATCGTCGTTGCCGAATGCGGCCACCAGGTAGCGTGCATTGACCGTGCCGCCGAACCATTCATAGCCGTCGTCCTTGTTGGCGAAAACCTCGACGTACTCAATGGTGGTCCCACGACCGACACCACCCATCGACAGCCCGTTGATCTCGTTGGCCGTCCCGAGAACGGCACCACCGTGACGGATGCTGACATAGCGGAAGACGCCGGAATTGTCATCATCGTCGGTTCCGCCGAAAGTAATCAGGGGAATCTCCGCGGTTTCCACCGCAAAGCCTTCGATCTGATCCTCGACCGGCGCAGCCACCACCGTGCCGTCGGCGCGGGAATTGGTCGACGCCGAACCCAGGATGATCACGCCACCCCACAGGCTGATGTCGTCAATGCCGAGGCTGCCGTCCAGATCATCCAGCTCGGAGGTGAAGATGATGGGCGCGGAGGAGGTGCCGGTCGCATTAATCATGGCCCCCCGGGTCACCACAAGTGCGGAGGCCTCGCCGCCGCTCACCGTCTCACGGGCCTTGATCACCGTGCCGGCCTCGATGTTCAGGACGCTCTTTTCACTCGCACCTTCCGGGGTGCGGACAAATGTGTACCCATCCAGGAAATACACATTATCGGCCGTCCAGGTGACGTTTCCCTCAATATAGCGGGGAACATCCACGTCGGCGGCAAAGGATGAGCCGGCCAGCACGCTGGAAAGCGCGATGGCCGAGAGGAACTTGCTGGATCGCTTGATCATGAATCAATTCTGATGTTTCGTGTTTTGTTTGGTGTTTCCGGGAGAGCGTCAGGGACGCCTCGCAGAGGAAAGGTTCAGTTGAAGGACCAGGACAATCCCAGGGAGAAGGACCGGCCCGTCGTGTATTGCTCGTAATAATAGTCCTTGCCCGCGTTCTGAAGTGACTTCTCCCGGCTCGCATCGAGAAGGTTCTTCGCCGCGAACTTCAAACGCAGATCGGAGGTCAGTCTCTGGGTGTAGATGAAGTCGAGCGAATGAAGCGACCGCTCGTAGACGTCGGGCAACGCCCCGCTCGTGACCAGACTCAGGCGGTCGCCAAAGGCGTTGTAGGCAAGAGTGACCCCCGTCCCCCAGTTCAGGTTGTCATAGGCCAACTCGAGATTGACGATATAGGGAGACTGACCCAGCAACTCGCGGGTGTCCGAAGCGTCCGGGTCATACTGTCGGATCGCCGCGAGTTCCTCCTCGGGGATGGAGACCTCGGAATCAATGACCGAGAGATTCGCGCCCACTGAGAAGTTCGCCAGACCATCCGTGATGAAATCCAGACCCTTGCGGAACTCGAACTCGACCCCCATCACCCTGCCCTTGTCCACATTCCGGGGCTGAATCGAACCGATCGACGGTACCAGGGTCACTTCGATCGGCTTGTCGAAATCCTTGTAGAACAGACTGGCAGCCACGATCTCGCCACTGCCGGGAAACCACTCCCAGCGCAGATCGAAATTGTCGATGGATGACAGCTCCAGGTCGGGATTTCCCGCGAAGAACTCATCATTGAAGGCATCCTCCACCCGGACGGCAGCCAGTTCCCGGTAAAGCGGGCGGGCCACGGTCCGCCCGTAGGCCGCCCGGATATTCATCTTGGGATTCAGTTGATAAACCAGGCTCAGGGCCGGCAGCAGATCGGTCTGATCGATATCGGCCGCCTCGAAGTCCGCAGCGCCTTCGGGAGCGCGGGTCGACATGCCGGTATGCTCGGCCCGCACCCCAAGGATCGTCCTCCAGCGCTCACCCAATTCAAGATCCGCCATCGCGTAAAGTCCCCAGATTTTCTGGTCCGCCAGGTAGTCGCTCAACGTGCCCGTGATGTCCGAGATCGTGTTGCCGAAAGTGACCGAGGTCGGAGTGGTCGCCACGATGCCGACGGGGTTCGGGTAGTTTTCGATGATCTCATAAGGCCTTGCCTCCTGACTCCACCGAAACCGCTTCTCCTCGTAGGTCCGGTCGCCTTCGTTGTAGACACCACCGAACTTGATCTGTCCGGGCATCTTCGCGATGGTGACCGGCAGGGTCAGGTCAACCGCCGCCTCGTCGCTGTTCTCGGTGAGGTCGCGGAAAAAGCGGTTGTTCCCGGTTCCCGCGGCCGAGGCGTACTCCTGGCTGCCGAAATCCCAGAAATAGGAAATCGTCCGGTAATCCGGCTGCTCCTGCACGCTTGTCCCATGGGCGAGACGCCATTCAACCTGCAGCTCGTGCCATTCCGGAATCAGGCTCTTGCCCGACAACTGAAGGGATGAAATCGATCGCTCGGTGTAGAGCAAATCGTAGATTTCATAGAGCCGGCCGGCATCGCTGCGGGTGGCCTCACCGACACCGTGCTTGACCCGGTCGTCGGCGGACTGATTGAGAAAATAGCGAAGAGTCACCTCATGATTGGCCGAGAACCGGTAGGCCGCCTGGGCATAGGCTCCCCAATTGACAAACTGGGTGGTCGAAGTGACCCCGAACTGGGGCGTGCCGCCCGGTACATCGGGATTCGCTTCATAGGCCTCACGATAGGAAAGCTCGTCCAGATCGTAGGTGAACAACTGGTTCAGGTTCACGAAATCGGGACTGTCCATATCGCTGGATCCCTGCCCGTAACGACCCGAGATCCCATCGGTGTAGGAGCGGGTCCCGGAGTCATAGGTCAGGCTGACGATATAGCCAAAGGCCTGTTCCTGCCTGATCGGGATATAGTCACCCATCGCGAAATTGACCCCGTAATCCATCCCCGCCTTGTCCAGGGTTGGAAAGTAGCTGTCGTTGTGAAAGACTTTTGAAGCCTGATCGAGGATCTCGGCCGGACCGAAATCCCCATTCCGAGCCGCAATCCGGGCACGACTTTGCGACGGAATCTCCGCTGGAAGATCAGCCGGAAGAGCCCGGGTTCCATCATCCATGCCCTTCCAATCACTGCCTCCTCCGGGGATGACCAATCCCGGCTGCCCCGTTACCTGGTCATTGTAGGTCATCGAGACCCCGGTCTTCACAAAGAAACGTTCCGGAAAACTGCGGGTCCGGAGGTTGACACTTCCCCCGGAAAAGGCACCCGGCTGATCCGGGGTGAAGGACTTGGAGGTCACGATGCTCTCGAGCAGATCCGAGGGAAACTGGTCCATCTGAACGGCCCGCTTGTCCGGATCGGCACTTGGCACGCTCACCCCGTTCAACAGGGTGTTGCTGTAACGATCCCCCAGTCCCCGGATCATCACATACTTGCCGTCCACGACCGAAGCACCCGTCACCTTGCTCATGGCCTCGGCCGCATCGCCGATGCCCAAACGGGAGAAACTCTCCGAGCCGATCGCATCGCTGACCGCCGTGGCCATCTGCCGGCTCCGCAGCAGTCCGAGATCGGATTCGGCCACGATCTCCGAAGAAACCACGAACTCCTCAAGCGAGACCGTCGACCCCTCAACCCCGACGTCAGCCTCAAGAGTCATCGGAAGATCCGATCGGGTCGGCTGACCTGACCGCACGAGCACGCCGAGGATACTCGACGAGCGATAGAACTCCTTGGTCACTCTGAGGGTATAGACCCCGGGAGGCACTCCCACGATGATGTAGGACCCGTTGACGTCCGATTTCACACCGAAGACGGTTCCGTCCACCGTCACATCGGCTCCGGCAAGGGGGTATCCGGAATCCATGGACAGAACCCGTCCGGTGATGAGACCGGGGGCCTCCTGAGCACTGAGCGACGCCGGGTTCAGACTCATGAGACCGGACACGGCGGCGACAATCGGCAAATATCGAAATAATCGTGTAAAGGACATAGACAAGAACCGACAAACCAAGCCGGATCCCGACCTGACAACGCCAAAACCCTGCCGTCACATTCATTTCACACGGCCGTCACCCATCCGTCACAAAAGGGCCCCAAAGGGGGCTTTTCCCGATCGATATTCGTCGCCGTAACCTCCCGTCCGGTCCGAACGACAAAAGCATCCGATCACGCCCAGAGACTGCCTCCCCGAGTGCATTTGAGATCCTGGTCAAACCGGGCGGGCGGGGATTTCCCGTTGCCCACCGTAGCGGGACCTTCAAAGCTCGAGCGCAATCGCCGTTTCCACTCCGTAATCCCCTCGTCAAGATGGATCCGTCCGGCCCCGGCAGCCGGTAAGCTCCCGTGGATGGGCCTGCAACGGGCCGTCGGTGATCGGATTTTCAAAAATTCACCACTTGACATTGGTCCGATCCACTAATGAATAACCCCTTCCCAGCCAAGGGGTGGTAGCTCAGTTGGTTAGAGCGCCTGCCTGTCACGCAGGAGGCCGCGGGTTCAAGTCCCGTCCATCCCGCCACTTTAAGGACCGCGATTCTTTCGGGAGTCGCGGTCTTTTCTTTTGACGGGGTTTTGTCCCGACGGTCCTTGAGCCGCGGCCTTTCGCCCTGCGGGCGGGCCCGGGTGGCTGACCACCGCTGCGCGGTTGCACAAGTCCCGTCCATCCCGCCACTTTTTCGCCGCAACCATGCAGTCGGAAGTTGAGAGATGAGGCAAAATGTTGAGATGCAGCGGGCTGAGGAATTCCGAGGAATACCCGAAGGTATTTCGAGCGAGTGACGCAAGTCCGATGAACTCAACAGATTGCTTCAGATCGACCTGATCGACTGCACGGGTTCGGCTTGACCGCGATTCCTTCGGGAGTCGCGGTCCTTTCTTTTGACGGGGTTCCGTCCCGACGGGCCTTGAGCCGCGGCCTTTCACCCTGCGGGCGGGCCCGGGTGGCTTCGTCCTCATCAAGCGTGCGGGATGTCGGTAAACGGTCTTACTGCAGGCGCCGACTTCCCAATTGCATCAAGACTTGAGCTCGAGGAAGGGATTCCCAGATGATGGTTTGACGCCCACAGACACCCCTACGCCGCAGCCCGGAATTGCCTTCGGACGATCCTTACGCCATCTGATCTCTCTACCATCCATGTCTTCCCGCGTTTTTGGTTCACTCTCCACCGGCGAGCCGGTCGAAGCCCACCTCCTGGCCAATCCCTCCGGCGCGTCTGTCGAGATCCTCACCTACGGAGGAATCATCAGGTCCCTGAAGGTCCCGGATCGAAACGGGCAGATCAAGGATGTGGTCCTGGGGTTCAACGACTTCGGCCCCTATCTCGCCGGACACCCGTTCTTCGGGGCCATCACGGGGCGCATCGCCGGCCGGGTCTCCGATGGGAAGCTGCGGGTGGGAGACAGGGAATACGATCTGCTCCGCAACGACGGCAGAAACCACCTCCACGGCGGCCGCACCGGACTCGACAAGCGCCTCTGGAAAGCCGCTGCGGTTTCGGGGCCCGATGGAGCCGACTCCGTGCGTCTGACCTACCACAGCCCGGATGGCGAGGAGGGCTACCCGGGCACTGTCGACATTTCCGTCACCTATACCCTGACGTCGGGCAATGCGCTGATCATCGACTCCGAGGCATTGTCCGATCAGGTCACTCCCCTCTGCCTGACCAATCATTCCTACTTCAATCTTGCCGGCGAGTCTGCCGGCAGCATCGCCGATCACGAGTTGCAGATCCTGGCCGGTGCCTTCATCCCGACCAGTGATGACATGACACTCTCCGGGCAGGCCGCTCCGGTTGTCGACGGCGTCAACGATTTCAGGAAACCCCGCAATCTCGGTGCGGCTTTGCCCCGCCTCTTCAAGTCCCACGGCGATGTCTATCTTCTGCGGACCCCTTTCGACGTCCGTCCGAAGGAACCAACCCTCGCGGCGCGGGTTGTCGATCGCGGCTCCGGTCGAGTCCTCGAGGTCCTGACCGATGAATCCTGCCTGCAGTTCTATACCGCTCTTTCACTGGACGGCTCGAATATCGGGAAATCCGGCCGACCTTACCTTCCCCATGCCGGCCTCTGCCTGGAATGTCAGGGCTACGCCAATGGAGCGGACAATCCGGTGTTCGGCGACATTCTGGTCCGTCCGGGTGAGCCGCAGCGCCGACGCACGATCTACGCCTTTTCAACCTGCTGATCCCCGGAATCATGACCGACCGCCAACCGAACACCGTCCTTGCACCCCCGCCGGAAGGCCTCGATTACAGTCTGACCGGAGTCAATGCCGCCGCGGCCGTGGAGAAAGGTCTGGCCGAGGCCGACTGGTATCAGACGTATGTTCCCCGTGCCACCATGCGCCGCCTGCTCGAGCGTCGCGACGGACCCGCCATCCGGGATACCCTCATCTGGTTCGGCCTCATCCTGGGTTCGGGGTATGCGGCCTATGCACTCTGGGGCAGTTGGTGGGCGATCATTCCTTTTGCCCTCTACGGGGTTCTCTATGCTTCGACCTCGGACTCCCGCTGGCACGAATCGAGTCACGGGACCGCCTTCAAGACGGATTGGATGAACAATGTCCTCTACGAAATCGCGTCCTTCATGGTCATGCGGGAATCCACGCTCTGGCGCTGGAGCCATACCCGTCACCACAGCGATACCATCATCGTCGGTCGCGACCCGGAAATCGCCGTGCCCCGCCCTCCGGACCTGAAAGCCGTCATCCTCGGGTTCTTCGCCATCGGCAGCTACCGGAAGTACTTCCGGCAGATCGTCTCCCACGCTTTCGGCCGGATGTCGGACGACGAGAAAACCTTCATTCCCGAGAGCGAATTTACCAAGGTCTTTTTCCGCGCCCGCGTCTATGTCCTCATCTACGTGGCGGTCATCGGTCTGGCCATTTCGACCCGGAGCCTGCTCCCGCTTCTCTTCGTCGGTCTGACCGGCCTTTACGGATCCTGGCTGATGGTCGTCTACGGACTGACCCAGCACGCCGGCCTGGCCGAGAACGTCCTCGACCACCGCCTCAACTGCCGAACTGTCAGGATGAACTGGATACATCGTTACCTCTACTGGAACATGAACTACCACGTGGAGCACCACATGTTTCCATTGGTTCCCTATCACGCCCTTCCCCGCCTTCACGCCGAAGTGAAGGACGATATGCCGGAACCTTACCCCGGTATCCTGGCCGCCTACCGGGAGATCGTCCCCACCCTCGTCCGGCAGGTCCGGGATCCGGCTTACCACGTCAAACGCCGCCTGCCCGAGCCGAAGCACCATCAGGTGGAGCAAGCCACCGCCCATGACGCCACCCCCGACGCCGAGGGCTGGGTGGAGGTTTGCGCCGCCGCCGATCTGGGATCGGAAGACGTCATCCGTTTCGACCACGCCCGCAAGACCTATGCCCTCTACCGCGATGCTGACGGCCGTCTCTTCGCCACCGACGGCATCTGCACCCATGGCAACACCCACCTGGCTGACGGTCTGGTCAAAGGTAAAATCATTGAATGCCCGAAGCACAATGGGCGCTTCAACCTCGAGGATGGCTCCCCGGCCCGAACTCCCGTCTGCCGGGGTCTGGCCACCTACCCGATCGAAGACCGGGCGGGTCGCCTGCACCTGAATGTCGCCCGCCCCGGCGGTTCCGGCGCCCGGCGCGAAAGGGTCTATCGACTTCGTGTCGTCTCCAATCGCAGCGTGGCCACCTTCATCAAGGAGCTGGTCCTCGAGCCAGTCGACCCAACGCAGGTCATCTTTACTCCGGGCGACTATCTCCAACTCGATATACCGGCTTACGAAGAGATTCGCTTCCGCGATTTCGACATCCCCGAGCCCTACGCGACGGTCTGGAAAAACCAGCACGTTTTTGACCTGGTCGCGGCGAATCCCGGGGCCGGCCGCCGCAACAACTACTCCATCGCCAGCAATCGGGACGCCGAATCCACCCTGCGCTTCAATGTCCGTATCGCCACCCCTCCCTCCGGCCAGGATTGCCCGCCGGGCATTGGATCCGCTTATGTCTTCAGCCTGAGACCCGGCGACGAAGTGACCGCGATCGGCCCATTCGGCGACTTTCATATCAAGCCCACCCAACGGGAGGCCGTCTATATCGGAGGTGGCGCCGGCATGGCGCCGCTACGGGCCCATCTGACCCATCTTTTTGATACGGAAAACACTGCCCGAAAAGTCAGCTTCTGGTACGGAGCACGTTCCCGACAGGAGATCTACTACGAAGACACCTTCACCCGGATGGCGGACCAGCACTCGAATTTCAGCTTCCATCTGGCTCTCTCCAACCCGCTGCCCGAGGATAACTGGCAGGGCCCGACCGGCTTCATCCATGATGTCGTGCACAAGGCCTGGCTCAAGGATCACCCCAACCCCAAGGCCGTCGAATACTACCTCTGTGGGCCACCCATGATGATCAAGGCCTGTCTCCGAATGTTGGCGACTTTCGGTGTTCCTGCCGATTTGATCGCCTACGATGAATTCTGATCCGAAGCCCGGCATTGATGATTGAGCCACCCCGTTATCCGATCCGGGTTCTCTCCGATCTGCACCTCGGCAACCGGGCAAGCCTGGTCGGATCGGCCGGATCGGTCGCGCCTTTGTTTCAGGGAATGGGGACCGTCATTCTGAACGGAGACACCTTCGACCTGCGCCATGCTCAGAGGCGGGCTCCCGGTCCCCCGGCAAGCTGCCCTTTTGAAGACCTGGCCGGGAAGTCGGGGTCCACCGTCATCAAGATTGCCGGCAATCACGATCCCGACTGCTCCCCCATCTACCACCTCGAACTGGCAGCGGGACAGATTCTCATCACCCACGGCGACGTCCTCTATCCGGAGATCGCCCCATGGAGCCGGTTTGCCGCCCAATTCAGGCGGATGATCGAGAACGAACTGGAGGAACTCCAGAACCCCGGGAGCCACACCCTCGAACATCTCCTCGAGACCAACAAAAAGGTCGCCCGGGAGATACTCAACCAGCCGCACTTTTATTTTCCGACCAACGAGCCCTTCCCGCGTCACCTCCTGCGTTACCTCTGGCCCCCCTTCCGCATCCTTCGCATTCTTGGCAGTTGGTGGCGCCTGCCACGGAGCGCCACCGCGCTTGCCGAGACCCACCGCCCCGGGTCGCGGTTCATCATCCTCGGCCATACCCACTATCCCGGGGTCTGGAAGCGGGGAGGCCGGACGATCATCAACACCGGTTCCTACCTTCCCTTGCTCGGACGACGCTGCGTCGACATCCATCCCGACCGGATCGAATTAAGGCGAATCAGACACCGCAACGATCAATTCCACGCCGGCCGGATCAGCCGGACCTGGACCATCCGGGATGCAAACGCATCCCCTGACTGGCTCCGATAGACCGGCGGTAAGCACAGGAAGAGCCGCGATGACGGGGATTTCTCGGGTGTGCTCGCGGCATCGTCTGATTAACGAGTAGATCACATCCACTGACGCCACTCCAATCCGGGTCCGTGAACATCAGACCAGGTTTGCTCTCGATCAGCCGCTCGAGACCATCGCCACCGCCGGAGGCCGAAATGACCCGCTAACCGCCAGCCTTCTTTTCCTGCTCGGCCATCAACTCCATGATCATCGCCGGGGGTTGCCTCCGGCGCAGGAGCTCGCCCATCGTGTTCATGGCCGGGCGCACGTGGTTGAAGAACCGCTTGTAGGCGGCACAGAGGTAGTTGAGCCCCGGCTCGCCGTCCGGGGTGCGGATGAAGCGGTGCTTCGGACATTCGCCGTGACAGGCAAAGCGCACCTCGCAGTTGCGGCAGTACTGCGGCAGGCTATCGCTCTTGTCATTGCCGAATTTCTTCTGGAAGTCCGAGTCGACAAGCGCCCCCAGGCCCTGGTTCATGATGTTTCCAAGCTTGTACTTCGGATAGACGTAGTGATCACATGAATACAGATCGCCGTTGTGCTCGAGCGCGAGGCCGAGACCGCACTTCTCGGAGAAAACACAGAGTCCGCCTCCCATTCCCGTCCAGTTGCCCAGGGTCACGTCGAAGATCTGCACAAAGGTCTTGCCGACATCCCGCCGGACCCATTCGTCGAAGATCTGCACCAGGAATTCCCCGTATTGTTCCGCGCGCACGCTCCAGGAGGTGACTAGGGTATGCCGGTCCCCGCCCCCCGGATCGGGAGGCGCTGCCAGGTCGAGGCCGTCTTTGGTTCCCGGGGCGGCACTCCGCTCGACCAGCGGGATAAACTGGATGAAGCCGCTCCCGATCTTCTTCAGGAAGCGGTAGACTTCGAGGGGATGCCGGGAATTCTCCCGGTTGACCACGGTCAGGGTGTTGAATTCCACCTCGTGCTTCTTCAGGAACTCCAGGCCCTTCATCACCCGGTCAAAGGTCGGACGCCCCCCTTTGTCCACCCGGTAACGGTCGTGGAGTTTCCGGGGGCCATCGATGCTGATCCCCACGAGAAAACCGTTCTCCTTGAGGAACTCGCCCCACTCGTCGTTGAGGAGGGTGCCGTTGGTCTGAAAGGCATTGGAGATGCGGCGTCCGCCCGCGTATTGCTTCTGAAACTCGACGACCTTGCGGAAGAACCTGACTCCGAGCAGGGTCGGCTCCCCGCCCTGCCAGGCGAAACTGACCTCATCAACCGGTTGGGCCTCGATATAGGAGCGGACATAATGCTCCAGCATCTCGTCCGACATCCGGAAGTCAGATTTCTCCGGATAAAGCACCTCCTTCTCCAGGTAAAAACAATACTCGCAGTCGAGATTGCAAAGCGGCCCGATCGGCTTGGTCATGATATGAAAGGGACGACTGGCGCGAGCGATGGGATCCGACATGGCGCCTTTCTACCGGCCATACTCCGCACTTGGCAAAAGCATTGTCATCCGCACCGTCAGTCTACCGACGTGAAGACCGATCTCTTCGATTATCCACTGCCCGATGCCCTCATCGCCCAACATCCGGCCGCCCGGCGGGATGAGTCGCGCCTCCTCGTGGTCGACCGGAAGACCCGGGAGATCCATCATCACGTTTTTCGTGACCTGCCCGGTTTCCTGCACCCGGGAGACCTGATCATCCGCAACACGGCCCGGGTCCTTCCGGCCCGCATCCACGCCGAAAAGACCAGCGGCGGAGCGGTTGAGTGTCTCCTGCTCAACCCGACGGAGGATGGACGGGACTGGTGGGCCCTGCTGCGACCCGGGCGAAGGCTCAAGCCCGGCGCACGATTCGGCCGAAGTGGTGTTTTCCTGGCCGAAGTCCTCTCGAAATCACCCACTGGCGAATGTCTGATCCGCTTTCTTGAGAACCGTCACTCGACTGTTCCGGCACTGGCTGAAGCGGTCGGTGTGATGCCCCTCCCTCCTTATGTGAACCGGTCAACGCCCACTCCGGCCGACTCCGCCGAAGACCGGGAGCGTTACCAGACCGTCTACGCCCGCCGGGACCGGCCGGTCGCAGCCGCGGCACCCACCGCCGGACTCCACTTTACTCCGGAAGTCGACCGGACACTCCGGGAAAACGGGGTGGAAACCGGGGAAATCATCCTCCATGTCGGCCTCGGCACCTTTCGACCGATCGAAACCGACGACGTTGAGTCCCATCCGATGCATGCCGAGACCTATGAAATCCCGGCGGAAACCCGATTCCAGTTGGCCGTGGAGCGCTCCGGTCGGACCCTGGCGGTCGGGACCACCTCCCTCCGGGCTCTCGAGGACTTTGCCCGGACGACGGATTGCCGGAGCGGCCCCGCAATCCTCCGGCGGACCGACATTTTCATTCATCCACCAGCCGGGTTTCAGATTGTGCAGGGTCTCCTGACCAATTTCCATCTCCCCCGTTCCACTCTGCTCTGCCTGATCGCCGCCTTCCTAACCCCGGAATCCACCGAGGGAATCGGGTGGTTCAAAGAGATCTACCGCATCGCGGCCGAGAAGAAATACCGATTCCTCAGCTACGGGGACGCCATGCTCATTCTCTAGGTCACCGCCTTGAGAGCCCGGGAATAAACCCCGCCCCGAACGGCTCTTCACCCATTACATGCCACCTCCCAGCTTCCAGGCCTTGGTCGATAGCCACTACGAATCCCTGTTCCGGTTCGGGCAGAGCCTGGCTGGAAATACCGCGGATGCGGCCGACCTGACCCAGCAGACCTTTTTCATCTGGGCCAAGAAGGGACATGCCCTGCGGGATGCGGAGAAGGTGAAGTCCTGGCTTTTCACCACCCTCTACCGCGAGTTCCTCAAACACAACCGCAGGTCCCGGAAGATCGACTACCGGGAAAACGACGAAATTGAGCGGACCGCCTCCCCCACCGAACCGGACTGGCTCGAAACCCTCGATGCCGGTCTCGTCGTCGAGGCCCTTTCACAACTCGACGAAACTTTCAAAGCCCCTCTCACCCTCTTCTACCTGGAGGACACCTCCTATAAGGAAATCGCCGCGATCCTCGATATTCCGATCGGAACCGTCATGTCCCGCCTCTCCCGCGGCAAGACCCAACTGCGCGAGCAACTGCGCGACGCGATCGAGTCGCGCCCGAACAATACCCGTCCCATCCCCTTTCCAGAAAGGCAGTCCCATGGATAAACGCGAAGCACAATTCATCCTCAGCGCCTACCGCCCCAACGGGCGTGACGCCAAAGACGATCGGATTGCCGCCGCCCTGTCATTGGTCGAGGGCGATCCGGAACTGAAGGCCTGGTTCGAATCCGAAATCCGACAGGATCAGGTTATCGCGGAAAAGCTGCGCCAAGTGCGTCCGCCGGCCGGCCTGCGTGACCAGATCCTCACCGGCATGAGCCTGGCAGAAGCCGCACCTCCATGGTGGCGGGGCGCGCCCGCCATGGCCATTGCCGCCAGCCTGATCGTGGTCTCCGGACTCATTCTTTCCTGGAATCGTCCGGCCTACGAATCCGAGTTCGCCGAACTCCGGGCCAATGCCCTGAGCTATTCCGCCGGCTTCATCAGCCTCGATTTCTTTGCCGATCAGGTATCCGACCTGACCACCTGGCTGACTGACCGGGATGCGCCGGCCACGACCGACCTGATCGGCCGGCTCGAATCCCTGCCCGGCATCGGATGTCGCACTTTGAGTTGGGGCGGAAAGACGGTTTCCCTCGTCTGTCTGCAGGGCGAATCCACCTTTCATGTCTTCATGATCGACCGGGAGGATCTCAGCGATGATCCGGCCCTGACCGAGCCGCAGTTCTGGCAGATGAAAGGGCGCACCGTCGTCTCCTGGGAGGATGCCGAACGGGTCTACGTCCTTGTGACGAAAGCCTCTGCGGAGGCCGTCCGCGCCCTGCTCTGAAGAGGACGGCCCCATCAGACTCCCGTGCTCCCATGCCTCCGTAAGAGCCGCTCTCTGTCGGATTTCCCTCTCCGGGTTGACCTCCCGTTCTTTTGAGACCAACTTCCGGCCATTCATGAATCCCACGGAGCTCCAGGCCCTGATCGAAGACGCAACGTTCGATTTCACGATGGGCGATGACGCTGCCGCCGTGACCAAGCTGACGCGGGCTCTCGACTCGGAGCCGGAGAGTTTCACCGCCTGGCACGCCCTCGCCGAGGTCCATTTTTCCGCCCGCCGTTTCGACCAGGCCCTCGCTGCCGCGCAGAAAGCCCATGCCCTCCAGCCCGACGACATCTTTGTCAATACGAGCCTCTCGCGGATCTGGATGGAGTGCGGCAACAAGGAAATGGCGGAGAAGTTCGGCGCTGCGGCCCGCATGCTGGGATGGAAGGATTCCCTGCAGCAAGACGCCTCCGTGAAGAAGCCCGGGACCTGAAATCCTGCCCTTTTCCCCGGTCTCCGGCCCCTTCGCCTTCGATTGACAGATTCAGGACCGCATCATTACCGTCGTCCTTATGGAAAAACGGCTCTACGCCCTGGAGTTTGAAAAACCCCTCCGGGATCTCGACCGCCAACTCGAACAGCTTCACCAGTTGTCGATCGAGAACAACGTAGGCGTATCCACCGAGGTTGCGGCGATCGAGCGCAAGATCGAGGCGACCAAACGCGCGATCTACGACAACCTCTCCCCCTGGCAGCGGGTCCAGATCGCCCGCCACCCGAAGCGTCCGTTCACCTTGGATTTCGTGTCCCAACTCTTCAGCGGATTCCAGGAGTTGCATGGAGACCGTCTTTTCCGCGACGACCGTTCCATGGTCGGTGGCCCGGCCCATTTCGAAGGTCGGCCGGTCATGATCATCGGCCAGCAGAAGGGGCGTAATACGAAGGACAACCTCCTCCGCAATTTCGGCATGCCCCACCCGGAAGGCTACCGCAAAGCACTCCGGTTGATGAAGATGGCAGAAAAGTTCAATCTGCCGATCATCAGTTTTGTGGACACCCCCGGCGCTTTCCCGGGCATCGGATCGGAAGAGCGCCACGTCGCCGAAGCGATCGCCGTCAACCTGCTCGAAATGAGCCGATTGAGGGTGCCCATCGTCACCGTCGTCATCGGCGAGGGTGGATCCGGCGGAGCCCTCGGCATCGCCGTGGCCGACCGGGTTCTCATTTTCGAAAACGCCTATTATTCCGTCATTTCTCCCGAGAGCTGCTCGGCCATCCTCTGGAAGGACAAGGGCTCCGCCGCCAAGGCCGCCACCGCATTGCGACTCGGCGACAATGAAATGCTGACCCGGACCGGCGTCATCGACGAAGTGGTCGCCGAGCCGTTCGGCGGCAACCACACCGATCCGGTCCAGGCCGCTGCCAACCTCGGCAAGGCTCTCCAGCGCCACCTGAAGGCGATCGAGTCCCTCAAGCCGGAGACCCGGATCAAGCGCCGCTACGATCGCTTCCGCAATCTCGGGATCTACGAGGAGGCCAAACAGCTCGCGCAGAAGCCGGCCTGAGAGACTTACTTCCGGATCGGTTGAATCGAAGAACAGCGACCGTCCGGCTCGATCTCCAGCAGGATCGCCGAAAGCCGGGCATCTCCGGCCGCCACCTGAAACCGACGTGGCATTCCGTCCAGAAACCCGGCGACGACCGGGTCGACTTCCCTCCCGATGATCGAGTCATGCGGGCCCGTCATCCCGACATCGGTGATATACCCGGTCCCCTTCGGGAGAATCGAAGCGTCGGCCGTCGTCACGTGGGTGTGGGTGCCGATGACCGCGCTGACCCGACCGTCCAGGTAACGGCCGAACGCGATTTTCTCCGAAGTGGCCTCGGCGTGGATTTCCGCGATCATGCCGTCGACCTGACCGTTGAGACGTTCAATCAGGCGATCGGCCGCCCGGAAGGGGCAATCCCTCGGCTTCATGAACTGCCGGCCCAGCAGCGTGAATACCGCGATCCGCCGACCGGCAGCCTCGAGGATCAGATGGTCCCGCCCCGGACAGGAGGAGTCGAGGTTGGCCGGCCGGCAGATCCGGTCCATTTCTCCGATCACTGTTTCAAACCCGCGTTGATCCCAGACGTGGTCCCCGAGGGTAAGGCCATCGGTTCCAGCCGCCAACAATTCCTCGGCCAACGGTTTGGTGATGCCGGCTCCAGCCGCGGCATTTTCACCATTGGCCACCACCAGGTCGACCTCCAGTTCCTTTCGCAGACCGGGCAGATGGGCCGCCAGGTACGATCGGCCCGGACGGCCCACCACATCCCCAATGAAAAGAACCCTGAACACCCCGCGATTCTGGTCGGGTCGCCAACCGCCCGCAATCACGAAAGCACGGAGCGAACAACCACGGTTACGTGGTGACAAGCGGTCACAAACAAACTGTAGGGAACAACCTGGTCCTTCACGCTCGAAAACAAAACGTTGTTTCCTACGGCTTGTTCGGATTCGGCCGGCGTCCGCCCGTTCCGAAATCGCCGTCTCCAAGGCCGCCAGAGATGAAGGAAGACAAAGCGCACGTCGAAACCCATCGTCCCTTCGACAATGATGGTATGCCCCATGTCATCCCTTTTTCCCCCTCTCGAGCGCCGTCTGTCTCGAAGATGAAACGACGGAAACTCCCGCGATTGATCACGTAATAGCAGGGATGTCGCCCGACCGCTCGAGGCGTGCGCGGCATCGACAACGGAAGTGACTTACCGCATCGGTCCCGTCCAGCCCATGAACTGAGAACTGAACGATGACCCCTGTTCTTGTCAAATCAGCCAATCCGCTTCCGATCCCCGAGACTAGAACACCAGCTTGAGGCCCGCGTTGACGCTCCAGCCGTACTCTTCAAATTGGGACAGGCGACCGGAAACATCCCAATTGGCCCGGAGGGGTTCATTGGTGATATTGACCCAGTTTGCGAATACGGTCACGTTTTGGTTGACGGTATAGGCGAGCGACAAGTCAAGCTGGCCGAAATTGGAGATATAGCGATCCTCGATCGATTCCTCTCCGACCTCATCGAGGTAATCATCGCGGTAGCTGTAGGCGAGACGGGCAAAGATCCCGTGCTTCTCGTAGGTAAGGGCGATGTTGGCGATCCAATCGGATTGCTTGATAAACGGCACCTCGCGGGTCGGATCGCCTTCTTCGGGTCCGAGCACGTCTGCCTCCGAATCAACCAACGTCAGATTGCTGTAGAAACTCATACCATCGAAGGCTGCAGGCAGAAAGTTGAGCTGACGCTGATAGGCGAGTTCGAGGCCGAGGATCGATCCGGAGGGTCCATTGCGGAAGGTGGTGATCTCCGCATCGCCAACGCCGGGGAAGGTTCCGTTGATCACCTGTTCGTAGATGAAGTTGTCGATTTCCTTGTAGAACACCGCTGCGGAGAATAGCCCCAGCGGGCGCAGGTAGCGCTCGAACGACAAATCGACATTGAAGGACTCCAGCGGATCAAGGAGGGGATTGCCGACGGTGACCTCGTCACCCTCGATTTCCGCGTTCGGTATGGTTTGCTCAAAGTTCGGCCGCGACAGGGTCTTGTTCACGGAGAAGCGGAGGACGCTGTCGGCCCCGAAGTCCTTGCGCAAATGGAGGCCGGGCAAGACATCGGTATAATCCCGGGAAGCGCTCACCGTGAAGATGTCGCCCCTGTCATCATTGAAGGAATATCCCGAGGTTTTGAAACGCGTGTTTTCGACGCGAACGCCGGCAATGAGCTGCCATCCGGCGAGGTCTAGGGTTGCCATGGCGAAGCCCGCCGCGACATCTTCGTCGGAGCGGAAGTCTTCCAGAATGGAATCGACTTCATCGCGCTCCATGGCGAAGGCAGCGCGGTTGTCCCTGAAAAACGTTGAGAAATCAGGTGAAATATAGGGCAATCCGGACCGATAGGTGTCACGCGGATTGGCATAAACAAAGCCGCTGAGGGTATCGACCTGGCTGGGATTGTCGTCGTTCTTGAAGACTTCCAGATCGCTCGTCTTTTCCTTGGTGCGGAACAGCCCGCCGAACGAAACCGATCGGAGGGTCGGCTGATTGAAATCGTAGGTCAACTTGACGTCCCCTGAGATATCCGTTTCGCCCACCAGCTGGCTGGCCAGTTCCACCCCGTCGAAATCGTAATTGTCCGGGTCCGTCAGGGACGGTCCGGTGAGCTGTTCATGCGCCGGCAGGTCGCCGCTGGTGCCGGTGAAGCGCAATCCGACATCCTCTGTGAATTCGTAGACGGTTTCAAGATCGAAGGGCGTGTCCTCCTCGGCTTTGGAATAGGACAAGCGGTAATCGACCTTGAGTTGGCCAATCTGGTTTTCTCCGCCGATGGAGGCGGCCATGATCCGCATGTTTTCGGTCCGGTCCTTCATTTCCCGGACCGCAACCGCGGTATCGGCGATGAATGTGTCATTCTCGATTTCGCGGAAGTCCTCGAGATCTTCTAAAATCATGCGGTGGCGGATTTCGGTGTCCTCGTATTCGTTCCAGCTGCCGCGCAAAAAGTAGTAGGCTTCGGGAGATGGCTTGAATTCGAGGTTGGCGGAGATTCCGGTGCGGGTCCGCACCAGATCGTATTCGCGGAATTGGATTGCTTCGGAAATGTAGCCGGAAGAACCGTCGCCACCCTCTTCCACGGTCCACGGATCCGCCTCTTTGTTGTCGGAGCCAAACTCGCGCTCCTCATAGGAGGCGTTGATCATGAATCCGACTTTTCCCTCGTTGAATTGCTGACCGAAGGCACCGTTGACTTTGCCTCGCCAATCGCCGGCCAGATCGGAGTAGTTTCCCTGAATACCAAAGCGCAGGATGCGTGCATCATCATCGAATGCGCTGGGCGTGCGGATATTGATGTAGCCGCCCACCGAATCACCGGATTGGCTCGGCAGGGTCGACTTGAAGACCTCAATGCTCTGCAATGTATCGGTGGGGATCGTGTCGAGCAACGTGGCCCGCTCACCGGCGCTCGGCGAGGCGAGCTTGACCCCGTCCAATGCGACTGAATTGAGATTGGGGTCAATACCCCGGACGACCACGAAACGGCCCTCACCCTGGTCGCGTTCCACCGAGATTCCGGGCAGGCGACTCAATGCTTCGGCGGCATTCTGGTCGGGGAAACGCCCGATTGCATCCGCGGAGACGATCGTACTCAAGGTGTCGGCGCTGCGTTGCAGATTGAGAGCCCGTGCCTGGCCGATGGCGCTGCCTTCGACGACAAAGGCGTCGAGTTCGAAGACCTCCCACTCCATGGCCACATCCAGGCGATTGTCGCCGGCACGAAGGGCAACTTCCCGGGAAACCTCCGCCAGTCCCACGTAATTGAAGAGCACCCGCACCGTTCCGGTGGGCAGACCGCTCAACTGGTAGCGCCCGCCACGCCCGGTCGAGGCGCTCTGTGACAGGCGGTCGATGGTCACCTGAACCCCTTCAAGGGGAAGCCCGTCGGATGCGGCGGAGACACGACCGCCGAGGACCGCGGTGTCTTGGGCTTGTAACTGGGCCCATAGGCCGCAGGTGAGACCCAGAAAGAGGAGAAACCGGCGGGTGCGCCGGTGCTTCATGGATTGGCAGGAAGTGCTCATCGTGGTGGTTTTCGCTGGATAATTCGTGGCGCCCATTCAGGGCGCTCCCCCACCTAGCTCAGCCGAGGGTTGGCTCTGTCAAAACGAATTCGAATGTTCGCAGAATAGTCACACGCCTGTTGCGGCTTTGACGCAATTGACACGAATCGGTAACAGAGTGCCGTTGAGTTCGGCCTGAGGACCAGCGATTCCCTGCTCGAGATGGAATCAACCATCCCGACACAGCGGGTGGCAGCGGAGGGAAAAGCCAGCCGGACGGCGAAAGTCAACCTATCGGCCAGGCCCGTTTCTGCGGGACGTCGGACGTGGAAATCCGCCCGCCACCCTACTCCCGCACGTTTGAAAGGACCGCGTTCATGACCTCGCTCCACGAAAAGGCGGCAACCGAGGCATCGTCGTCGACCGCAAACAACAGCCCGTCCGGGAACCGCTCGTGGGGTTCCGGACTGAAACAGATGCCATCCGTATTCAAGGTCCGCTCACCGGAGAAGGTTCCCAGCCAATCCAGACTCTCCCGGTCAAAGAGATGGAATAGATTCGTCGTCTTTCCCTGGTCCGTCGCAATCCAGATTCCGTTTTGCAAGTCCAGAGCGATTCCCTCCGGTTGGTATTTGAAGATCCCTTTCCCGATGGACTGACCGGTAAACCTCCCGCCGAGGTCGTAGATCTTGATATCCATCCCGTCAGCCATGTCCTCGTCGGCGACGAGAAGCCGATTATGGACGCTGTCGGCCGCAATCGATTCCACCACGTGAAGGTTGCCCGGACCGGAGAGTATCCCCAAAGACCGAAGTCAGCTCTCCTTCAACGCTGTCGGCGTGCAACTCGACCCCATAAACCTTCACCCGACGGCCCAACTCAGCGGCCGGAGGCACTTCACCTGCCTCCGTCTCGTAATTGTCCGTCACATAGACGGTGATCTGATTCTCTCCACCCGCCTCGATCATAGCCAGACCATAGGGTTTGATCAGCTCTTCTGTCCCGAAAATACCGATGGATCGGAAATCCGGAAGCGTCAGCACCTGCACCCGATGATTGTCGCGTTCGACCACGAAGACGAGGTCTCCGTGAACGAGGATCCCGTTCGGCCGGGCAAACTGACCCGGAAGATCGCCAAGACCGCCCACCCGGCGGATGAACGCCCCGTTGATGCCGTCGTATACGTGGATGCAATGACTGGACTTGGCCGTGGCCAAGAGCCAGTACTCACCGGAGGGGCCAGTCCAGGTCGCGACCGAATCGATGTTCTCCGCTGGAAACGATGGGGTGAAGAAGAATTCCTTCAATTCTGCGGGTTCCTTCCCTGAAAGGAGGGTCGTGACGAAGACGGAGGCGGACAGGATCAATCGGATCATCATCAAGAGCAAGTCTCGGATCCGTCGGCCGTCAACGGGAAGCGGTCGCGTCACCGAATTGTCACCTGACGGGCCCGGCTTGACCGGAGATGAGGATCGCTCGGGGGGGGCGGTACGGAGATCGGCCGCTCAAGCGAACGCGTGGTCAAGAACCTGAGGGATCAATAGATGACATGGGGGAGTTGTCAGGACCACCGAAAGTGGCCGGACTGACAAGTGTATGAAAAATCCCCCCATATCATCTTTTCTTGTCCCATTGGCCACGTCCAGGTCGACCTCCAGTTCCTTTCGCAGACCGGGCAGATGGGCCGCCAGGTACGATCGGCCCGGACGGCCCACCACATCCCCAATCAAAAGAACCCTGAACACGTGGGAGATTGTCGGAACCCACCCTGACCGCGGCAAGGCCGTATAAGGGGTCTGGATTGCTTTTCTTCCGGGAATCCGGGCTTGCTTCACCCCCGGGCCCTCTCATCCTTTCGACGTTTTTACCCGTTCACGTCATGAAACCTGCCAATCAAGTCGCCACCTTCCCCAAGCCGGACATCGGGCCTGAAATGAAAGGCGCTGAAATCGTCATTGAATGCCTCGCACGCGAAGGCGTCGATACGGTCTTTGCCTACCCGGGTGGTGCCTCGATGGAGCTTCACCAGGCCCTCGCCAAATCGCAAAGCATCCGGACCATCCTGCCCCGCCACGAACAGGGAGGCGCGTTCGCGGCCGAGGGCTATGCCCGGGCCAGCGGCAAAGTCGGGGTGTGCATGGCGACCAGTGGACCCGGCGCGACCAATCTGGTCACCGCGATCGCGGATGCCTTCATGGACAGCACGCCGCTGGTCGCGATCACCGGCCAGGTCTACCAGAAGTTCATCGGGAAATCCGCCTTCCAGGAGACCGATTTCTTCGGGATGACCCTCCCGGTCGTCAAACACAGCTACCTGATCCTCGACGTGAACGATATCCCTCACGTCATCAAGGAGGCGTTCCTCATCGCACGCACCGGCCGTCCCGGACCAGTCGTGGTGGACATTCCCAAGGATGTACAGCAGGCCCTGTCCCGACCGAATTTTCCCCACGCGATCGAGTTGCGCTCGAGCAAGATGCCCGCTCACGCCACCGACGAGGAACTGAAGCATATTCTCGCACTGATCAGCGCGTCCACCAGGCCCGTCCTCTACGTCGGCGGCGGCGTCATTTCGGCCGAAGCCAGCAATGATCTCAAAGCCTTTGCCGAACGGACACGGATACCGGTCGCCACCACCCTCATGGGTGTGGGCGCCTTTCCCGAAACCCATCCACTCTCCATGAAGTGGTTCGGCATGCACGGTTCCGCCTACGGCAACTGGGCGGTCCATCAGTCGGATCTGCTCCTCGCCTTCGGGGCACGCTTCGATGACCGCATCACCGGTGACCCGGCCCGCTTCGCCCCGGAAGCGTCCATCGTCCACGTCGATATCGACGCCTCGGAACACAACAAGAACAAACGGGTCGATCATCCGATCGTCTCGGAGATCGGATACGCGCTCCGGCGGATGAACGAATTGATGGAGGCTCTCAAGTTCAAGGCCCCCGACACCGGGGCCTGGCTTGAGAAAATCGAAGGATGGAAACGCGATCACCCGTTCAGTTACCGCAAGAGCAAGCATATCCTGCCCCAGGAAGCCATTCAAACTCTTTGCGAACTGACCAAAGGCGAAGCCATCATCACAACCGGGGTCGGCCAGCACCAGATGTGGTCCGCCCAGTTCTACGACTTCAACAAGCCGCGCTGCCTGGTCAGTTCCCTCGGGCTGGGCTCGATGGGCTACGGATACCCGGCCGCGATCGGGGCCAAGGCCGCCTTCCCCGACCGGCAGGTCATCGATATTGACGGAGACGGTTCCTTCCTCATGAACATCCAGGAACTCGCCACGGCCAAGATCGAGAAGATCGGGGCCAAGGCGATGGTCCTCAACAATCAGCATCTGGGCATGGTCGTTCAGTGGGAGGATCGCTTCTACAACAGCGTGCGCGGCCACACCATCCTCGGCGATGCCTCCAATATCGGGACCCCGGAGAACCTCGGGGGCATCTACCCGGATTTTGTCACCATCGCCCGGGGCTTCGGTGTGCCCTCGCGCCGGGTGCATCTGAAGTCTGAACTGCGGGAAGCGATCCAGGAGATGCTCGACTGCGACGGCCCCTACCTGCTCGATGTCATCGTGCCCTACAACGAGCACGTCATCCCAATGATTCCGGCCAGTCAGTCGGTCGACGAGATGATCATCGAATAAGGAGCTGTCCCCGAGACGCCGCGCCCGCCAAAGAAAAACGCCGCCCCTTGCGAGGCGGCGCCGAAGAGAGTCAGGACCCAGGATCAGCTGGTCGGGACCGTGCTGATCGTCTTGAGAATCCGCGACGCGATCTTGTAGGGATCTCCCTGGGAGTTCGGACGACGGTCTTCGAGGTATCCCTTGTAGCCGTTATTGATGAAGCTGTGCGGGATACGCACCGAGGCGCCACGATCGGCCAGGCCATAGTTGAACTTGTCGATCGACTGGGTCTCGTGCAGGCCGGTCAGACGCAGGTGATTGTCCGGACCGTAGACGGCGATGTGTTCGTCCCTGTACTTGTTGAAGGCTTCCATCAGCTTCTCGAAGTATTCCTTGCCGCCGACTTCACGCATGTACTGGGTCGAGAAATTGCAGTGCATGCCCGAGCCGTTCCAGTCACCCTTGATCGGCTTGCAGTGCCACTCGACATCCACGCCATACTTTTCGCAAAGACGAAGAAGAAGGTAACGGGCAACCCAGATCTGGTCCGCGGCAGTCGCGGATCCCTTGCCGAAGATCTGGAACTCCCACTGACCCTTGGCCACCTCGGCGTTGATCCCCTCATGGTTGATCCCGGCGTCGATACAGAGGTCAAGGTGCTCATCCACGATGGCACGGGCGATATCGCCGACATTGGCGTAGCCGACTCCCGTATAGTAACCGCCCTGAGGGGCCGGATATCCGGTTTCCGGAAAACCGAGAGGACGGCCGTCCTGGTAGAGGAAATACTCCTGCTCAAATCCGAACCAGGTGCCCGGATCATCCTCGATCGTCGCACGGGAATTCGTGGGATGCGGGGTGCCGTCCGGATTCATTACCTCGGACATCACCAGGAAGCCGTTTCGTTTGGTGCTGTCCTTGAAGAGCGCGACCGGTTTCAGCAGACAGTCCGAGTTCTTGCCCTCGGCCTGCTTGGTTGAGCTGCCGTCGAATCCCCACATCGGGCAATCCTCCAGCGAAAAGGTATCCGGGTCGCCGTCGACGACTTTAGTCTTGCCTCGGATGTTGGCTACAGGGGTGTAACCATCAAGCCAGAGGTATTCCAGTTTCAGTTTGGCCATATTTGTTTGGTGTATTCTATGGGAGTTGTCTTCAAGATGGATCGACACCCGAAACGACGGCATCTGACCCTGCGCATGTGATTCACAGGCAACCCCACCAGTCAGCACAATACATGCCACAGATAAAGAGAAAATTGCCAATCCTCCGGAAACCTTCTTCATTACCCTCTTTTAACCTCCCCTCCACGGCTGATGCATGAGATCAAGGATACCGGTCGCGCCATTGTCCGGATCGGCTACGACGGCCGCGTCCACAAGACATTCCGCGGCCCCAAGGCCCGGGAACGGTTCGAAAACGAGGTCAAGGTGCTGCGCTATCTTGAGCAGGTCGGGTGCGATTTCGTACCGCGCCTGCTCGAGGCCCATCCGGAAACGCTCAATATGATCACCACCAATTGCGGTTCCCGGGTCGATCACCTCAGCGAGGAACGGATGAAGGAACTCTACGACGAACTCGAGACCTTCGGAGTTCGCCATGAGGACGCCTTCCTTCGAAACGTCACCTACCGGCAGACCGACGGGCGTTTTTGCCTGATCGATTTCGAGTTCGCCACCATCCTCAACGACCCCCCCAAGCCCGCCGTCGATGCCGGATGACACCGAGGAGACCCCGGCCGGGCATCTTTCCCTACGCTGGTCGGCCAAGACCCATCCCGGGAGTGTCCGCCAGAACAACGAGGATTCATTTCTCGCCCTGACCTTTGACGGCCGGGAGATGCAGGTTCTCGGACGCATCGGGCAGAAGACAGTCGAAACCAATGACTGCGTCTTCGCCGTCAGCGACGGGATGGGCGGAGCGAAGTCCGGCGAATTCGCCAGCCGCCTCGCAATCGACGGCATCACCCGTCTGCTGCCCAAGGGATACCGCCTGAGCGCAGCCGGGCTTTCCAGCGGATTCTCAGACCTGCTTCAGGAACTTTTCATCGGGATTCACCAGAGCCTGACCCGATTGGGATTCAGCTACGAGGAATGCCAGGGGATGGGGGCCACCCTCAGCCTGTGCTGGTTTACGCCCGAGTGGATGTTCTACGGCCATATCGGCGACAGTCGGATCTACTACCTGCCCAAAGGGGGATCCCTGAAGCAACTCTCCCACGACCATACCCACGTCGGATGGCTCTTTCGAAATGGCTCGATTTCCGAACGTGAAGCCCGCGACCACCCTCGAAAAAGCGCCCTCCAGCAAGCCCTCGGAGCCAATACCCAGTTCATCGAACCACAGATCGGGGCGGTCGGACTGGAAGCCGGCGACCGGTTTCTTATCTGCTCCGACGGCCTGATCGACGGACTGTGGGACCGACATCTGGAAGAAGCCCTGTCCACCGAGGAGCCGATTGACCCGAAGATCGCCGATCATCTGGTCCAGATCGCCGTCGAGAACTCGGGAAAGGACAACTGTACCGCGATGGTCATCGAGGTGGCCACGGACCCTCTCGAATCGATTTGATCGGTGACTTCCCCCGTCGATTATCCAGCCGAAGACCATCTGGTCTTCGTTTACGGCACCCTGATGCGGGGATACGAAAACCATCCGTTTATTGAGGGGCAGCGCTTCCTCGGCGAGGCCCGCACCCGGCCCGGCTACAGGCTTCATCAATTGACCGGCTACCCGGGGATGGTGGTCCACCCCGGGGACGCAATCGGCATCCCAGGGGAGCTCTGGGCCGTAACCGAAGCCTGCCTGCGCGAGCTCCACCGCCTGGAGGGTGTCAACGTGGGGCTCTACGCCTATGAGCCGGTCCGACTCCAGCCGCCATTCGAGCACCTGCCGACCTTTACCTACCTCTACCTCCCCGGCACCCTAGGCCGGCCCGTGATCGAGGGCGGATGGACCGGGGGAACGTGACGCGGTCGGCCGGAGGGCGGAGGACCGACGGAAGTTGCCGGAGACATTCCCTAGCCGATCTGAATGGTGCCCGGCCAGCCTCATGCGGCTCCGAGACAAGACGGCGATCATACCCCTTGACCACGCGCCATTCCTCTTGGCTGCGTGTTGTTGAAAGTGCCTTGGGCAGGGAATGCCGTCACGTCTGCCTTATCAAAACGCCCCCCGGTTGGTTGGCTCTCGGATCCAGGTCCGAAACCTTCGCCCCACCGTCCCTCCTCCCAACCCCTGCTCAGCGCAGTGCGTCCTTGTCGAGCTTGCGGACGCCGATGAACTTGGCCCGAAAGAGCTCCTCGAGAAGATCACGATTGGACTCCGGAAGTCGATCGACAACCGCTTGGAGCCTGGGTGCGGGACCCAGCAACTCATCCGGGTTTCCGGACGGAACCGCTTCGCCCCCGGCTCCGGACACCTCCGGCTCCCAATCGGTCGGAAGATCCTCTCCGCTGTCCCCCTCGTCGGGGAAGGGTGATTCCTCCGGCCGGCTCGATGCCACCGGCTCCAACCCGGTTCTTGAGACTGGAGGCGTCGGATTCTCCCGGATCAGGCGCTCAGCCGGGACTTTTTTTTTTGGCCGTCTTCCGCGGCAGGTTCCCCGGTCTGCGCGGCCAGTCCGGTCAGCTCGCGGATCAAGGTATCGATGGCGCGCGCCCGGCTGTTCTCGATCGCCCGAATCAGGGTGACCTCGAAATTGACCTTCTCGGACAGCCCGAACTTCAGGCTGTTTTCGCCTTGCCGGAGCCCGTCAATCAGGCGTGCCAACGCCTCAGTCGTCATCGACGTTCCCAACAGGTTCGATCGGCCGTTACCTTTGACCGAGTCGAGCATCGCATCCTGGGCGACTTCCTGAAGATCGATCAACACCCGGAAGAGATCCCGCCCCTCGGAATCGAAGCGGTCGATCAGGGCGACCACTCCGGCAAAATCAGCCGCAGCCACCGCCCGGGCAAGCGCGGTCACGTCGGCTTCTGAGACCAGGCCATAGACCTCCAGCACGTCACTCTCTGTGATGGTCTCTCCGCAAAAGGCGATCATCTGATCGAGGATGGATTGAGAATCGCGCATCCCGCCGTCAGCCAGGCGGGCCACGGCGGCCAGGGCCGCGTCGTCGGCGGCAATCTTTTCCTCGGCGCAGATCAACTTGAGGCGTTCGATGATGACGTCGTCCTGGATGGGCTTCAGGTCAAAGCGCTGACACCGGGAGATGATCGTCGGCAGGACTTTCTGCGCCTCCGTCGTGGCGAAAACGAACTTCACATGCTCCGGAGGCTCCTCGAGGGTCTTGAGCAGGGCGTTGAAGGCCTGATTCGAGAGCATGTGGACTTCATCGATGATGTAGACCTTGAATCGTCCCTGGGACGGCGCGTAGCGCACATCGTCACGCAACTCCCGAACCTGGTCGACCGAGTTGTTGGAGGCTCCATCGATTTCGATGACATCCATCGAACTGCCCTCGGTGATCGAGACACAGGCCGGACAGACTCCGCAGGGTTCGGCCGTGGGCCCCCGCTCACAATTGAGCGCCTTGGCAAACAGGCGGGCCGTGGTCGTCTTTCCTGTCCCGCGAGGGCCGACGAAGAGGTAGGCGTGAGCGATCCGATTGCGGGTTATCGCGTTACGCAACGTCCGGATGACATGATCCTGCCCGACGACCTCGTCAAAAGACTGGGGACGCCACTTGCGGGCGAGAACCTGGTATCCGGTGGACATGGGAAAAAGAGTGGCCAGGCACACTACGGCACATGTGAAACGTAGTTGCCGTTGCTACCTTCCGGTCCTGGCGGAGTTCACTCGCCCGACATTGCATAGGGCCTGGCCAATGGGGAACCTAGGCCCGTCCGGATGCCTTTCAACCCCAAAAGGGAGGTTTCAGTGATTACTCTCCCGCCAGCATTTCCTCGATCCGCTCAACGATCTGCTCAACCGGCCAGAGCCGGCCGATGCCTTCATAGCCGCAGGCGAGCATCCCCTCCTCCGGCCCGACAAAGGTGTTCCCGCGGGACCTGAGCGTCTCCAGATTGGCCTGGGTCGCCGGATGGAGGTACATTTTCCCGTTCATGGCCGGAGCGATCAGGACCGGTGCCCGGCAGGCCAGGTAAAGGGAGCAGAGAAAATCCGGAGCCAGACCGTGGGCAAACCGGGCGATCACATCCGCCGTCGCCGGAGCCACCACCAGCAGGTCGGCCCGGTCGGCAAGGTCAATATGTCCGGGCTGCCAGCCGTTGCCTTCATCCCAGAGATCCGTGGCGACCGGGTTCCGGCTCAAGGCCTGCAGGGTCAAGGGAGTGATGAACCGGGCACCACCTTCGGTCAGGACCACATGAACGGACGCTCCCGCCTTGCGCAGGCGGCTGACCAGATCAGCTCCCTTGTAGGCGGCAATCGAACCCGTGATCCCGACCACGATCGTCTTCCCGGTCAGCGTCGTTTCCATGGCCGGGAAGGGTGGCCGGGATTCCCCTCCGGAGCAAGTGCCTCTTCCAGATTCTTACGGGCCCTCAGGCGGCGGCTCCGGAAGTGGCGGCGGCTCCGGCGGCGGAGTCCCCTCGCCTCTGCGCCAACCCCCATCACGCGGACCGGGTCCCGATCCTTTCCGGTCCATTCCGTCCTTGTGCCGGCGAATCATCATGCTGTTCGCCCGCTCACGGCGTTCTTTCTCGCGGACCCTGAAAAGAGCCGCCTGCTCCGGGGTCAACTCGGCCTCAATCCGCTGGACCATCTCGTCGTAGATCCGCGCGAATTGCGCCATGCTCTCGCGGCGGACAACACGGATCTCCTCCGAGATCTGTGCGACGATCGGCCGGATCGCCTCCGCCTGCTCCTCGGACAAGGCCAGTTCACTGGTCATCCGCTGCATCTGCCGATCGGTCAGATTGGTGATGTTCGGCGGGCCCGGCGGGCGCTTCAAGGCGAGAGCCGCGAACCCACCAGCCACACAACCGACCAGGAAAATGGCCACCAGATAGAGCGTGATCTTGAATTTCTCAGTGGAACTCATGGCAGGAAAAGGTCGGCGGCCGCTTGATCGACCAGGTCAATATCAGTGTAGGCGGAGGCCTGGTTGCTTGAAAAATGGACCGCCACGGCCGCAATCGCGACCAATGAGGCCAGCCCGAGCGCTCGAAGAGAAAGCATTTCCCAGAGGGGCTCGGTCTTCTCGCGCTCGAAGGCGAGCGCCACCACCCGCGAGGCAAAACCCAGGGGAGCCTGCGCATCCGGGCCGTCCGGAACCCGACGGGCCCAGGCGACCAGACGTTCCCAAGACTGATTGTTCTCACTCATGGCTTTCCTTTTCTTTGAGTTGTTCAAATGCCTTCTGCAATTTCTTCCGCGCCCGAAAGGCCCTCACTTTGATCAGGGTCGTGTTCCACCCGGTCATTGAGGCAATCTCCGCCAGACTCCGCCGTTCCAGATCCAGCAGCGTCAGGATCGTCCGGTCCTTCGGGCTGAGTGTGGCCAGGAGCCTGCCGACCAACTCCCGGGCAGCAAGGGCATCAACCGGGTCCGGTCGGTTCGAAGGGTCTGCCAGATTTTCAATCAAGCGGGCCTCATCCTCGGAGAAATCCGCCATCCGGAATTCCGGGCGACGCTTCTGCGACCGCAACTGGTCGATGCAGGTCGTCACCGCAATCCGTGAGACCCAATGCGGAAAGGGAACCGCACCGTGATACTGATGCATTCGGTTGAACATCTTGATGAAAATATCCTGAGCCAGATCCTCCTCCGCCGCCCGGCGGGGGAGATGGGAGCGCACGATCTTGATGACCAGAGGATAGAGGTGATTGACCAGGTCGCGACTGGCTGCCTGGTCCCCCGCCCGCACCTGCGCGAGGCAACCCGGCAGGTCAAATGAATCATCCGTCATGGTGGTTCGAGATCATGAGACTCTTTCCATGAAGAGATGACGCCGCAAGCCGCGAAAGGTTACGTGTTCCGGGCAACGTCGGGAATCAGCGGCTTAAGGTCGCTTGACAGGGTCCCGCGACGCACCTAATCCAATCAGACGAATGACCACCATGACCCAGACCCGCCTGCTTCGCCTTTCTGCGAATCGACTTACCCCTGCCTAGCAAGGGATCGGCGCGGCCTGCTGTTTTCAGAGAGCATTCATTCCTGGCTCACCGGCGCCGCTCCGACGGTCCCCGGTCCTCCTTCTGGTCGACGATATCACGTCCACGATCATGCAAAAAGAGCCCATCAAAAAGTATCGACCCTTCCCGAAAATCGATCTGCCCGACCGGCAATGGCCGTCGCGGTCGATCGATCGCGCGCCCCACTGGTGCAGCGTCGACCTTCGGGACGGCAACCAGGCGCTCGCCATCCCCATGGGGGTGGAGGAGAAACTGGCACTGTTCGAAACCCTCGTCCAGTTGGGTTTCAAGGAGATTGAGGTCGGTTTCCCGTCCGCCTCATCAATCGAATTCGAATTCATCCGCCGGCTGATCGATGAGGACCTCATTCCGGACGACGTCTCGATTCAGGTCCTGACCCAGAGCCGCGAGGAATTGATCCGCCGCACCTTCGAGGCCATCAGCGGCGCCCGGCGCGCCATCGTTCACCTCTACAACTCCACCTCCCCCGCCCAGCGTCGCCTGGTCTTCAACCTGGACCGCGAAGGGATCAAGCGGATCGCCGTTGACGGTACCCGCCTCGTCAAGAGCCTCGTACCGACCGTTCCCGAAACCGAGGTTGTCTTCGAGTATTCTCCCGAGAGTTTCAGCAGCACCGAACTCGATTTCGCCCTCGAAGTCTGCGAGGCCGTCACCGACATCTGGAATCCTTCACCTGGGAAACCCATCATCCTAAACCTGCCGGCCACGGTAGAGGTGGCCACGCCCAATGTTCACGCCGACCAGATCGAATGGTTTTGCCGTCACCTGAAACGTCGGGATTCCACCCTGATCAGCCTCCACACCCACAACGACCGGGGAACCGGCGTGGCCGCGACCGAATTGGGTCTGCTGGCGGGAGCCGACCGGGTCGAAGGCACCCTCTTCGGCAACGGCGAACGCACCGGCAACGTGGATATCATCACCGTGGCGCTCAATCTCTACACCCAGGGAGTCGATCCCCGGCTCGACTTCTCCAATATCAACCAGGTCCGGGAGATCTACGAGAGCTGCACCCGGATGGAGGTTGCGCCGCGGCATCCGTACGGAGGCGAACTGGTCTTCACCGCCTTCTCCGGATCGCACCAGGATGCGATCAACAAGGGACTTGCGCACCAATCGGGGGACCCCGCGGAACTCTGGGAGGTGCCCTATCTGCCAATCGATCCCAAGGACATCGGGCGCAATTACCGAGCCATCATCCGGATCAACAGTCAATCCGGCAAGGGCGGCGTCGCCTACGTCATGGACAAGACTTTCGGATTCCAGCTGCCCAAGGGCATGCATCGCGAATTCGGCCAGCACATCAATGTGCTCGCCGACCGCAAGGGGCTCGAGATCAATCCTGAGGAGGTCTACGAGGCCTTCATGGCCGAATACATCAACCGGACCAGTCCATTCCAACTCGAGAGCTTCCGCACTCAGACCTCGGAGGACCGGAAGGTGGATTGTTCAGCCCGGTTGAGGATACGGGGCGCAGTCGTCGGGATTGAGGGACGCGGCAACGGACCGATCGACGCCTTTGTCCACGGACTCGCCGCCAAGGGCGTCCGGCGGTTCGAACTCACTTCCTACAACGAACACTCGCTCGGATCCGGCGCGGATTCCCAGGCGATCGCCTATATCCAGATCCGGGCCGGCAACGGCCAGACCTGCTACGGCGCCGGCATGGATACCAACATCGAGATCGCCTCGATCAACGCCGTGCTCAGCGCTCTCAATCGGGCCGAAGCCAGTGGAATCCCCGTCTTTGACCCGTCCTGAGAAGCAGACCCGACCAAAGCTGAGGAACCCATCCCGTCCCCTCCTTTCTCTGTGCCTCCGTGCCTCTGTGAGAACCACTCTCTGTCGGATATCTCTCACGGAGACACAGGGGCACTGAGCCAATCAATTACGTTTCTGCTCCTCATTCGGGTGCTGCCAGTTTCCATCAACACCCGACCAAAGCTGAGGAACCCATCCCGTCCTCTCCTTTCTCTGTGCCTCCGTGCCTCTGTGAGAACCACTCTCTGTCGGATATCTCTCACGGAGACACAAAGGCACAGAGCCAATCAATTACGTTTCTGCTCCTCATTCGCGTGCTGCCAGTCTCCATCAACACCTGGCCGAAGGTGAGGAACCCATCCCGTCCCCTCCTTTCTCCGTGCCTCCGTGCCTCTGTGAGAACCACTCCCTGTCGGATATCTCTCACGGAGACACAGGGGCACTGAACGGATTATCGGCGTTTCCGCTCCTGGCTCGGGTCAGGCCCGTCCGAATCGATAACAGAGGGTAAAGCCGAGTATCTGAAAAAGGATGTTCGGGACCCAGAGCATGAGATCGGGCCGGTACTGCGGGAATTTGTCCAGCAGGCCGGCCATGTTCATCATGAAATAGAAACCCATCGCCAGGACCACCGCGACACCGAGATTGGCCGAGGTCTCCTTCCGGCTGACCTGAATGCCCAGCGGAATGCCGATCAGGGTCAATGAGAAGACCGAATAGGCAAGGGAGAGGTCCTCGTGAATGTTCAGCCGGATGTCCATGCGCCTGTCCTTGCGTTCCGCTTCGGTCAGGTTTTCCGCCGGATCGCCCAATCGCCTGAATTCGGCGAGCAGCTCGGGCAGGTTCATGTCCCCGATGCGTTTCTTCACCTCCTGACGACCGAAGATCTGCCGCAGCGGCAGCTGAATGCTGGCCCGGTCAAATGCGAGGATCGGGCGCATTTCCGAGAAATCCTCCGGTGAATCGGTGCTTCGGAATTCCGACTGGCCCTGGTTCAGGACCAGGATGAGGTAATTGTCCTTTTCGTCGTATTCGAAACGCCCCGACTGAGCCCGGATGAATTTCACCGCCCGCTTCCGGTTGTCCAGCTCCCAGATCCAGAAGTCGCCCAGCTGGTTGTCCTGCTTGCTCCCGACATAGATGATATAGCCGGGAAACTCCCGAATAAATGAACGCTCGACAATGAAACTGAGCGGGTTCTTCTTGACCGCGTCCCGGATGATCTCCCCATAACGCGCCTTGGCATTGGGTGCGTAGTGGAAATTCATGACGAGACTGACCGCCACCCCGAGCACCGCGACAAAGATGATCGGCGCACTCATCCGGACAAGGCCGATCCCGGCCGAACGCATCGCGATGACCTCCCGGTCGGCCGAGAGTCGCCCCAGGGTCAGAAGCACTCCGGTCAGCACCCCGAGCGGGAGTGCGTAGGAAAGCACGAACGGAATGAGCAGCAGGATCATCTCACCCGAGGTGGCGAGGGAGAGCTGACCCTGGGAAAAGAGCTTGAAAAGATCCCGCATCGCATTCCCGAGAACCAGGATGAAGACGAGCACGCCTATCGCCCCCAGACAGGTGGAGACCACACTCCTGAAAATATAGCGGTGGAGAATCGACACGATCAGCAGGGTGTGGCCACCGGCACCCGAGCGGCCGGGGCAAGGCGGACTACCGGTCGACGGATTGCGTTCTTGTTTGCGGTCGGTCTCTCAATCATCGTTCTTGGTGGCTCGGCGGAACGGCACCTTTGTGCAACCTGCGCCGGGATTTTCCAATCGTGAAATTCATACCGGAAAAAAGACCCATCCAGGGCGAATCCATCGCCTCCCTGACCGAAGCCCTCGCGGCCGTCGGCCAGCCGGCCTTCCGCGCCCGCCAGGTCTTCGAGTGGCTTTACCAGAAAAGGGTGCGTGACTGGGATTCGATGACCAATCTTTCCCGACCGCTGCGGACCTGGCTGGGGGAGACCTTCGACTTCCAGCCGGCCCGGCGCATCCTGAGCCGAACGTCGGACGACATCACGGACAAACTCCTGCTCCAGCTCAGGGACGGATCCCTCATCGAGACGGTCATCATCCGTGCACCCCAATCCGGGGTTGGCCGGGACGAGTCCCGCAAGACGATCTGCATCTCAACCCAGGTCGGCTGCGCCTACGGGTGTCGATTCTGTGCGTCGGGTCTCGCCGGATGGAAGCGCGATCTCTCCACCGGCGAGATCGTCGCCCAGCTTCTCGAAGTCTGCGCCGGGGAAGACGATCGGACGATGCGGGCCGACCCGTCACTTGCTTCCTTCGACAATATCGTGGTCATGGGCATGGGTGAACCTCTCGCCAATTATGACAATCTCATCCAGGCCCTGACCATCGCCAACGACCCCCTCGGGCTGGGCTTCGGCGCCCGCAGGGTCACTATTTCGACCTCGGGCCTGGTCCCCCAGATCCTCAGGCTCGCCGAGGAACCCCTCGGCTTCCGCCTCGCCATCAGTCTTCACGGCGCAACCAACGAGGTCCGGGACCAGATCATGCCGATCAACCGCAAATACCCCCTCGAAGAACTGCTGCCGGCCGTCCGGACCTTTTCCCGCCGGCATGGGCGGATGCTGACCCTGGAATTCATCCTGATCGAAGACGTCAATGACTCCATCGAACAGGCGGAACGACTGGCCGAAATCGCCCTGGACCTCCACGCCCATGTCAACCTCATCCCCTACAATACCGTCGATGGCCTCGACTGGAAACGCCCGAGCCTCCGACGCCAGGACCGCTTCCTCGGCCTCCTCAAATCCCAGGGCGTCTCCGTGACCATCCGCCGGGAAAAAGGACACGACATCGCCGCCGCCTGCGGCCAACTCCGCCTCAAAGTCGAAAAAGACGGCCAAATGGTCGACGCAGAAGCCAGGAGGTAGACGAAACCGGTCAGAGGTCGGAAGTCAGGGCCCGACGAACCTGGCGCGCCCCCGCATCCGGTATTCTTAAGAGACACACCCTCTCTCCCCCTTTCGTTACCTTCGTTCCTTAGAGGCTGTTATGCACTTTGAATTCATGGTCACTTTCGCAAGTCATTGCTGGTCTGGTGTAGCCACTTCGCTGCGTCGGAGTGTTCCCTTGCCTCGAGAACGCCGACACAGCGGCGTTGCTACATTTCTTCGCATCTGACGCCTTGGCGGGCTGTTCGTACAGGGTCATCCACGCTGAAAGTGCATAACAGCCTCTACGCGAAGCGGGTGTGAATCCCCTCCCCACATGCCCCCTCTGAATCCACCAAATTGACTTTACATATCAACATATTTAGATGTTTTGATATGTTTTGTGACTTCTGATCCCAGGATTTCCGATCTCTTCGACACCGAAGAGCCCATCCACTCGGTTGAGTTCTTTCCACCGAAGGACGATTCCGGTTTCGGCGCCCTGCGGGCCACGGCGGATGCGCTCACCGCGATCAAACCGTATTTCGCTTCCGTCACCTACGGGGCCGGGGGCACCACCCGGGACCGGTCGGCCACCGCCTCCGAGCTCCTTCGACGGGATATGGGCTTCGTCGTCATGCCTCACCTGACTTGCGTGGGCGCCACCCGGCTGGAACTCGAGGAAACCGTCGATGGAATCCATCGGAACGGCTTCCGCAATATCATGGCCCTGCGGGGTGATCCTCCCAAGGGCGAGGTCACTTTTCGGCCGGATCCCTCCGGACTCCGTTACGGGAGCGATCTGGTCGCCCTGATTCACAACCGCCACCCGGATATCTGCATCGGGGTCGGCGGTTATCCGGAAAAGCATCCGGAAGCGCGTTCGGAGTCCGAAGACCTGGCCCATCTCAAGACCAAGGTTGATGCCGGCGCCTCCTTCATCACCACCCAACTCTTTTTCGACAACTCGGTCTACTTCCGGTTTGTGGAGCGGTGCCGTTCCATCGGGATCACGATCCCGATCGTTCCCGGATTGATGCCCGTCCTCTCCCTCAAGCAGATCGTCCGTTTCACCGAAATGTGCCGCGCGACCCTGCCGCGGGAGCTGGTCTACCTTCTGGAAAAGGCCGGGAGTGACGCCCGGCAAGTGGAGGATGTCGGCGTCAATTGGGCGGCCACCCAGATCGAGGAGCTTCTCGCCAAAGGTGCACCCGGCTATCACCTCTACATTCTGAACCGCTCCCGTTCCGCCCTGGCCCTGGCGGAAAAGCTGCGGGACCCGTCCTGACACAGCCCTGCCCCGATCTCAGGTCTCCGATCGTCGAAGTCCACCGCCCGGCGGCACCTCCACCCCTCACCCACCCGCCCGCACCGGACGGAATCCGTGAGTCACGAGTATCTCCAGGACCGCCTCGACCCGGTCTCCCTGAAGCTCAATCCGACCCGCCTTGAGTGTTCCACCCGATCCGGTCTTCCGCTGCATCTCCCGCAGCATGTCCTCGATCTCCGGCTTGGAGATCTTCTGAAACCCGTCGACCGCCGTGACGATCTTTCCACCGCGTCCGGCCGACTCCCGACGCACATCAACCCGCCCACGCCACCCCGGCTTCTTCTCGCGCCGGGACCTGCCCGCACCCGCCTCCCCGGAGGCTGCCGACCGAACCGGCGCCACCGGCAATCCCTCCGCCTCCAGACCCGCAAACGGATTCTGCGACAGGGAAACCTGGTTCCCGCTCGTCGGAATCCTGTTCGGTTTTTCGCTCGCACTCATCAACTCTGCCCTCCCGCCCGCTCAGCGCGGCGCACACCTACCCCGCGTGACAACCCCCTCGCCACCAAGAAAATCGAGCGCCTTGGCATAGCTGCGCCGTTCAAGAAAATGGGCCAGCTGCGGGTGCATCTTTCCGCGATACTCCGCAGACAACGCCTCCAAGGCATCCATCCCGTCCAGTGTTTCCTGTGTATCAGAATCCTTAATGCCTTTGAGCAAGCGGATTAGGGCGGCTTTAATCTCGTTTTCCATCTGGAGTTATTTCCGTATTACTATTTTGATAATCAACACTTTGGATCAATCAAGCACCAAGCGCGGTCGATCGGGAGTCCTCCGCGGCAGACCCGAAAGATCACGGGGTTTGCCTCCCGGTCAATCCTTGCGCATCATTAAGTGTCCTGAACACTGTTGATTCCCTCTGGCTTGCCGCCGTCAAACCAGAGGCTATTCCTTTTTCCCTCATCCGATGACAACCTACGCAAACCGTTCGAACCTCGAACTGATCGACACCTACTACGAGAGCTGGCGAAACGACCCGTCCTCGGTCGACGCTTCCTGGCGCTCCTTTTTTGAGGGATTTGAGCTCGCGGCCAACGGCGGACGGACCGGGGTGACGGCATCCGCCGTGGTGGACGGACACAAACAATCCCAGGTTGACAGCCTGATCTACGGCTACCGGACCCTCGGGCACGCCCAGGCGGACATCGACCCCCTTTCCGATAAGCCGCCGCCCGATCCCCGGCTCGCGCTCGGTGAGTTCGATCTCACTGAAGCGGACCTCGAGTCGGTCTTCGACAGCGGGCATTACCTCGGCGGTGGTCCGATGCGACTTTCCACCATCATTGAGGGACTCAAGGCGACCTACTGCGGCAAGCTCGGGATCGAATACATCCACATGCAGGACACGAAGGCTCGCCGCTGGATCCAGAACCGGCTGGAGCCGATCCGCTCGACCCCCGACTACCCGGCCGAGAAGCAGATTCGGATCCTTCGAAAAATCTACGCCGCCGAAACCTTTGAATCCTTTCTCCAGACCCGGCATACCGGCCAAAAACGCTTTTCGCTCGAAGGCGGCGAGACCCTCATCCCGGCCCTCGATGCCCTGATTGAACACTGTGCCCTGCTCGGACCCAAGGAAATCGTCCTCGGCATGGCCCACCGCGGCCGACTCAACGTCCTCGCGAATACCATCAAGAAGTCCTACGAGTTCATCTTCCGCGAGTTTGAGGAGAATTATATCGCGGATACCGTGGCCGGAGACGGCGACGTGAAATACCACCTCGGATACGAGTCGACCATCCAGAGCAAACTCGGCCCGGAAGTCGACATCTGCCTCGCGGCCAACCCGAGTCATCTGGAGGCAGTCGACCCGGTCGTCCAAGGCAAGACCCGCGCCCGCCAGCGTCTGCGCGGCGACCTCGACCGCAAACTCGTCATTCCCGTTCTGATTCACGGCGACGCCGCATTCGCCGGCCAGGGCATCGTCGCCGAGGTCTTCAATTTCTCGCAGCTTCCCGGCTACCGGACAGGTGGCACCATCCACATCGTGGTCAACAACCAGATCGGCTTCACCACGACACCGACCGAAGCCCGCTCCACCCACTACTGCACCGACATCGCCAAGATGATCGAGGCGCCCATCTTTCACGTGAACGGCGACAGCCCGCTTCACGTCGTTCTCGCAGTCGAGGCCGCCCTCGAATTCCGCCAGAAGTTCCAGCGGGATGTGGTCATCGACATGGTCTGTTACCGCAAACACGGACACAATGAGACCGACGAGCCGATGTTCACCCAGCCCATTCTCTACCAGAAGATCGCCAAGCACCCGCCGATCAGCCAGATCATGACCGCCCAGCTCGTTGAGTCCGGCACCATGACGCAGGAGGAGGTCAAGGCAATCGAGGAAGAGTACCGCGAATCCCTTGAAGCCGCCCTCGCCCGGGCGAAGAAAGCCCAGGAGGAAGCCAACCAGAAGGTCAATCCCTTCGAAGGATCGACCGCCACCTTCCAGCCTCCCTATTCATTTGAACCGGTCAAAACCCGGGTTGCGCTCGATCTCCTCGAGAAGGTGACCCGCGGTCTCACCCGGATTCCCGAAGGTTTCAAGATCAACCCCAAGCTGAAGCGGTTCCTGAAGAACCGACTCGACGGCTTCGAGAACCGGACCCCGATCGATTGGGCCTTCGGCGAAGCCCTTGCCTTCGGGACCCTCCTGGTCGAGGGCACCCCCATCCGCCTTTCCGGTCAGGACAGCGAGCGTGGCACCTTCAGCCAGCGCCATGCCGCCCTTCACGATATCGAGACGCGCGAACGTTATGTTCCCCTCCTCCATCTCGATTCCCAACAGGCCCGCTTCTGCGTCTACAATTCGCTTCTTTCGGAAGCTGCCGTGCTCGGATTCGATTTCGGCTACTCCCTCGATTATCCCCAGATGCTCTGCCTCTGGGAAGCCCAGTTTGGCGACTTCGCCAACGGCGCCCAGGTCGTCATCGATCAGTTCATCACCTGCAGCGAATCCAAGTGGCAGCGCGTCAGCGGGATCGTCCTCCTCCTGCCCCACGGCTACGAGGGGCAGGGACCCGAGCACTCCTCCGCCCGCCTGGAGCGCTTTCTTCAAGCCTGTGCGGAAAACAATATCCAGGTCTGCAACCCGACCACCCCCGCCCAGATGTATCACCTGCTCCGCCGACAGATGAAGCGTTCCTTCCGCAAACCCCTCATCGTGATGGCACCCAAGAGTCTCCTGCGCCACAAGGACGCCGTCTCTTCCTGGGATGAGCTGACCGATGGCTCCTTCTGCGATATTCTGGTCGACCCGAACGCACCGAAAAAGGCCAGGCGGGTCATTCTCTGCAGCGGCAAGGTCTACTACGATCTCAACGCCTACCGGACCGAGAACAAGATCAACGACACCGCCATCATCCGGGTCGAACAGCTTTACCCGCTGAACAAGGAGGCGCTCAAACAGGCCGTTCATGCCCATCGGCAGGCCACCTCCTGGATCTGGTGCCAGGAGGAGTCGAAGAACATGGGCGCCTGGACCTATATCCAACCCGAACTCATGGACCTCTTTCAACGCGACTTCACCTACGCCGGTCGGGACCGGAGCGCCAGCACCGCGGTCGGTTCCCTCGCCCATCACAAATACGAACTGGCGGAACTCCTCAAGGCCGCCTTCAACTGAATCCTTCCAATGGCCATCGACGTCAAAATCCCCTCCATGGGGGAATCCATCACCGGAGGCATCCTCGCCGCCTGGCACGCCAAGGACGGCGACTTCGTCAAACGCGACCAGATCCTCTATGAGCTCGAGACGGACAAGATCACCTCCGAGGGGGTGGCCGAATCCGACGGACGCCTCTCCATCGAGGTGGAGGAAGGCGCCGAAGTGGAAATCGGACAGAAGATCGCCACCATCGATCCGGATCAGAAGGCCGGCGATGCAGGCACGGCAGCACCCCAAGCCGAGCCCAAGGCTCCCGAAACCGCGGCAGGAACGGCCCCATCCGGCGCCATTTCTCCAGCCGTTCGCAGGATTGCCGGGGAGTCCGGAGTCGATCCGGCCGCCGTCCCCGGCAGCGGCAAGGGCGGACGCGTGACCAAGGGCGACATGCTCGAGGCGGTCAAGGCATCCGGGAAGCCCGGACCCACCCCTGCAAAAGCCGACGCCCCTCCCCCGGCTCAGGCCCGGGAAGTCCCCGTCACCACCCCATCAGCAGGCAGCGCCTCCCCGACCGATCGGGAAACCCGGAGGAAGATGTCGCCCCTGCGCAAACGGATCGCCGAACGCCTGGTCACCTCCCAGCAGGAGGCCGCCATCCTCAGCACCTTCAACGAGGTCGACATGAGCGCGGTCAAGGATCTCCGTTCCCGCTATCAGGAGACCTTCTCCAAGCGTCACGGGATCAAGCTCGGGTTCATGTCCTTTTTCATCAAGGCCATCGTCCACGCCCTCAAGGAAGTCCCGGCCGTCAACAGCCGGCTCGACGGCGACTCCATCGTCACCCAGCACTACTTCGATCTCGGTGTCGCCGTATCCACGGATAAAGGACTGCTCGTCCCGGTGCTGCGCAATTGCGACCAACTCTCCCTCGCCGAGATCGAGAAGGAACTGGCGGCCTTTGCCCAGAAGGCCCGTGACGGAAAGATCACCATCCAGGACCTGGATGGAGGCGTCTTCACCGTTTCCAACGGGGGCGTCTTCGGTTCCCTGCTCTCCACCCCGATCATCAACCCGCCCCAGGCGGGTATTCTCGGCATGCACAGCATCCAGGATCGACCGGTCGCACGGGATGGACAGGTCGTCATTCGGCCGATGATGTACCTGGCCCTTTCCTACGACCACCGCCTGATCGACGGCCGCGAAGCCGTCACCTTCCTGGTCAAGGTCAAGGAGGCGATCGAAGATCCCGCCCGTCTCGTCATCGGCGTGTAGTGTCCGGCCTGAAGAACTACGCTGGTGGACCTGGACGATGGTCGGAGGACTGTAGGAGAGGCTTTACGCCTCGATTCGAAGCCCAACCCGGAATTCGAAAAACACAAAGAACGAAAGAATCATAAGGAAGAATCCGTAGCACCCAACCTCATCAATCCTCCAAATTCCTCCCTTCCGTTCTTTGATTCTTGGTAGTTTCCCTCTCCTTTTCGTGTCTCTCTGTGCCTCTTCGTGGCCTCAACTCCCCCCTTTCCTTCGTGTCCTTCGTGGATAGAACCGAGGAATCCCTCACTCAAAAACAAACCCGTAAGCCGCGTTTCTCCGAGCTGTATGGCTCTACGAGCAGGAGGCCTTCGTTCCTTCGTTACCTTCGAGTTCAACTCCCTCCCCACCTTCGTGTCCTTCACGGACAGGCCCACTCCCTGATCCTTCCCACTTCCAACACCCTCAACTGTGCCAAACCAATCCTTTGACCTCGTCGTAATCGGTGCCGGACCCGGCGGCTATGTCGCCGCCATCCGCGCCGCCCAACTCGGGCTGAAGACTGCCCTGATCGAGAAACGCAAGACCCTGGGCGGAACCTGCCTGAACATCGGCTGCATCCCGAGCAAGGCCCTCCTCCACCTCAGCGAACAGTTTCACTTCGCCGCCCACGATGCCGCCGCAGTGGGCATCAGGACCGGAAAGGTGCAGCTGGATCTCGCCGCCATGATGAAGCGCAAGGAGTCCGTCGTTTCCGGCCTGGTCAAGGGCGTCGACACCCTCGTGACCAAGCGGAATATCCATCGCATCGAGGGAACCGGCCGACTGACCGGTCCGCACTCCGTCCAGGTCACGACCGCCGGAGGCATCGAAGACCTCGAGGCCGGGCACATCATTCTCGCCACCGGCTCGATCCCGATCGAGCTGCCCAGCGTGCCCTTCGATGGTTCCACCATCATCTCAAGCGAGGAAGCCCTCGCCTTTGACTCCGTTCCCGGGAAGCTGGTCGTGGTCGGGGCCGGCGCCATCGGTCTCGAGCTCGGCTCGGTCTGGTCGCGCCTCGGCAGCGAGGTGACCGTAGTTGAATTCCTCCCACGCGCCGCCGCCGGATACGACGAAGATATCGGACGCCATCTCGAACGCTCCCTCAAGAAACAGGGCCTGCGCCTTGAGCTTTCCGCCAAGGTGACCGGTTGGGAGAAGGGCTCCGGAAAGAACAGGGCCGTCCTGAAAGCGGAGCGCGATGGCAAGGAATTGACCTTCGAAGCCGACAAGATCCTCGTTGCGGTCGGGCGTCGACCCTTCACCCACGACCTGGGTCTTGAATCCGTCGGCATCGAGCTGGACCGGGCCGGCCGGGTCAGGACCGACGCCCACCTGAAGACCTCGGTCGATTCCATCTACGCCATTGGCGACCTCGTCGCCGGACCGATGCTCGCGCACAAAGGTGAGGAGGAAGGCGTCGCGGTCGCGGAGCGGCTCGCCGGGCGGGCCGGTCACGTCAACTACGACGTCATCCCGAACGTCATCTACACCGATCCCGAAGTGGCCGGTGTGGGAATCACCGAAGCCCAGGCCAAAGACAGGTCCATCGAGGTCGCCGTCGGGAAATTCCCCATCGGGGCCAACGGACGCGCCCTCGCCACCGGCTCAACCGACGGATTCGTCAAGGTGATCGCCGACGCAAGGACCGACCGGATACTCGGCGTCCAGATCATCGCGCGCCACGCATCGGAGCTGATCGCCGAAGCCGTCGCCCACATGGAATACGGCGGCAGCGCCGAAGACCTCGCCCGCACCGTCCATGCCCATCCGACGATGTCGGAAGCCCTCAAGGAAGCGGGCATGGCCGTCAGCAAATCGGCGATACACTCACTCTAGAGGGAGTCAGGACCGATCTGGATTGTAGCCACGCCGCTGCGTCGGCGTTTCCGAGAGGTAAAGGGCACCTCGACACAGCGAGGTGGCTGCACAAATGCGGAAGATCAGAATTGTGGCTTGGTGCCATTCAATCCTGACCCGAATGGCACTGAGTTAAGGGGAATTCAGGAGGGATCACGAAATGTAGCCGCGGCAGTCTCTTGCCGCGTAACCACGGTGAAACGCCCCAAGAGACTGGGGCGACTACACCAGGCAAATACACCAACAAAAATTGCCAGTTCTGAGCCAAAGAATCTGCTTATCTTGGTGCCACTCAAGCTGACCCCTTTCTATTGTATTATTGTCTTTCGTCCCCACTGTGCCCCCGTGCCTCTGTGAGAATCACTCCCTGTCTGGTTTTTCTCTCACGGAGACACAAAGGCACAGAGCGAAAAGGGATCGCTGCCACGGTCCTGTCTCCGTCCAGACAATACACGGGGGTTACGCGGCAGGAGAGAGACTGCCGCGGGACATCTCATGATACCTCCTGAATACTACTCTTTAAGTCAGACCCTGTGCCTCCGGGCCTCTGTGAGAGATTCTCTCCCCTTACCCGGAGCCCTTACGTCTCTGACGGCGCTTCCGTGGCGGGTTCGTGCTGAACAAAAGTCAGGTGATCGCCGTCGCGGTCGACGTGGATCGGTTCGCCTTCCTTCACGTCGCCGCGCAGGAGGGCTTCCGCCAGTGGATCCTCGACCAGCCGTTCGATCGCCCGCCGCAAGGGCCGGGCGCCGTACTTCTCGTCGTACCCCTCGTCGATGATCAGGACCTTGGCCTCTTCCGTGAACTGGAGGGTCATGTGACGATCGACCAGTCGCTTCGAAACCGAGGCGATTTCCAATTCGACGATCCGGACGAGATCCTCGCGGGTCAGCGGACGGAAGACAATAAGGTCGTTGATCCGGTTGATGAACTCCGGCTTGAAGATCTTCTTCGCCTCGTCGAGCACCTTCTCCTTCATCTTGTCATAGTCGTCAGCCGCCGTGCGGGCCGCGCTGAAGCCCATCGAGGTCCGGCGCTGGATGACCTTGGCGCCGACGTTCGTGGTCATGATGATGATGGTGTTCCGGAAATCAACCGACCGGCCCAGACTGTCGGTCAGACGTCCGTCCTCCAGGATCTGAAGGAGGAGCTGGACCACATCCGGATGGGCCTTTTCGATCTCGTCGAAAAGGACAACCGAATAGGGCTTGCGACGGACGGCCTCGGAGAGTTGACCACCTTCCTCATAGCCGACATAGCCCGGAGGCGAGCCGATCAGGCGGGAAACGGAGAACTTCTCCATGTACTCCGACATGTCGACCTGGATGATCGAGTTGGGGTCGCCGAACATCTTTTCGGCAAGCGATTTGGCCAGCATGGTCTTGCCCACGCCTGTCGGGCCGAGGAACATGAACGAACCGATCGGCCGGCGCGGGTCCTTGAGGTCCGCACGTGACCGACGCAGGGCACGGGCCACCGCCGTGCAGGCGGCATCCTGCCCGATTACGATCTGCTGCAATTCCTTGTCGATGCTGAGAAGCCTTTCGGTCTCCCGCTTTTCCAGCCGGCTGAGCGGAATCTTGGTCCAATCCGCCACCACCTGAAGCATCTCATCCTCGTCAACCGTGATCCGCTTTTCCTCGCGGGTCCGCTTCCAGTCCTCGAGAACCTGCTCCTGCTTCGTGCGGAGCTGCTTCTCGCGATCACGGTGCTTGGCCGCTTCCTCAAAATGCTGTTTGCTGATCGCCTCTTCCTTGGTCGCGCAAACCGCCTCGATCTCGGTCGCGAGGGCCTCGATCTCCGGCGGACGATTGAGCGACGCGATCCGGGCCCGCGAACCCGCCTCGTCCATGATGTCGATCGCCTTGTCCGGCAGATACCGTGCCGTGATGTAGCGATCGGAGAGTTTGGCGGCCGCTTCAAGGGCACCGTCGGTGAAGATCGCCTTGTGGTGATCCTCATACTTGGGCCGGAGTCCTTTCAGGATGAGGATCGTCTCCTCGACCGAAGGTGCGTCCACCGTCACGCTCTGGAAACGGCGATCAAGCGCGCTGTCCTTCTCGATGTACTTGCGGTACTCGTTCAGGGTGGTCGCGCCGATGCACTGCAGCTCGCCGCGCGAGAGCGACGGCTTGAAGATATTCGAGGCGTCCATCGCCCCTTCAGCCGCACCGGCCCCGACAATCGTGTGGAGCTCGTCGATGAAGATGATGACGTTCTTGGCGCGCTTGATCTCGTCCATGACCGCCTTGATCCGCTCTTCGAACTGACCACGGTACTTGGTTCCGGCCACCATCAGGGCCAGATCGAGGGTGATCACTTTCTTGTCCGCGAGAATCTCCGGGACGATGCCGCTGGAGATTTCCTGGGCCAGGCCCTCCACGATGGCCGTCTTGCCGACACCGGCTTCACCGATCAGCACCGGGTTGTTCTTCGTGCGGCGGCAGAGGATCTGGACAACCCGGCGGATCTCCTGCTTGCGGCCGATGACCGGATCCAGCTCGCCCTTCTTCGCCAGCTCGGTCAGGTCGCGTCCGAATGCCTTGAGGGCGGGCGTCTTCAGCTCCTTCTTGTCCTCCGGCGTCTGGCCCCGGGGTGACGTCATCGCCTCCTCGGCTTCACCGGAAAACTGGGGATCAAGCTCACGCAGGATCTCATTGCGGGTCCGCTCGATGTCGACGTCGAGCGTCTTGAGCACCCGGGCGGCCACGCCTTCGCCTTCGCGAAGAAGGCCGAGGAGGATGTGCTCCGTGCCCACGTAACTGTGGTTGAGGGCTTTCGCTTCCTTGCCGGCGAGGGCGAGGACTTTCTTGACCCGGGGCGTGTAAGGGATGCTGCCTGCGCTCTTGCCCTCGGGACCGGTCCCGACCTGCTTCTCCACCGCCGAGCGGACGGTTTCAAGGTCGAGTCCCATTTTGACGAGGACGCTCACGGCCACCCCCTGACCCAACTTGATCAGTCCGAGCAAAAGGTGCTCCGTCCCGACGTAGTTGTGGTGAAAACGGTCGGCCTCTTTCCGAGCCAGGGCCAGGACCTGCTGGGCTCGCGGCGTAAAATTGTTCATCGGTTCCATGTAAATTCGGGGTTCAGGCGTTCACTCGGGCTCACCGCCAATCTTGAATGTGGGTTTTTCGACCTTCTCGAACTCGGAGCGAAGGTGGCTCGCCCGGAATCCATCGCGGTCTTTCGAATCGATCGACTTGCCGGCCAGATACTGAATGTGTCCGGGCTGGCAATCGATGAAAAGACGATCCACCGCCGTGCGCACCGTCTCCGGAAACATCTGGAAGTCAACGCCGAGGCGCACAAGGGAAAGAAGATTCATCGACTCTGCAGAGCTTAAAAGATGCCCATTCTGCAAAATCCCGTAAGCGCGGCCAATCTTGTCGAAAACCCGGCTTGATTCATTCTCAAGCAACTTCTCCCGCGCATTGATTTCCTGCTCGATGATCGTGTTCAGGACCGAGGTCAGGCGCTTGATGATCTCCTCCTCGCTTTCGCCCAGAGTGGTCTGATTCGAAATCTGGAAAATACTCCCGCTCGCGTCGGATCCCTCGCCGAAGAGACCGCGCACCGCGATCCCCAACTGGTTGACTGCCCGGACCACCTTCTCCATCTGTCCGGCCAGGACAAGAGCCGGCAGATGCATCATCGCGGAGGCCCGCATCGCCGTGCCGATGTTTGTTGGACAGGCAGTTAGGAAACCCAGCTTGGAATCGTAAGCGTAGTCGAGCTCTTCTTCGAGGGCCGAGTCGACCCCGTTGATCGTGTTCCAGACTTTTCGAAAATGGAAGCCGCCGCGCAGGACCTGGATTCGCAGGTGATCCTCCTCGTTGATCATGACGACATGCGACTGGTCGCGGCTGACCACGAGTCCGGAGCCGCCCTTGACCGCCATCAACTCCCGGCTGATCAGGTGCCGTTCGTGCAGGATCTGCTTCTCCAGTTCGGAAAGGTTGTCGATTTCCAGGCTGAAGCCCCGCTTCATCTGGGAAAGGCGGGCCACGGCCGGCAGGCACTTGGCCAGAATTTCCCGGCGCTGGGACTCTTTGGCCCATCCCGGAAAGGGATGCTTGACCAGATTGCGGGCAAAACGAATACGCGTCATCAGGACGACCGCGCCACGCTGGCCGGTCGTCTCAATCACATCGGAACGCGATTCCAATAAGGGGCCGATTTCCATGGGTCAATTGACTGCGCTGGACTCTGCGCTCTCCCGGACAAGCTTGATCTCGTCGCGGTAACGGGCCGCGTCCTCGTATTTCTCTTCGTTCACCGCAGCCTGAAGCTTGGCCTCAAGCTCGGCGACCCGTTCCGCCACGGAACGGCGGGCGATCGCTTTGGCCGGTACCTTGCCAAGGTGGGAGACACCCTTGTGCATATTGGCGAGAACCGGCTCCAGCAGAGGCATGAAGACCTCGTAGCAGGAGGGACAACCCAGTCGGCCGAGACGCTTGAAGTCCTTCTGGGTGAATCCGCAATGCTCACAGACAATACCCAACTCCTCGACCGGACCCCCACCGGCTTCGCCACCTTTGACCAGAAGGTCCGCCAGGGAGAATCCGTTCGGGTCCGTCACCCCTTTGGCGGCCGCACAGGATTCGCACAGGTCCAGTTTGTGAATCTGATTATTGACAATCTGGGTCAGGTGAACCGTCGCCGGTTTGTCGCAAAGGTCGCATTTGAGGGATTTTCCCATGAGTGCACTATACTACGGATGAAAGAGTTAATCGAATCCAGATCGCACCTCCGTTCGATTTCACAGGCAAATCACGCCAGCGGAAGGAGATCCGGGTCAGAAAGAACGTTCGGGAGAAGGGGCCCAAGTCATTAATCGGACACGCAACCCGATTCTGAGTGCCCAATCCCCCCGATATTGGCACAAGTCCCCTCGAAGGCAACCCATTCCCACCACCCGGGCGAATGCCCCTTTCAACTCCCCCCGGATGTAACCACCGCGCTCTGCCGCGGTGCCCCCACCCCTCAGGCACAACCTGTTCCGGTAGGGCGTGACCGCTGGGCGCGCCTCAAGTCTTCCACCCGCCATGTCCCGGCGTATCAAAGAGAAGCCGGATGACCTTCGACTTTTAGACCTTAAGACCTTCCGACCTTCTCGCGACCCGACTTCTCAGATCATCGTCCCATCCGTCGATACCCTCTCGTGGAAGGCTTCCAGGAAACGCGCCGTGACCGGACCGGGCCTGCCCGCCCCGATCTCTCGTCCGTCCACCTTGACCACGGGGACCACCTCGGCCGCAGTTCCGGTCAGGAAGCACTCCTCGGCGTTCCAGACATCGTAGCGGGTCAGGTTGCGCTCCTCCAAGGTCAGGCCAAGATCGGCCGCCAGTTCGAACATGACCTGGCGGGTGATCCCGCGCAGCGCGCCGGCCGCCGGGTCCGGGGTCATCACCCGGCCCTTGCTCACGATGAAGAGGTTGTCCCCGGTGCATTCGGCGACATGACCCTGGTCGTTCAACATGATGGCCTCAAGCGCTCCATGCTGGGCCGCCTCGATCTTGGCCAGAACGTTGTTCAGGTAATTGAGGGACTTGATTCCGGGATCGAGCGCGGCGGGTGACATCCGGCGGGTCGGCACCGTGATGATGGCGAGCCCGTCGCGGTAAATCTCCGTCGGGTAGAGCTGGATCTTGTCGGCGATGATGATGACTGTCGGCTGCTTGCAGGAGGCGGTCGAGAGCCCGAGGTTGCCGACCCCGCGGGTGACGATGAGCCGGATATAGCCATCTTCCAGACCGTTGACCCGGCAGGCCTCGCAAACCGCCTCGGCCATTTCGGCCCGGCTCAGCGGGAGTTTGAGCAGCAGGGCCCGGGCGGAAAACTCGAGGCGCTCGAGATGCTCATCGAGCCGGAAGACGCACTTCCGGTAGAGGCGGATCCCCTCAAAAATTCCGTCCCCGTAGAGCAGACCATGATCAAAGACCGAGATCTTCGCATCCGCCTTGTCCACAAAAACGCCGTCCAGATAAACCTTCATAAGCCGGCCAGATTGTGAAACCCGTTCGTCGGTGTAAAGCAGGCTTTCGGGGGTTACGGAAACGGGAAAAACACCAGGAAACAGAGAAGGCGCTGCACGCTGAAGGCCGAGACAGGGAAGCCAGAGTCCGGTTGTAGCCGCCCCAGTCTCTTGGGGCGTTCCGGGAAATCGTTGGCCCGGCAAGGGATGAGGGACCCAATCCCCCAGCACAGCACTCTCCGTTCCCTCTGTTCCCTCTTGTGAAAACCCCGAAGCATCCGTCTTGCCTTCTTCGCTTCCTCGTGTTTTCCCTGAAACCACTTCCCCTAACCCCGCCCTCTGACCTCCGCCCTCCGACATCCCCCTTTGACTTTCGACCTTCGACCTTCGACTTCCCCCTTACCCCCGTCCCAACACCCGATCTCGCACCTTCCATCTTCCATCTTCGTCGCAAACCTGTCCCGGCTCATCAAATGAGGTCGGGAGCGACTTCATTCGCCCATTCCCTACACCCATCGGGGATTCCCCCATAAGGCGTTCGGTGGAACACGAAACTCATAGGCCTTGTCACCCCTACCGATTGTATACTTGAATGGGTTCAGACCAGCCAACTCTGAAGAACCCAAAATCGCCGTCACATCCGCCGTTCCTCCTGTCCCCTAACTCTATGATCGCAAAAACCTTCCATAAGAAGCGCGCCGGCTTTACGCTCATCGAGCTTCTCACTGTCGTCGCCATCATCGGCATCCTCGCCGCCATCCTTATCCCCACCGTTGGCAAGGTCCGTGAAACCGCCCGCCGCACCGTCGACGCCAGCAACCTCCGCCAGATCGGCCAGGGCGCTTTGATCTTTGCGAATGAGAATAACGATAAACTGCCGGGACAGACCTACGTTATTGAAGCGGGTCGAGTTCTCAACGGTCCTTCTGGAGGTACCGCAATGACGCTGCACTACTACGCGGCGGCTCTGGCCACCAACGCTTCGCTGAACGATGCCGCGGTCTGGGTCAGCGGGAGCGATAATTCCACCAATCTGCCATTGCTTCCCTCGTCGATCTTCCAAGGTGCAACGACAGATCCGGATACAGGTGATCCGGTTCCACCCCAGATCAATGCTGCCTTCGACGGCAAGGATCTCTCGTTTGCCGTCATGCTGGGTCTCAATGTGAGCAGTCACCCTTCCACTACACCTATCGCATGGACCCGCGGATTACTGGCCACTGGACTCTGGTCGGACGCCAATGCAATTTACAATTCCGAAGGCGGCCACATTGTCTTTATGGGCGGCAATGTCGCTTTCTACCGCAACGTGGTCGATCGCCTCGTCATTCCTTCGTCCGGCGTGGCAACCAGCAACATCCAGGATGTCATTGATGCCGTCAATAACGGCAAAGCCTTGGATCAAGGCGACGGGCAAGTCTACGGCCCCGCCGGAGGTTGATCCCCGGTCCCATTCCCTTTCTCCCAAAGCCCGGCTCATCCAGCCGGGCTTTTTTCTTTTCCGGGTTGTCATGCAATGGAGTTGCTGAATTCTCCGGCTGGGTCTCCGTTACCTACAGAAACCCTACGACCCAACCGTGAACGCCATTCCCTCAACTTCCCCGGACACCACCTACGTCATCGGGCACCGCAACCCCGATGCCGATTCGATCTGCTCCGCCATCGCCTACGCCCACCTGAAGCGGCTGACCGGTGACAGCTCCTGCGTCGCCGCCCGCTGCGGCAACAGCAACGCCCGGATCGATACCATTCTCTCCCGCTTCAATCAGCCCCTGCCCCAATACGTGGGCGATGTCATCCCCCGGGTCGACGACATCATGGTCCGCGATGTGGTGAAGATCTCCGGGGAAACCACCTGCGCCGAAGCCCTCGAACTCATCGAAGCCCACAACCTGCGGGCCCTGCCCGTGGTCGACGACGACAATGTCCTGCAAGGTTTCATTTCCGTCTTCCAACTCGGCGGCTACTTCACCCCGAAGATCCGGGAACCACGCGAGATGCGCCATGTTTCGACCAGCCTCCCCGCCGTGGTCCGGGCCCTCAAGGCCAGGGTCCTCCATCTTGAGGACGGCGACGCCATCGAGGACCTCTACGTCAAGATCGGGGCCATGGACATCCGCTCCTTCGGGCGCTTCTCCCAGGCCGAGGATATCCCGCACAATCAGTCCATCATCGTGGTCGGCGACCGCTGGGACATCCAGCAGCGCTCGATCCAGATCGGCGTCCGTCTGCTCGTCATCACCGGCAATCTGGAAATCGATGAGGAGGTCATCCAACAGGCTCGCGACAAGGGCGTCAGTCTCGTGGTCAGCCCCTACGATTCCGCCACCACCGCATGGATCATCCGGACCGCCTCCACCGTCTCCCAGATCGTCGAGAAGGACTGCCTGACCTTCAGCGCGGACGAGAAGCTCTCCGAGGTCCGCCGACGGGTCGCCACCAACAGCCAGCCCGCCTACATGGTGACCGACGACGACCGCCGCCTGATCGGACTCTTCACCAAGACCAATCTCCTCGAGCCAACCCGCCCCCGGCTCATCCTTGTCGATCACAACGAGCTGAACCAGGCCGTCCCCGGCGCCGACCAGGTCGGCATCGCCGAGATCATCGACCATCACCGACTCGCCCCCCTCACCACCCAGCAGCCCATCCTCTTCATCAACGAACCGGTCGGCTCCACCTGCACCATTGTGGCCGACCTCTTCCGCCGCGACGGCCATAATCCGGGTGCCGACATCGCCGGGATCATGATGGGGGGAATCATCGCCGACACCCTCAACCTGAACAGCCCCACCTCGACTCCGAAGGACGGCATCCTGTTGCGCTGGCTCGAGGAGATCGCTGGGGTTGCGGCCGACGACCTCGCCAATCTCATCTTCTCCAGCGGATCCGTCATTCTCGGCCTCAGCGCCGACAAAGTCGTCCGCTCCGACTTCAAGCTTTACGATGAAGAGAGCGCCCGCTTCGCCGTCTCCCAGGTCGAGGAATTGGGCTTCGCCAATTTCTGGAACCACGCCCGGGACCTCGGCGACGCCCTCGAGGCTTTGCGCGAATCAGAAGACCTTCTCTTCGCCGCCCTCCTGGTAACGGATATCAACACCCAGAATTCCCTTCTCCTGGTTAAGGGCGAGCCGGTCCTGATCGAGCGCATTCCCTACCCCAACGTCGAACACGACGACATCTTCGACCTGCCGGGCATCGTCAGCCGCAAGAAGCAGCTCATCCCCTTCCTCACCAGCATGCTCAAGACCATGAGCACCGACGGACTCCTGGTCGGATGAAATGCGAGCTCTGGGTTGAGCAGAACTACCAAGGTGCCGAAGGCGAATAAGGAATTCGGAACAGACTTATGCGAAATCTCGGATTCTCGACCTTTGTCACCTTCGTCACCTTGGTAGTTCAATCCTACCTATGCCGGAACCATGCAGTCGCTCAGAACGGCTTGAAATAGACCATCACGACCGCGATCAGGATCAGCACGGTGGTGATCCCGAGAAAGAGCGGAGCCTTCTGCGGACGGCGGTAGACCATGCCCCCGAGTGCGGCCAGTCCAAGCCAGCAGACCATCTTGACGATCATCCAGCCGAGAAAGTGATTCTGGTAGACAACGGAGATCATTCCGAAGCCCGACACCAGAATGATCAGGCTGAGGATTCCGGTCATGATCATCATCAACCGCTTCTGCTCCGGCCGGGGAGACGCAAAGGCAAAGAAGGTCAATCCGGTCAACAGGAGGACGCTGAAAACGTGGAGCAGCTGGTAGATCTGAAGCTTCATATCACCGAAACCATGGTCGCCCCACGGTCCGGCTCAATCCTAAAGCGAGCCGAGCCCGCGAAGATGGCAGAACGACGCCAGAACCCATGCCCATCCACAGCCAAATCTGTAGGAGGGGCTTTACGCCTCGATCCGCCAGAACCCCTGCCCATCCACAGCCAAATCTGTAGGCGGGGCTTTACGCCTCGATCCGCCAGAACCCATGCCCATCCACAACCAAATCTGTAGGAGAGGCTTTACGCCTCGATCAACCATCGGATCGAGGCATAAAGCCTCTCCTACACGAGAAACCCATCCCCGATTCGGGCAAAAACCCACATGCCTACCCTCGCGTCCGACACCTTCGTTCCCTCGTTACCTTCGAGTTCAGATCCCAGAAAGCCGGAACTCCGCCGCATCGCGGCCCAGGAGACTGTCCTAGAAAAAAAAGCGCACCCCACGTTGTGCCGTATGTCAAATGGCTCTTATCCATTTTAAGCTAAGGTGGGGACATTCTCCGGCGCTTCAGTTTTCCGATGAACGGCATAACATCGACGCCAGAGGGACAGCCCCCTGTAAAGAAAAGTAGGCAAAGAGCGGTTATCAGACACCTCGAACACTGCAGGGTGCGCCTTAACCCTACCTATCGGCAAAGCCCCGTCAAATCTGAATGAACGATCGCGCTAAGGGAGGGGAAATCCCCACAAAACCCGCCATAAAAAGCCCTAAACCCGCAACGCGCTTTCGGCCCTTCCTGGGCTCCGGCGATCGTGCCTGACTGGGCCAGGCCCGGCGAAGCAAGGGCGCCTCAAGCCGCGGCTCTCCGAGCTGTATGGCTCTAAGAGCAGGAGGCCTTCGTTCCTTCGTTACCTTCGAGTTCAAATAGCCACTCCTTCACTTCGCCTGCCCTGAGCCTGTCGAAGGGTTACCTTCGAGTTGAATCCCAATCCGAAGCATCCATCACATCAGAATAGCCACCCCGAAGCAGCGCCTCCGGTTCCCGCTGTTCCCTCCTGTAAAACCCCCGAAGCACCCGTCTTCCCTTCTTCCCTTCTTTGTGTCTCTCCCGCGCCTCTTCGTGAATCAATCTGACTCCCGGCCTTCCGCGATCACCGGCTTCGTCCACCTCGCCGCAGAAATCGCTTCACCCATCCCCGGCCGAGGAATCCCAGAAGAACGGCATTCGCTCCCAGGATCCAGATCACACCGCGCGCGAAGCTGACCGACGCCGACAGCCGGATGCCAACCCCCAGCAAACCCAGTGCGATCACCAGGCCCAGCCAATCACCCCAGCGGCGAACCGGGGCTTTCGCCAGCAACACCAGTCCGGCGGCCAGGACCACTCCACCCGCCACGACGGCAAGCACGTCAAAACGAAAGGCGAGTTCCGCCCGCTGCTCCCCGCGTAAGGCCACGGCCAGGGCCCAGAAAAGGAATTGGTTGAAGAAGGCAAAGGCGACCCCGAGGGATATCACCAGCTGACGCGACACAGGCAGGTCTCCATTGCCCAACGGGATCTGGGCCGCCAGGGCACAGCCCGAGCAGCAGAAAACCGGCTGATCAGCCGTGTGTCCCTTTACCCGGACCGGAAGGCCGCAGAATGTGCAGGGGACCTTTTCCATCATTCATTCCACACCCGAAGGTATGATTGGCCTTTGAGATCCACCTGTGAAGAAAGTTCTGCGTCTTCGTCCAAAAAAATAACGTAAGTGCTTACCGAATTCCTGGTGCTTTCGCCGCGGTCTTTCATCTTCGGCCTGTCCCCGCCCAGCCCCCTCCCATCTGCCATCTTCGCGAGCTCTGCTCGCTCTCCCCCACCCTACCTGCCCTCATCCAGATGCCGGATGATGACTTCCTGGAAGGTGGCGAAGAAGAGGTAGACCTCAAAGCCGGTCTTGTCGGGTTCCGGCAATGACTCGAAGTCGAAGTCCGCGCCTTCCAGGGCGGAATCGGGAATATGGGTGAGAAGCACCTCGCGCACCTTCAGCCGGATGGCCGAAGCCGCCCGAAGGACGCGGTCCACCTCGGCGATATCGATGACCACCAATCCCGAATCCCGGAAATCATCACCGAAAATCCCCATCAGGTGCCGGCAGTCGTCGATCTGTGTATGAATCAATCCATGACACCAGATCTCCGCCAGTTCCTCGTCCTCCTCGGCCAGCGGAAGGGCGATGGCCGCTTCATGCTCGAGACGCTTCAGGACCGGCGCAATGAAGTCGAGGAGCGGCGCAACCACCGCCTGGTTCAGCTTCAGTTCAATGGCGTTCATCCTGTTCGAGGATGGCGGAAAGATGCCATTCCTGAAGGGTGTAGACATAGGTTTCCGCGCGTTCCCGCGGGCCCGACCAGACGACCGAACGCCCCTGCTCATGAACTTCCAGCATGTGCTTGCGCGCCTTGGTGTCATTGAATCCGAAGACCTTCTTGAAGACCAGCACGACATAGGACATCAGGTTGACGGGATCGTTCAGGACCACCACCTTCCAGACACTGGCGAGGGCGGTCTTCTCCACCGTCTTTATCTCCGGCGTCGCCGCCGGAGTGGCCGCTTGGGCAGTGGAGGGAGGACGGTCGACGGAGGACAGTGGACGGTGGACGACGATGGTCCGCCTGTCTCGAATCTGTAGGAGAGGCTTTATGCCTCGATCCATCAACCCGTTCGAAGAATCCATGTGTAGCCACTTCGCTGCGTCGAAGTGCCCCGGAAACAGACCACACGCCGGCCCGGCGGCGTCGCCACATTCCTGCGACGGGCTCAACCCATCCCACTCTCGTTCGCCCACGTCACCCATCACTTGATGCCCGCGCGACCTCGGCCGCCAGATGCGCGGCCGCCTCGGTGACGCCGATTTTCTTCACGTCCTTCTCGGCGCGCCACTTAAATTCGACGACTCCTTCCTTCAGTCCCCGGGCGCCGACCGTGATCCGCAGCGGGATGCCGATCAGGTCCGCGTCCTTGAACTTGACGCCCGGGCGCTCGTCCCGGTCATCGACCAGGACATCGGCGCCGGCTTTCTCCGCCGCGGCGGCCAGGATCATGGCGATCCCATGGGCCTCCTCCGATTTCGGATCCAGGAGGGTGATGAGCACCTGGTAGGGTGCGACCGACCAGGGCCAGATGATCCCGTCACCGTCATTGCCCTGCTCGATGATCGACTGCAGGGTCCGGCTGATCCCGATACCGTAACACCCCATCACCATCAGCCTGCTCTGCTTCTCCGCATCCGTGTAAACGGCCCCGAAACGCTCGCTGTACTTGGTGCCCAGCTTGAAGACATGGCCGACCTCGATGGCCCGCCGGATCTCCAGGGGCTCGCCGGAAAGCGGGCACGGTTCACCCGCCCGAACCCGGCGGAAATCGCCGAAACGATCCAGATCCAGATCCCGGCTCACATTGACATTGCGCACGTGAAATCCCTCGCGGTTGGCCCCGGTCACCCCGTTGCCGACCAGCTTGACCGCGTGATCGGCAAAGACCCCCGCCAGAGCGCCACGGTTGCGGATCGTTCCCCGGACCACACCCAGGCTGCCCGGGCGCGCGCCCATGACCGGCTCGATCTCCTCGGCCGTGGCCGCCCGCCAGACCTCGAAGCCGAGAGCACCGAGTTTGGCCTCCTCCAATTCGTCACTCCCGCGCAAAACCACCGCGAACGGCTTGCCGTCGCCGATGAAAACCAGGGTCTTGAACTGGTCCTCCGCCTTCACCCCATAGGGTTGTGCTTCCAGGCCCGCGATGGTGGTCACCCCAGGAGTGGCAAACTCTTCGATCGGGCCGGCCGGAGCCGCTTCCGGAAGATCCCCCGGCACGATCCCACTGGTCGCCTTCTCCCGATTGGCGGCGTAGCCGCTCGAATCACAATAGACGACATCATCATCACCAATGTCGGCGGGAACCATGAATTCATGGGAGAAACTACCCCCCATCACCCCGGTGTCGGCTTCGACGGCAATGAAATGCAGTCCGCACCGGCTGAAGAAGCGACGATAGGCCTCGACCATCTTGTGATAACTGACGGTCGCCGCATCGTCATCCACGTCAAAGCTGTAGCCGTCCTTCATGACGAACTCCTTGGCCCGCATCAGGCCGAAGCGGGGACGGATCTCGTTGCGGAACTTGGTCTGGATCTGAAACAGGTTCCGCGGCAGGTCACGGTAGGAGGACACCTCGCCGGCCATCAGCGGGGTGACGACCTCCTCGTGGGTGGGGCCCAGAACGTACTGGGGCTCGGCCGGGGCACGGGCGCCCTTCCCGGCGCTGGAGACGCTGAACATGACTTCCCGGACGGCATTCCAGCGGGGTCCCTTTTCCCAGAACTCGGCGGGGTGCACCGCCGGCATGAGGATCTCGATCCCCCCGGCCGCCTCCATCTCCTCCCGGCAGATCTGCTTGACCTTCTCCAGGACCCGCAGACCGAGCGGCAGGAAGGTATAAAGGCCCCCTCCCAGCTTTCGCACCAGGGCGGCCCGCATGAGCAGCTTGTGGGAAGTGATCTCGGCCTCGGCCGGGCTTTCCTTGAGAGTGGGAATGAGAGTTTGGGTCCAGAGCTTCATTACGAAAAGGTCACTTTTCTCATGATCTGGCACCCCAGGGCGAGCAGATAGAAGGGGAATTTTCTCGCGCGGAGACGCAGAGGCGCGGAGGAGGGACAGGAACCTACTGAGGAATGGCCACACCAAAATCCTCAGCGTCTCCGCGTCTCTGCGCGAGCAATTCTGAAGACAACATCCTGCCAAAGAGACACGGAAGGACAAAGCCAGACTTGCTTCGATCGATGCGATCTACACAAGGTTCTGGTTTTGATGAGCGAGACACCTCCAAAAACCCGCAAGCCCTGGCCCATGACCTGGGTGGTGATCGCCATTGCCGCCTTCATGGTCATCTACACCCTGGTCAACGTGGAGTTCCGCAAGGAGGAGGCACCCCACCAACCCTACGAGGAAGCCCAGGAACGGCAGAGCCGGTTCTTCGATTTCGATATGAATGGCTGGAAATGGCTCACCGTGGAGACAACCGATTCATGGGATCTCCCTCAGGGAAAAAACCCGGTGCAGGTGAGCACTCGCCCGCTCGAGGATCGGCTCGATCGCGAGCTGCCGGTCGAACTGGTCTCCGCCATCCCGAAACGCCCCCGCCTCATCCCGACCGTCGCCAGGGTCGAGTCCTACCCGGATGAAGGCACCGGCATCCGGGTCGCGATCACACCAGACCCGGATCAGGGCGATCCGATCCAGTTGGAGGGCTACCTCAAGGAGGGCCGACTCATCATCCTGGCGGTCGTGTCAAAGAAGGATCCTTCCGCTCCACCCCGCAGTCCCGAAACCCGGCTTGTCTTCCGGCTTACCCAGGGCGACGCACCCATCACCGCACCTCTTTCCGTCGCCCTCTACACCGAAGAAGCCGTCCACGAGTGGACCTGGGAATAAGGCAGGCAGGACCCGGAGAACCCGCCCCAAATTCCACTCTTCCAAATTCGCGAGGATTAGCGAAGATTAGCGGACCAAAACTTCTCCGACGCCTGACCTCAGACCTCTGATCTCAGACCTCTTCTTCAACCTCCGACCTCATTGTCCCGGCGTATCCCCGATTAGCCGGACGTCCTCTTCCTCGAAGAATCCGTCCACCGACCTCTGATCTCAGACCTCCGACCTCTTCTTCCACTCCGCCCTCCGCCCTCCGCCATCAGATCTCAGTCATCTTCTTCAATTCCCCTCCCCGGAGCATCCGTCTCCCGTTCTCAGTCCACAGTCGACCGTCCACCAGCGGCAAAGCCGCCAATCCCCCCGTCCACCATCTCCCATCTCCGCCGCAAAACGGCCGCCCCTCATGAGCCCAGGTTCTCCCACGCCCGTTTCCATCATCAAGCCGACCGACCTTCGGGGAATCCTCAACTACGTGCCCCGGTTTCAGGGTCAGACCTTCATCGTGGCCATGGATGGCAGCATCGTCGCCGACGAGAACCTGCCCAACCTGCTCCTCGATATCGCGGTTCTTCGCAGCCTGCACATCAGCGTAGTCCTCGTCCATGGCATTGGCCATCAATTGCGTGAACTCTCCGTCATCCGGAAGATCGCCATCAGCAACGTCGACGGCTCAGGACTGACCGATGCCGACACCCTCGACCTCGCCATCCGCGCCTCCTCACGGGTTTCCCACAAGATCCTCGAGGGCCTGACCCAGGCCGGCCTCAAATGCAGCATCACCAACGCCGTCCGGTCCGTCCCCGTCGGCGTGGTCAAGGGCGTCGATCAACAGCACAGCGGCAAAGTCGACCGTATCGACCAGGACTTCATCGCCCACCTGATCAAGTCCGACGTCATCCCGATCATCCAGCCGATCGGCTTCAGCCGCGACGGCCAGACTTTCCGGATCAACAGCGACATGCTCGCGGTTGAAGTCGCCAAGGCGCTTGGAGCCACCAAGGTCATCTTCCTCGCGCCCTATTCCGGTCTTGAGATCGGAGACAACCTCCGGCGGGACATCCCGGCCGAGGAGTTGGAGGCCCTGGCCGCCAAACATCCAGAAAAGCTCAACCCGAAGCAGCGGAGCAAGATCGAGTACGCGGTCAAGGCCGTCAGCGCCGGCATCCCCCGGGTCCACGTCATCGACGGGCGGGTCCATGACAGCCTCCTCAACGAGCTCTTCTCCAATGAAGGCGTTGGCACGCTCATCTATGCCAATGACTACCGGCAGATCCGTCGGGCGACCCGGCGCGACGTGCGGGCCATCCACAATCTGACCAAGGGTGCCGTCCTGCGCGAGGAACTGGCCTACCGTACTCAGCAGACGATTGAGAAGAATATCGACAATTTCTACCTGCTGGAAATCGACGGCAATCTCTTCGCCTGCGTTTCCCTGACCTATTATCCCGAACAACCGGATACCGCGGAAATCGGATCCCTCTTCGTGGCCCCGTTCTACCATGGGCGGGGGGCCGGTCGCAAAATGGTCGATTACGCCATCCGGGAAGCCAAGGCCAAGGGCGCCCGCAATGTCATCGCGCTCTCCACCCAGAGCTTCACCTTCTTCAGCCTGATCTGCGGATTCCGCGAAGCCGATCGGGATGTGCTTCCCGCATCGCGCCAGATCACTTTCGACAAGATGAAGCGCAACCCGAAGGTCCTGATCAAGACGGTCTAGAGGACTGACGCTGATCAACTGATGGGTACCTGGTATCCACGAGAGTATGTAGGAGAGGCTTTACGCCTCGATCCAGAGCCGGTCTGGACAAGAATCGAGGCGTAAGCCTCTCCTGCCCAACCCGTCAGATCATGCGTGTCTGACCACTAGAGGACGGTGAAAAAGAGGTCAGAGGGCGGAGGGCAGAGCGGGACATTCCGCCGTTGTGATTCGTCGGTTCTCTGTAGTTTTTCTGACAGCCTCCTGCCCCCTCTCCCTTTTGTGATTCTTGGTGCCTTGTTGTGGCCTGCATCCACCCGGATTCCTCTCTTCCGACCTTACGATTCTTCGTTTCTTGGCAGTTCCCTATCCCAATTCCTTTCTTCCGGATTCGGGCTGATGCGCTCTTGTGAACTTGTCGCTCCGCTCGGTACGCGTAGATTTGCGGTCCCATTAACTCTCCCTTTTCCATTCTCCCGCCTCAGCGCTTCGTTCCTTTCCTCCTCGTCGCCACCACCCTCCTGGCCCAAGTCAAAGAGGATCCACCGGTCCAGATGGAGCCGTATGCGATCGAATCCAGACGGCTCGAGGGACTCGACGGACCCGCTGGCCGATCCTCCGAGATCGCCAACGGCGGTGCTTCCATCGGTGCCACCCGGGAACTGCTTTCTGAAATCCCCGGATTGCTTCAGCACGACAACGGCGTCCGCGGCTTCACCGATCCGGTGGCCGCACGAGGTGTCACCAGCACGCCGATCATGAGTTCTCCGGTCATCGACCTGCGCTACGGTGAGTTCCCCATTGCCGCCGCCTACGCCGTCTTCTCCGCCCAGCCGGCCGGCATCCGTATCGCCCGCTCCCAAGCCGGTTCTTTCGAGTCCATCCAGTCCACCCAACCCGGCGGACGCATCGACATCGGGCCGCAGAATGCCGACGCCGTTGGCCCCGGCGGCCTCCTCACCGTCGAAGTCGGCGAGCGAAACGCCCAGGCCATCCGGGCGGAAGGTCACGGAGCCTTCGCCGGCGGCACCGCTTTGGGTTTCCTTTCCTGGTCGCAGGATGACGGCCGCCTCACCAATACCGCCCTCGACACCCGACCCGACTTCAAGGAGTCCCTCCACGGCGAAGCCCGGATGCAGTGGGGGATCGGTGACCGCTCCTCTCTCGTCGTCCAGCTCATCGGCGAAAAGTCCGACGACGGCGTCCAGCCTCTCGTCCCCCTTAGCACCCCTGGATACAAAGTCGATCGGCCGACCGAAGGGGAAACCGGACTGACCAACCTCCATTTCGGTCTGGCCTTTGAGCACGCCAACGAAGCCCTCCGCTTCACCAGTACGACGGCCGCCCAATACTGGAACCTCGATCCCTATCGGGGCACCATTGTCCTTCCCCCGACCCTCTTTTCCGATCTGACCAATCGAACGGGCTTCTTCTCCCAGGAATTCCAGGTGGAATCGCTCGATACATCCGAAGACACCTCCTGGACGACCGGCCTCGCCCTCCGCGGCATCAACCGGACCATCGACGTTGTCCGCTCCATCCCCGGATTCGGTCCGATCGAATGGTCGAAGACCGATCTCAACTCCCGCGGCCTGCTCGCCAACGGAGCGGTCCGCTTCAAACCCATCTCGGGAATGCGCCCGACTTTCGGCCTGAAAGTGGACGTCCAGGAGAGCTCGATGGACCGGGTTTCCACCGTCCCCCCCGCACCCGACGTCAATGAGAGCCAGACCGATACGGCCTTCCTGCCCTTTCTGCGACTCGACGGTCCGATTGACGCCGGGATGCCCTGGTCGGTCTCCCTCGTATCCGGGTGGAAACCGGGCGGTTACTCCTCATTCTCCGACCGCGCCAACCTGGTGGGCTTCGAACCGGAACGAACCTGGACCCTCGAAGGCAGCCTCGCATCGGATAAGGAGCGCACCATCGAGTTCACCGCCTATACAACGCTTTCAAACGACACCCAGATCGAGCGCTCCTTCACCGAGACCGACTACCTGGTCCGCAACGCCGAGAGCACGCACATCTACGGCGCTGAACTGACCGGGCACCACGAACTTCGCGAACACCTCACCCTGAGCGGACGCGCTTCCTGGACCCACGCCGTCTTCTACGACTACATCGATCCCTTCACCGGCACCGACTACAGCGGCAAAAAGGTGCCTTATGTTCCTGAATACGGATTGAATCTCGGCCTCGATTACCGCCCCGACCTCGGGTTCGCGGCGGGTGTCCAGATCCAGGTCATGGGACCCGTACCCTACGAGGAATCCAGCGATCCCACTTTCACCCAGGACGCCTGGGTGACCGCCTCAGCCTGGGCCGGCTGGCGCTGGCCCAGGGCGGAATTCACGGTGACCGGCACCAACCTCTTCAACGACGAACACTGGACCTCCATCGTCCCCGGCATCTACCACGGCGTCCCGGTCCTCCCCCGCCGCCTGAACGCCCGCTTCCGCTGGTTCTTCTGACCGAACCAGGAATCGCTTCCCCCCCTCAGTATCGTCCCACGTAGGGCCGGACCTCGGTCCGAGCCACCAATGGCCTCCAAAGCCACGGCCAACTCCTCAGATATCATCCGGCGAAAGCCACCGGAAATAGACGATCTCGAAACGCCGGCCGAAAGTGGCATTGACACCGGTCGGCGCCTCCCAAGGTCTATTCTCCGTCGGATCCACGTACTCCGGCAACCGCTGAACGAGTGCCTCACACCAGGCCCGGGCTTCGGTCAGACCCGTGATCGGATTCACGGCATCCCCATACGCACGGATCAAGAAGGTGTCCGACCTCGCCGAAAGAAATGGTGCCAGATTCCCAAGGACATCCGCCTGCGTCAGTCTCGAAGTGGCAAAAAACGGAAGGTCCGAGACGTCCGGGTTCAACGGCAAATCTGAGGGATTCGTCGGAGGGTCGGCGTAGGGATCGGGTTCACTTCCCACAGCCGCAATCGCCTGTTCCAGAATACCGGAGGCCGCGAATTCCTGAAGACTTCCGAAGGGGCGCCCCCTGGTCTTGATTGCTTCGACAATAAACCGGGCCATTTCATCAACTTGGCCGTCATTCTCGATTTCGTGGACACCTTGGATCCACGGATTTCCCTCAGGATTCAGGACATAGGCTGCTCCAAGGTTTGAACCGGTGTGCGGCAACCGGAAGAAGGCCCGATTCATGTTGGTCAAAACGACCGAACTGCCATCCCAATAGCGCCAGTTTCCATCAAAAAAACTTCCGCCCACAGCCGCCCGCCAGGCAAGAAAAGACGTCGAATTGATATTGAACATGCCTGAGACCAGCAGGTTTGCCGCGGCATGATCCTGAATATCTCCGTTGGTCGGCAACTCACCCGAAGCAGAGAGGATCGGCCGAAAGTAAACCGTACCCTCGAAGTCATCCAGCGAAACACTGGCCGAGGAGTCCGCACCGTAGTTGAAACTGGAGACAAACAATTCATCGAGGGTGGAAAACTTATCGGCCCCATATAGGTTGCCCCATTCAAGAATCGGTGTGTTTTCGCCATCCACACTTCGATACTCGGGAATATTCTGAAGCGCTCCCAGCGAGAGATTGGTACGCATTGGGAGGTCAAACAGCACGACCCGGTCCCCATCGTTCAGCAGGTCGTCAGTTGTATTGAAATCCGTGCTTGAGCCATCGCCAAGGAGCACGCTTGTCGACCTCAGCAAATCTCCCGTGGCACCTTCCTTCAAACCAAGCTGCCGGGGATCCTGATAGGGATCAGCATCATCGTAGCCCGAGGGATCCCGGATTCGACTGCTCAATCGCCAATGATGGTAGCGAGCACTGCTGCTGGTCAGTGAGACCGGAGGATTCACCACCTGGCGAAAGAAAACCGGGTCGGAATCTTCGGAACCTAATCGCCCGACAATTTCGATCGGCCGGAAGCCCGATCCGTCATGTGGAACCGTGGTCATCGTCGACGACGGAAGTACGTTGAAAACAGCCCCGGAAGAGTTCCTGGGGGAGATGCCGGAGAGGGGCGACCCGGACACCGACAACGGGGTCCCGGACACCACCAGGACCTTTCCCCCGCCCAGATCGATCCCGCCTGCAACTGGAACAACCAGGACTGCCGCCGTTTCGCCAGGAAAGCTGTTGATTGTCTCCATCGAATCGAGCCGACTGTTCCCGAATCCATGGACAATCTCAAAATCCGGCAGATTGCGGAATTCAAACCGAAGATCCGACGGCCCGAGCAAGAGATCTGCACCATAGGGATTCCAGAACTCGACCTGAAAAGTAACATTTACAAGATCCGGAATCGGAAAAAGGGGGAAATCAAACTGTATCACCAATTCCAGTTCGGAGACGACAGGTGCTACCAGGTTGACGGGGCCATCGACAGCACTGGACAAATCAACTCCCGACCAGGCAAATGGAGCGGTGTGAAACTCCGGCAGGTCAATATCCACTCCCGGCGGGCTGATTGGAGCGAGAGCGAACCAGGCGGCTTGAGGATCCAGGGATGCAGGATCACTCAGGTCAGCCTTCAGACCGCCCAGATCCGTATTCACCAAGAGGCCGAATGACTCAACGGTCGATTCGTGAAAGCGACGCCTGACAATCGCTCGGGTAATCGAATCGACGAAAGCCAGTTGATTGGGAGTCGTGAGTTTGCTGAGTGATGCGATCGTATCGACGGATTCGGGACCGGATATCTCCGCGAACACATCCTCATACCTGACACGTGGTCTACGCTGCTGGTCCCAGTCCTGGCGCCGATTCCCGGAAACATCCACCGGACGTAAGGATCGAATGCTGGCTTTGACCCCTTCATCACCCACCCAATAGGCATAGTGCCCAAATGTCGCGACCTCGCCCGGGGCAAGCCCTGGGATCCCGCCTGATTGAATCGGGACCCGTCTCACGATAATTCGAGGATCGCTCTCGGGATCAACGTAGGAGGAATCATAGAAGACCGTGTTGTGGAGAAGCCAGATGTTCTCATTGTCAAATGCCGGCTCCGCCATGAGAACTGTCGGGGCAAGCGCAGTGGGCGCTCCATCGACCTCGTTGCCCGATACCAGCCAGGTCAATGGACCGGCCGCAGCCGCCGCGGCATCCCACACTCCCGTCCAGTTCGGCGAATACACTCCATCCTCATGCACCTGAGGTGTATCCGGATCCGCGTCCAGAATCTCTGCTCTCGCCGTGACCCGTTGATCCGGACCCGCATACTGCTGAAGTTGGCCCAACGCCGTATTGAGTCCCAATACGGCATTCTGTCGGGCCCGGGCATAGCTCTGGGAATTGCGGTCGACTGCATATTCAACCTTGGTCAAAGCCGCTACCGAAACGAGAAGCAGAATAAGAAAAGTCAGCAGTGAAATGGTCAGAATGAGGGCAAATCCTCTCTTTCTGCCTGCAGGACTCCACCCGCCAGCCCCGGTCACGCTTTCGTCTCGTTCCTTCATCGCACGGGAAAGCGTCCGACGGTCTGGATCCGCCGAGTAAAGACACGGGAGTTCGCATCAGCGATCTCCCACCAATCCCCCTCAATTCGCCCTGCTTCCAAATTCTGAATTTCGCGGGCCCCTTCATCGGTCAGAATCCGGACCATCACCTCGATCACATCAGGAAACCGCCCCGCATCCCCGGCGACCGAAACCGTCGCCAAATGATCCGGATCGACGACTTGATTGGCCAACCCTCCGGATCCATCCGCCGGAAACACCAGCCGGAGGCCGCCTCCGTCCAGAACATAAAAACGAACCCCAAAATCGATCACGTTGTTTGCAAGAAGTGAATTCGTATGCGGCTTGATCACATTTCCAGGATCGCCCTCGTAACTGTCAGTCGCATCGTAGTAGCCCGTTCCCGCTGTCATTGTCAGGTCGAATCCCGTCTCAAAGGACCCATCGCGACCACTTGCTGATGAAGTCTGTCTGACTACCGACCGATAGAAAAGATAGCGGATTTCGGCGGGATTAGAATCCGGATTGTTGTTGTTCCCGCCGGATACATTTCGCCGTACAATCTGATAGGACACGGCGGTAGGTGCCGAGAGATCACGCAATTCCGTATTGGAATCCTGATGACCGGTGAAGAATCGCAACCACCCCCCCGCTTGGCCGTAGCGAGCGTCGGAGAGATCTGGCGCATTCAAGGTCAAGCTCTCGGGATCATCATTCGCCGGTTTGATCAGGACGGTATGCGATGGCAGGGAAGCTCGTAGCTCATACTGCCATCCGTGGCTGTCCAGATAGGTATCCGCAACGGCCGCCGTCTCTACGGAAAACGCCAGCCAGACCGCTCCATCCGGCTTGAAAACGGCGCCCTCCAGATCCGAGGCCAACTGGTCCAAAATCAGCCTAGCCTGCGATTCCGTTGATAGTGACCCCTGGATTCTCTGCCAACCTGAAGTGACCGCCGAGATCATGGCCACCAAAGGCTGACCAGAAAGATGGTGATTCCCGAAGCCACCATCAGCTCGACGAGTGTGAATCCGGATTGTCGGTTGTCCCGATCAACCTCTCTCGGAAATACGGAACGGTATTCCATCTTCATCTGCGCACAGAGGCCGTCAGAAGAAGGGATGTCCGCTGCTTTTCATCCGCCTCTACACCGGCCACCTTGGGGTCATTCCAATTAGTGACACCGTCGTAATCCCCCTCGTCATTCGGAACCATATAGGGCCAGGTGACCATGACCTTTAGAGCCAGAAATCCCCGGGCCGTTGTGTAATACAGGGGGTCGGTGGCAACGGTCGTCAAACGCGAAAGTCCGATCAGAAAATAACGATCACGCTGGGCAATCCCGGGAGTGATGGTCTCAGCAAGACTGTTTTCGGCATCCCAATCCTGCGGACTTGCCTCTCCGGGTGTGCGGCCAGACCGAAGGATTCGACTTCCGTCTTTGGTCGCGACCAACCAGATCAGATTGTTCTCACCGCCCCCCGATCCAACAACGGCATCCCTGACCTCTTCAAACCCGATACGCCTGAGTTCCTGATTGATCCCTTCGACCAACCGGGCCGCGGTGGCTGCATCGGAAACCTCCACGCCACGTCCAGCACTCGGAACGATCAGGGCGACCACCGCGACCATGCCCAACGCCATGACGCCCACCGCTAGGGCGACTTCGATCAGTGAGAAACCCTTATCCAGCCCCTTGATCATCCCGATGGAAAGCCGTCAGCGCCATCAATCAATGTCTGGACACCATAACTGCTGATTCTGAGCCCCCTCATATTGGATGGATTATCAAAGGCAAAGCCGTCGGCAGTTCGCTGAACAGTGGAAAGCACGATCTGCAACCCCGACCCATCAACCGTCCCTCTGGAGGTGAATGACACGTACCAGCAATCCATCAAATGTCCGTCGATTTCTACCGACATGGTCGAACCCGATGAAAACTCGGATACTTCAGCCGTTCCCCAGACAATCCCGTCGACCACCGGCACGGTGACGGAATCCGGAGGAACCACACCGATACTCTCAGGGAGGTAGACCAAGTCATCATTCTGGACCCAACTCCCCGATTGATCTATGTATAGAACAGCCAGACAGCGAAGATACTCGTTGGGATGGTCGGCGTCGGCGACAAGTACAAGGCGCGATCCATTTCCGGTCAAGGCCGCCTTGCCCCTTGCCGCCGAGACCAGTGAACTCACCATCGCCTGTCCATTCTGCAGACCCACTGCCGTTCCACCTCCTTCGAGTGAGAAGGAAAGAACACCAAGAATGACGGTAATCAGGCCGATGACAGCCAGAAGCTCGATCAGCGTGAATCCACGCGCTTTCGAACCATGAATCGATTCAACCTCAATTCTTCCCGGCATACACATTATCGAGGTTCTTGGCCGTTTCGTAGTCCACCAGGCCGGAAGAATCCGGATCATCGGAGAGTCCGTCGACCCCGACCGAAAACAGACGAAAGGCAGGGCTGTCCCAATCGCCCTCACTTCCTTCCTCCTTATGGAAATAGCGGAAGGATTGGCCCCATGGGTCAATAAACGTATTGGATACCGAAAGAGAATTACCGGGGTCCGGGAGAGTCTCATTTTGCAGATTCATCCGCGAAAGATCGACAAAGACCTTCCCGTTCAGCGAAGCACCTTTCGGACCCACTTTCCCGGCCAGTGCATTAAAGAGAAGCTCTTCATTGCTGGAGATTCCAGAGGGGAAGGCGGCCGGAATCCAAGGATAGTCTCCATACTGGGTCCGGTAGGCCTCCAGTGCCGTGCTCAACACCGCCAGATTCGCCTTCGCTCGACCGATGGCCGTTCGCCGATGAACACCCGTCGACACCCCCAGCGTAATGCCTACGAGAATCGCGATGATGGTCAGGACCATCAGAATCTCGATCAGGGTCCAACCGCGATCACCCCTGCCCGACCGCATCCGACGAACGGATGTAGGGACCGGGAACCGGACCGGGTTGATCTCGGAAGAATAGGCCATCGAGCGTTGAAGTCTGATTATCGAATCGTCGGGGAGTCTGGTTTCTATACCCCTCCCGAGCCAAAGGCCAAGACCTTGTTTTCAGGGGCAACCCACCGAAATCCCCCAAAATCTACAATCCCCTCCCCGCCAACACGCCCCCCAACCGACCATACTGCCCCCCTTCAGACCCCTCCAGCACCCGACCCATTTGTAACATAATACGTTACAAATCCCCGCGTTCTCAATCAATCGAAGCCCAGGCCTCCGGTCCTTTCCACCCCTCCTCCTCGTGCACCGCTTGCTAAACTCCGTCATTCCAAGGCAATTTGTAACATAATACGTTACAAAGGCCCGTTGTGCAGGAGGGTCTAGAGAAGAGGGGCCCAAAGCATGCGCAAACCATATCGCATCCAAGCGACTCCTCACGGTGGATTCGATTTTCCCGTGCGATCCGGAGATTTGTAACGTATTGGGTTACAAAACTCCCGCGCGGGAGTTCTGGAGATGCGCCTACGGCCGGTTTGGCAGGACTGCCTCGTTTGCCACCCATCACGAGTGTGATGAATTATCCTATTGGTGATAAACAAATTAATCCAGTTTGTAACGTATTATGTTACAAATGGGCTTTGGACCTAAGCCCGGAATGGGTAAGGGAGCGGATCGGCTGGAGCGGGGCGGGGGGCTCCGCCGACTGGCACAGGGGCCGGGGTTTCAGGGTCGAGTCAGCGCTGGGGTGCAGATTCTGGGGTGCCGACGCTGGCGACTTAACACAAGGGTGCCGGGTGGTGGAGTGCCTGGCCTTCAATTTGCGGCGGAACCCCGGCAACGGAGTGCCGGGGCTACACGGGAATAGGCCGATCTCTGACCTTCGATCTATCTCGAGGCCGGAGGCCGATCTCCGATCTTTCTTCTGCCCCTACTCGGACTTCAGGGTGGCGAGGACGGCAAAGTCCTCGAGGGTTGTGGTATCGCCGGTGACGGCGCCACCCGCCGCGATCTCCTTGAGCAGTCGCCGCATGATCTTGCCGCTTCGGGTTTTTGGGAGGGCCGCGGCGAACCGGATGGTATCCGGACGGGCGAGTGCTCCGATCTCCTTGGCGACGTGGGCCCGCAGGGTCTGCTTGAGGGCTTCATCCGGCTGGATCCCGCTTTTCACGGTGACAAAGGCGACGATGGCGCTGCCCTTGAGGTCATCCGGCCGGCCGACCACGGCGGCTTCCGCCACGTCGGGGTGACTCACGAGAGCGCTTTCGATCTCGGCCGTGCCCAGCCGGTGGCCCGACACATTGAGCACATCATCGATCCGACCGACGATCCAGAAATAGGAATCGAGGTCCTGCCGGCAGCCGTCGCCGGTGAAGTAGGTGTTCTTGAACTCACCCCAGTACTGGTTCCTGTAGCGCTCGTCGTCGTTCCAGAGGGTCCGGAGCATGGCCGGCCATGGATGGGTGATGACGAGTTTGCCGCCCGTATTCTTGGGCACGACCGCCCCGGTCTCATCAAAAACCTTGGGAACCACACCGAAGAACGGAACGGTGGCCGAGCCCGGCTTCATCGGGACTGCGCCGGGGAGCGAGGTGATCATGATCGATCCGGTCTCCGTCTGCCACCAGGTATCCACGATCGGGCACCGTCCGCCACCAATGACGCGGTGGTACCATTTCCAGGCCTCCGGATTGATCGGCTCGCCGACCGTTCCGAGCAGGCGGAGGGAGGTCAGATCGTGCTTCTTGACGTAGTCGTCGCCCCAGCGCATGAAGGCGCGGATGGCGGTCGGCGCGGTGTAGAGAATGGAGACCTTGTGCCGGTCGATGATCGACCAGAAGCGGTCGGGTTCCGGATGGTTGGGTGCTCCTTCGTAGATCAGGGTGGTGGCTCCGCAGCTGAGGATCCCGTAGACCACGTAGCTGTGACCGGTGATCCAGCCGATATCCGCCGTGCACCAATAGGTGTCCGACTCCTTCAGATCGAACACGTACTTTGACGTGATGGTCGTGCCGAGGAGGTAGCCGCCCGAAGTGTGCAGGACGCCCTTGGGCTTGCCGGTGCTGCCACTGGTGTAGAGAATGAACAGAGGGGTCTCGCTGTCGAAGGCCTTGGGTTTGTGCTTGAATGAGGCCTTAGCCATCAGGTCGCTCCACCAATGGTCCCGGCCGGGCACCATTTCGACCTTCGTTCCGGTCCGATTCAGGACGATGACGTTCTTGACCGTGGAGGTGCCGGCGAGCGCGCGGTCGACATTGGCCTTGAGATCGACCACCTTGCCGCGCCGCCAACCGCCGTCGGCCGTGATGATGAGGGAGGCCTGGCAGTCGTTGACCCGGTCCTTGATCGCCTCGGAGCTGAAACCACCGAAAATCACGGTGTGGATGGCACCGATCCGGGCACACGCCAGCATGGCGACGGCCGCTTCCGGAACCATCGGCATGTAGATAGCGACCCGGTCGCCCTTCTTCAGTCCGAGGCCCTCGAGCACATTGGCAAGCCGGCAGACCTCCTGATGGAGTTGCTTGTAGGTGAGGGTGCGCACGTCGCCGGGCTCGCCCTCGAAGATGATCGCCGCCTTGTTTTCCCGGGCGGTCCCGAGATGCCGGTCGAGGCAGTTCTCAGCCACGTTGAGCTGGCCCCCGACGAACCATTTGGCAAACGGAGGCTTCCATTGCAGAACTTTCTTCCACGGTTTCCGCCACAAGAGCAGCTCGGTTGCCTGCTTCGCCCAGAATTTTTCCGGAGCATTGACAGACTCGTCATAGAGTCTACCATACTCTGCGAAACTCTTAACTGAGGCTTGGCTTTTAAACGAAGCCGGTGGTTGTAATTTCTTACTCTCACCAGCGACGGAAGTGATGTTCTGAGTTGTCATCGGGTAACCTTCTATCAGTGAATTGGGGAACCTGGCGACTTCATTGAGCCATAAGGAGTTATCGGGTCAAGCCTCACCAGTTTTTCATTCCCCGAACGATACGTCGTTCACCATTTCTTTCGCACTGCCAGCCTAGTGAACGGCGTTCACTCGGGCAAGTAGTTCGAACGATTCCGGACCCGTCTGCCAGGTGTGCTTTGCCGCATTCCGATCAGGCTTTCCGCTCAGATCCATGGACGAAACAGAACCGAATCAAAACGAGAACAGCATCACGGTCGAAGGCATCCTCGAGATTGCCAACAACAAGACCGGATCCCTTCTCGACCCCGAACGCAACGGCCGCCCCCGGCCGACCGATCCTTTCGTGCCCCGCGAACTGATCCGGCGCTTCAAGATGAAGCCGGGCAACCACATCGTGGCCTCCGCCATCGCCGACGACCGCTTCCCCAACCCCAAGGTCCGCTTCATCGAGTCGATCGACGGCTTGAGTGTCGATGAGCGCCGAAAGCTCCTGGATTTCGCGCAACTGACCACCATCACGCCGGAGGAGCAGATCAAGCTTGAGACCAAGGACGGCAAGATGACGGTCCGGGCGACGGACCTCTTCTGCCCGATCGGCAAAGGTCAGCGGGGACTGATTGTCGCGCCTCCGCGGACCGGGAAGACGACTTTGCTTCGGGATATCGCCCTTGGGGCGCTCGAGAACCACCCGGAATGCCATGTCATGATGCTGCTCGTGGACGAACGTCCCGAGGAGGTGACCGACATGCGACGCAACGTTCCGGCCGAGGTCTGGGCATCGTCCAACGACGAGAACCTGGCCAACCATCTCCGGGTGGCCGATCTGGCCATCGAACGGGCCAAGCGACTGGTCGAAGTGGGCAAGGATGTCGTGATCATGCTCGATTCGATCACCCGACTGGCCCGGGCGCACAACTCGGCCCGATCCAGCGGCGGGCGCACCATGTCCGGCGGTCTGGATATCCGCGCCCTGGAAAAACCCCGCCAACTTTTCGCCGCCGCCCGCAACACCGAAGAGGCCGGCAGCCTGACAATCATCGCCTCCGCCCTGGTCGAGACCGGCAGCCGCATGGATGAGATGATTTTTCAGGAATTCAAGGGGACCGGCAACATGGAGATGGTCCTCGACCGGAAAGTCGCCGACATGCGCATCTTTCCCGCCATGAACATCGCCTCCTCCGGAACCCGCCGCGAGGAACTCCTCATCGATGCGGCGAGGCTTGAGGCCATCCACTTCTTCCGCCGGGCCCTCGTGCCTCTGAGGATTGAGGATGCGGCCGAAACCATGGTCACCCGCCTGTCCAAGACCAAGAACAACGACGAATTCATCCGGCTGATTACCCGCTAGCACTGGCAGGGGCTTTCTCTCGAACCTCAGGGGCTGCCTCAGAAATTCACGCTTGATCAACGCAGGAGAAACAGAAACAAAAGGGGTTTTCCCTGTGCCGTTTACGGCTTTTTGAGGGGATCCGACGCCACGCCACAAACCCGTTCATGCAGAACTTTTCCGAACAGTGCCTCGACATGGCCAAGTCCATGCTTGGTCATAATCTGGACTCGATCAACCAGGATGGCACAATTTCGCCGGTCGCCGGTGAACAGCCACGAGCCGATGAACCGGGGCATGCGGCACTGGCCATCGGCGAATACTTCCGCGCCACCGGCGAAACGACCCTGAACGGGATCGACCTGGTCGACCTCGCCGCACGCTGCATCACCGCCCAGGCCTTCTACGAGCCGGCGGAAGAAAACGGCCTGTCCTACGCGGCTCTCGGCCTGCTCTCCTTCGGCCCGTCCAAGGAGCGCAATCCGGTCTGGGAACGCCTGGTCGACGAAACCCGCCAGCGCCTCGACAAACTCCTGCTCCATCGCAGCGATTACAACAACCACTGGCAGGTCTTCAACATTTCGAAGGCGGTGGCCCGTTTCAGCCTCGGGCTCTCCAAGAAGGATGAGACCGGGCGGCTGATCGAGCGGTTCATTGAGCGGATTCAGGAGACCAGTTCAGCCAATTTCTTCGACGACCATTCCGATGGCCTAGGAGGCGCTTTCAACCTTTACGGGGTGATGTCGTTTGTCTTCATCCGCCAGGCCCTGCAGCTCCACTCCAATCAGAGCCTGCGCGACCGGAAGCTCCCCAGCCTGAGGACCTTCGCCGAGAAGTATGTGAAGATGCTGCCCGATCTGGTACGCCAGGACGGTCTCGGCTGGTCATTCAGCAGCCACGGCGGAGCCTACGGCCAGATGCACTGCATCAGCCTTCTGATGCAGTCGTTCCGCGACAACTGGATTCCCGACGAGCAGAGGACCCAGTACTACGAAATCCTCCGGCGGCTCTTCTACTTCTTTTTCGTCACCTACCTCGACCAGGAACACGGGTATCTCGTCATCCGGGATGCGGAGCGGACCACTGCGGTCAACCACACCACGCGGATGGCCAATTTCGACGGCGCGCGCTACCTCTGCCAATGGTCCCGTCTCGCCAAGACGATCCCCACGCCGGCGGTCGGAACGGGCGAAGAGGCCCGCGTGGCCGGACGTTTCGTCATCTTCGACAAGTCCAACCGCAAGGAACAGGGCGTCTTTCTCTACCGCAATCCCGAGTCCGGTCTGCATATCCAGATGCCCCTGACCAGTTCCGGCGCCAGACTCACGGCGGATCACCTGACCTTTCCCCACTCCCCGGGTGTCTTTGACTGGCCGAGCAATGTCTACCTGCCGATCATGCTCCCTGAGCTGACCATCGGAGAGAACAAGTTCATTCCGGCTTTCTACGGCCGCCGCTGTGTCACCGGTCTGGGAATGCGCAATTCCTTCTACTTCCGCTATGAACAGCCCGAGTTGATCAATACCGAGGAGAAGGTCATCTCGGGCATCGGGAACTGCAAGGTCAGCTGGACCTTCGCCGGCAACAAGGTGACCAGCGACTTCATCTTCACGGTCAAATCCCAGGTTCGCCTCGACCACTTCCGCTACATGCTCGCCATCGGGGGACCGCATTCGACCTACCGGCTGGATTCCTCCCCCACGCTTGGGCCCGAGGGTCTGCGCTGCGCCGTCCTCAAGGACGACTTCCAGGGGGTCTGGGATGAAACGGACGTTGTCACCAACAACCCGGCCTACCGCAGCGCCTACGGCAACATTCACTATCTCCAGAGCCTGGTTCGCGATCATCCCCTGATCATGCGCCCGGGGCATGTCTATCGCCTGACGGTCTCCTTCGATCCCGACATCGTCCCGATCGGGGGGTGAAGGCCGGAGCAGGGATGGGATGCCGTCCGCACGCCGCTGCAGGGACCCGCGAGAGCAGGCCGCGACCGGATGCGTTGATCGGCCCCCAAGATGGAACTCCCCCCCTTTTTGCTCAAGAACCCTACGTAGTAAACTACGGTTTGTTTTGACGCCGAAAACCAAACGTAGTCTACTACGGTTTGTTTCCGACCACCCGCCATGCTTTCCAAACGCATCATTCCCTGTCTTGACGTGACCGACGGCCGGGTGGTCAAGGGTGTCCGCTTCCTCGAGCTGCGGGATGCCGGCGATCCGGTCGACTGTGCCAAGGCCTACGATGCGCAGGGCGCCGACGAACTCGTTTTCCTCGATATCACGGCCTCCTCCGACAACCGGCAGATCATGCACCACGTGGTTGAGGAGACCGCCTCGCAGTGCTTCATGCCTCTCACCGTGGGCGGCGGCCTGAGAAACCTCGAGAACATCACCTCTATGCTGCACGCCGGCGCCGACAAGGTCAGCCTGAACTCGGCGGCCCTGGCCGATCCCGACCTGATCGCCTCGGCCGCACGGCGTTTCGGCAACCAATGCATCGTCCTGGCGATCGATGCCAAGCGCACGCCCGGGACGGACCGGTGGGAGGTCTACTCCCACGGGGGGCGTCGTCCCACCGGGCTCGACGCCGTCGAATGGGCGAAGAAGGGGGTCTCGCTCGGAGCCGGGGAGATCCTGCTGACGTCGATGGATCGCGACGGCACCAAGGTGGGCTACGACATCGAACTGACTCGAAGGATCGCCGATGCAGTCGAGGTTCCGGTCATCGCCTCGGGTGGAGCCGGCACCCTGGAACACCTTGCGGAGGTTCTCGAAAAAGGAGGGGCCAGTGCGGTTCTCGCCGCCTCGATTTTCCACTTCGGCACGTTTTCCATTCCGGAGACCAAGCGGTTCCTCGCCCGGCGGGGGATTCCCATGAGGATCTGAAGGGTCCTGCGGGGGAAGGACCGGATGTCAGGGTCGGCGGCGCGGGAGCACCGCCCTCCACCATCAGGTCGGGGTGACGCCGAGGACGGCTTCCAGCTGATCACGAATGGCGAGCAATGACTCCGAGGAAACTTCGCCGACCGGGACCCGGTGAAGCGCCTTCTCTGGACCGTGCTCAAAGAGCTTCCACCGCCCATCATCGGAAAGCCCCTTGGGCCGCAGCACCCGTTTCCGCTCCAGCATGAGGGCGAGGAACTGGACCAGAGCCGAGTTCTCCGCCGGGAGATCCTCTCCGACCGCGGTCAACTCGAAGAAAAGGTTGGCTGCGGTCAGGCGCATCGTCTGCTCGAGGTTTTCCGCCGGCGGCTCCGGCTCATAGACCACCGTCCAGCGACAGAGCAGTTCCCCCGGCCACTCCATCGATGGTTCCGCGGATTCCAGCAGATCGATCCGCCGGACATCGCCGTCCGGCAACTGCACCAGGGCGCTGATGATCCGATCCCCTTGCGCAAACGGCACGCGGGTGAGGTGGCATTCCGGGGCAATCGATTGGAGACTCAATTCCATATTGGAAGGCGATCTAACGTGCCCGGTTTTCCCGGCGCGAGGCAAATCATCAGGAAGAGCCGGAGCCACCCGCTTTTTCGCCTTGCAGATGATCCGGCTCTCCCAAGAAATCCCATGATCGAAAAGGAGCCAAAGAGGATCATTGCCATCGGTGACGTCCACGGCTGTGCGCGTGAGCTCGAGCAACTCATCACCCGCGCCAACCCCAGGCCGCGCGACCGGATCATCTTCCTGGGCGACCTGGTCAATCGCGGACCCGACAGCCGGGCCGTCGTCCGGATGGCCCGCGACCTCAAGGCGCAGTCCCTGATCGGCAACCACGAGGTCCGCCTGCTCCATTACCACAATACCGGACAGACCCGAAACCTCAAGCCGCACGACTACACGACGATCAAACAGCTGGCCGATGAGGACTGGGCCTACCTCACCGGAATGAAAGACCGCATTTATATCCGCAAATTGGATACGGTTCTCGTCCACGGAGGCTTCCACCCGCACCAGGCCTGGCAGACCCAGCCGCGCAGCGTCATCACGGAGATCCAGACGATCGACGCGGCGGGCCGGCCGCAGCGCCGGTCCAAGGCACCCGATGCCCCGGTCTGGGCCGATTTCTGGTCCGGTCCGCCCTTTGTCATCTACGGCCACACGCCGCGACCGGAGATTTACCGGACCCCCTCGTCGCTGGGCATCGACACGGCCTGTGTCCTCGGTGGGAAACTGACCGCCTGCATTCTCCCGGACATGGAAATCATCCAGGTGCCCGCCGCGAAGGCGTATTTCCCATAGACCCGCCGGAGCGTTCGATCGTCAGAAGGTCCGGTTCCGTTTCCCCACTTCCTGGTTTGTCTGGTCTAGTCGCCCCAGTCTCTTGGGGCGTTCCGACGAGGATTCGCGGCAAGAGACCGCCGCGTCTACACCCGCTGATCCGCCCTGAAGACCGCTTGAGTCGGAATCATTCACCCCTGATCCGTTCGCCAAGCCGAAACGGCTCTCCCTCAATTGTCTTGTCCTCGATCGGGACGAATCCACACTTCGGCAGATGTCCAAGGGAGCCCAAGAAAACGACCACCTTCTCGACGCCGTCGCCCTGCTCGTTCTCGATGTCCAGGAGCGTTTGCTCCCGGTCATGGCGGACGGGGAGGCCTTCACCGATCGGGTGGCCTTCGCCCTTGAAGCGGCCCGGATTTTCAATATCCGTGTCATCTTCACCGAGCAGGTTCCCGAGAAGCTCGGACCGACGCTGCCGTCCCTGCGGCGACTGGCCCCGAACGCCCGGGTCTTCCGCAAGTCGAGTTTCTCGGCCCTCCAGGCAAATGGACTTCAGGACTATCTGCGGGAGCTCAACATCTACCACCTTCTCGTATGCGGCCTGGAGACACCTGTCTGCATCTACCAGACGGCACTGCAGGCGGTCGATCTTGACCTGGATACAACCCTGCTCAGCGATTGCCTGGCTTCACGGCGCCCGGAGGATGATGCCTTCATCCTCCCGTCGCTGACGCGGAGCGGCACCCATATTCTGCCTGCCGAGACGGTCTTCTACAGCATGCTGGCCGACGCCACTCATCCGCGCTTCCGCGCTTTCTCCGATCTGGTGAAGCGCCACGATGCCCTCCGGCGGGGCGAGGCACTGCCGCCTCCACGGCCGGAACCCAACCGGACCCCGACCGCCCGTTCGACCCCGCCCGAAGAGTCGGCGGCACCCAACATCGAGCTTGACGCGCCCGGGACCCCGGTTGCGGTGGAACGAAGCGAAGCTCCCGTCTCTCCCCCGCCCTCGGAGGACTCGCGACCGGCACGGACCAAACGCGGCCGCGGTCGGAAACGGAAACCACCGGCGGCCGGGGACAATGCGACTCCGGTCGATGAATCAACCCGGGGTGCTTCGGAAGAAACGGCCGAGGCGGCCTCCGGACCTGAAACCACCCCACCCCGTTCGTCCGGCCCGCAAGCAAGCGGCGAAGCGGCCAAGAAACCGCGACGGCGGCGACGCGGCCCCCGCAAGCCGAAATCCGAGGCCGGCGGAGACCGATCGGACGAATCCAGGGCGGCGAAGGGCGATCGCCCGAAGGACGATTTCTGAGCCCGGGAGGACGCCTCATGGCTTCGGACATGCTGACCGCAGCGGAACTCAAATCACCGGCACTCGCAGACGGAACCGTCTTTCGTGCCGTGCTCATCGTCCGCAAGGTTACCGAGCGGACCGCCCGCAATGACAACGTCTTCCTGAGCATCGAATTCGGCGACCGCACCGGTTCCTTCACCGCCAATTGTTTCTCCGACCATACGCTCTTCGCGCTCTTCCGGGAGAGTGCCGAGGGGATCTCCGTTCAGCTCGAGGGCAAGGTCGAGCACTACCAGGGCCGATTCTCGCCGCGCCTGACCGCCGCCACTCCCCTGACCGACGAGGCCATCGAGGCCGGCGGATGGACCGACCAGCTGGTCGAGACTCCTGCCGAATCCCAGGAAGAGCTCAGCAAAGCCTTCGCCGATCTGATGGCGGCGATCAGTCATCCCAAACTCCGGGAAACGGTCCGGATGGTCATTGATGAGCTGGGGGAACGGTTCTTTCGCCTGCCGGCCGCAGTTTCCATGCACCATGCCTACCGATCCGGCCTGCTGGAGCACACGGTCCACATGGGAAAGGCCTGCCTCGCTCTCCTGCCACTCTACCCGGAAGTTGATGCCGACCTGGCATTGGCCGGCGTGCTTCTCCACGACGTCGGCAAGGCCCTCGAATACGAAGGCACCCTCGCCTTCAGAAAGACCCGCAGCGGGCTCCTGCAGGGACACGTGGTTCTGGGCTATCGGCTGGTCCGCAAGGCGGGACTGACAGCCAGGCTCGAGCCCGATCTGCTTGAGCGCCTTGAACACATCATCCTCAGTCACCAGGGCGAGCTCGAATGGGGTGCGGCCGTCATGGCGGCCACTCCCGAGGCGGTCTTTGTCTCCATGATCGACAATCTCGACGCCCGGATGGGCATGGTCCAGCGGGCACTGCGCCAGACCGCCGAGGGCAGTGATTTCTCGGAATATTTGCCCGGTCTCAAGAGCAGCCTCCTGACCACCCGGGCGGACTTCCCCGAGACGGAAGAAACCTGAGGCCGGGACGAGGCCCGGGACCAGAGACCGGCGCGGCCGCTGCGGGAAAGCAAGGGCTCAGTCCTCGATCCCCACTCCGGGTCGGATGGTCGCGGCGAAGTCTTCGGCGGCCTCCAGCCGGGAGCGCTCCATCCAGGCCGCGAAAGCGATCATCCCGGCGTTGTCCCCGGTATGCCGTGGAAGGGCGGCAAGAAAAGCAACGCCGGCGTCGGCTGCGACTCCTTCGAGGCGTGAGCGCAGCGATCGGTTATTCGCGACACCGCCGGAAAGACCGATGCTGCGGAATTCTCCGTCCGCCAGGCCGGCCGCCACTTTGCGGGCGAGCACGTCAACGACCGCCTCCTGATAGCCGGCGCAGAGATCGGCAAGCGCCGCCGTGACCTCTTCGGTATCCATTTTTTCGATTCGATAACGAAGGCTGGTCTTGAGACCGGAGAAGCTGAAGTCATGATTTCCGGCCCGCAGGAGGGCGCGGGGGAAGGTCACGGCATCGGCCTTCCCGCTCACGGCCGCCCGCTCGATGAGCGGCCCTCCCGGGTAGCCGAGACCCAGGAGTTTCGCCCCCTTGTCAAGGGCCTCCCCGGCGGCGTCGTCAACAGTACCGCCGAGCAGGGTGATGACCGGACCTTGATCAAGCCGGATCAACAATGTGTTGCCACCGCTGACCACGAGGCCGAGATGCGGGAGGAGACGCTGGAGGCGATCCGGAAATCCCCGGGGATCCCCGCGATGAACCTCGATGAAAGGGGAGAAGGCATGGGCCCGGAGGTGGTTGATCGCAAAGAGCGGACAATTCCAGGCCAGGGCAAGTGCCTTCCCGGCCGAAAGACCCATGGCCAGGCAGCCGGCCAGTCCGGGCCCCTGGGTGACGGCTATCGCCCGGGGTCGGCGGATCGGACCAAGATTCTCGCTTACCTCTTCGAGGAGGAGAGGCAGATTGGTCAGGTGTTCACGACTGGCCAGGTCGGGAACCACTCCGCCGTAGGCGCCGTGCAATTCGATCTGGCTGCTGATCCATTCCTTCTCCAGGCCGCGCAATCCATGAAAGAGCGCGACCGCGGATTCGTCGCAGGAGGTCTCGATGGCCAGTATGAGCCCATCGAGCGCGCCATCCGAATCGTGCTCTTCGTCAATTTGCATGAACCGCAAACCCTGACCCCTCCAAGGCCGGATGTGAATCCGGAATTGCGGGTGGACAGGACAACCATTTCTCTGCGAATCGGGAACGCCGACGCAGCGGCGTTGCTACAACAGATCCTGAGAATCCGGATGTCGCCACCGCGCTGGGTCATGGTGTCCGTTTTCTTTCGGGAACACCGACACAGCGGCGTGGCTACAACCAATCCTGAGAATCCGGATGTCGCCACCGCGCTGTGTCGCGGTCCTCCGGTCTCTTGAAGCCATCCGAAAGGCGGATGGCAGAGGCCTCTTCCACGGGTCAATCGGGAGATCTCTCAGACATCCTTACCGACGGGCGGCAGGATCATCTCGCTGAGGATCAGGCCCCGGAGGGCGTCGAGAGCGGCCCCGAGCTGACGATCGCGGATCGGGGCGAACCCGAATTGCTCCTCGAATTCCGCCTCGGTCAGTCCTTCCATCCGATTGCGCTGGATCGTCAGTTTGCGGTCGTCTTCAGTGCTCAGCGTCACCGGAATATGCGGACTGACGCCTTTCCCGTGGATGGTCTGGCCTCCCGGGGTGAAGTAGAGGGCCGTGGTCAACCGGACCGCATCGTTGTTTCGCAACGGCAGAATGGTCTGCACCGAACCCTTGCCGAAGGAAGTCTCGCCCACCACCACCGCTCGCTTGGTATCCTTGAGTGCTCCGGCGACAATCTCCGAGGCGCTCGCGCTACCGGAATTGACGAGCACCGCCACCGGCAGGTCGCGGCGGGCCTGGCGGTTCTTCGACTTGATCTCCATCCGTGAGCCGGGGGCTCTGCCCTCCGTGTAGACGATCAATTCGCCACGATCAAAGAAGGGCTGCGCGACCTCAACCGCCGCATCGAGGAGGCCTCCCGGATTGTCCCTCAGGTCGATGACGAGGCCCTTCATCCCGCTCCCTTCGAGCTTCCTGAGTGCGTCCAGAAACTCATCGCCGGTCCGCTCACCAAACTGGATGATGCGGACGTATCCAATCGATTCGGTCAACATCCGGACGTCCCGCACATTGTCGACCATGATGATTTCCCGGACAATCCGGCGGTCAAAGGACTCGCCCGAACGCGGCCGCTCGATCCCGAGCTCCACTGCGCTGCCCGGCCGTCCCCGGAGCAGGTCGAGACAATCGTTCATCGTCAGGCCGCTGACCGCCCGGTCATCGATCCGGACGATCTGGTCTCCGCGGAGCAGACCCGCCTTTTCTCCGGGAGTACCTGCGATCGGGGCCACCACTGTCAAATGACCGGCCTGCATTTCGATCTGCACCCCGATCCCGCCAAATTCCTGGCTTGTTTCGGCGTGCAGGTCGCGGAATTCCTTTTCCGACATGTATTCGGAATGGGGATCGAGGGACCGGAGCATGCCCTTGAGGGCGGCGTCGGAGAGCTTTTCGTAGGATGCATCGACCTCCCGGACGTAATTGTCGCTGACAATGCGCAGGACATCCTCGATCTGATCCGCCTGCCGATGGGCTTCCCAGGACGGGAAGACGCTGCGGTCCTGGACAAACCGGATCCCGAAAACCAGGATCTGGCCGACCGCAAAGGAAACCGCCGCCACCAGCAAAAGGCGTTTGAACATGCTCCAGCTTTGCCCAAATCCTCTTTCTTGTAAATGGCTTCTTCTTTTTTGGATCCTCCTGCATCGTTTGCGGAGCGTTTTTTCAGCCGCCTCGACGGCCGGACGGCCCTGTCTTTCGCCGAATTCATGGAATTGGCCCTTTACGACCCGGTCTGCGGCTACTACCGGCAGAATCGGGAGCGGGTGGCCCGGCAGGCCCAGGCGGATTTTTTTACTGCCGAATCCTTCCGGGAGGTCTTCTCCGCCCTGATCGCCGCCGCGGCCGTGAACCTCCTGGGAGGACGGGATCCGGCGGATTTTGTCTTCGTCGAAGTGGGGGCTGAGCCCGGCGGGGGGCTCCTCCCCGAAGCCCTTTCCGGATTTCGGGATTTCCGCGTTGTCCGTTTCGGCGAAGTGGTCGAGTGGCCGACGCATTCAATCCTTTTCTCCAATGAGCTCTACGATGCCCAACCCTTTCACCGGGTGGTGAGGAGAGGTGGGACGTGGATCGAATCCGGAGTCACCCTGAGGGATGGGGTTCCGGTCTGGACAGAGATGGAGAAGGTCTCACCCCCGGTCCGGCAGAGGCTCGATCAACTCCCGACCGATTCGGCCGAGGGCACGGTCATCGACCTTCCGATCGCGGCCGCCGATCTCCTGCTCGGCCAGGTCAGCGGGGGCTGGCAGGGAATCGTGATCGCCGCCGATTACGGCAAGAGCTGGACGGCGCTCGCCCGGGATTTTCCGGAGGGCACCGGACGCGCTTACAGGAATCACCGGATGGAGAACGATCTTCTGGCCGAGCCCGGCCAACAGGACCTGACCTGCCATATCTGCTGGGACTGGATGGAGGACATACTCAGACAGAACCGGTTTGAAGAGGTTCGGGTTGAGAGCCAGGAGGGGTTCTTCATGCACCACGCCCGGGACGTCATCCACGGGATCATCGCCGGCCCCGCCGGGCCGCTCAGTCCCGGCCACAGCCAGCTCAAGACGCTCCTTCACCCCGGACTGATGGGCCAGAAGTTCCAGGTCCTGCACGGCCGGAGGCTGTGACCCGCCGGCGGAGCGACGAAATCGCACCGCACCGACTCCGGTTCCGTCTTTCCTTCTTCTTTTCTCTTGCCATCAGTTCGGCTGACTCTCTAATCCGTGGTCCTTTTAACACTTTCCATCATGGCCAGCATTTGTGAAATCACGGGCAAACGCCCCACCACCGGCAGCAAGATCCACCGCAAGGGACAGACCAAGAAGAGCGGCGGTATCGGAACGCACGTCACCAAGGTGACCAAGCGCAAGTTCAAGCCGAACGTGCAGAAGGTGAAGGTCGTGACCGCCAATGGCGGCACCAAGCGCATCTGGGTCAGCGTCAAGGCGCTCAAGGCCGGCAAGGTCACCAAGGCCGCCTGATTTCGGGAGAACTCCTCTTTCCAAGGGCCGCCCTCATTTCGGGGCGGCCTTTTTGCGTACTTGATGCCGAAATCGGGGGCGATTTCAGGTGACAATGGCAGATGTTGTGCTCTAGTCTGACCGCCGGAGGGGGAGGAGTAATGGACTCCGACCCTGTTACGCCCCAACAGTTTACCCCGTGTGCCTCATGAGATTCCGTTCGTTTCTGTGGACCGTTCTGTCCATCTTGATCCTCCCAATTCTCCACGCCCAGACCAACGGCATCACCAGCCTGGTCAGGCTCAAGTCTGGTGAGACTGTCCTGGTCTTTTTCCGCCTCGGCGAAACAAGCGACGTGTTGATCGAAGCACTGGGACCGGCCCTCTTTGACAACTTCGGCGGCATCGACGTCCTCAGCGACCCGGTGGTCGAACTCCACCAGGGATCACCGGATACACCCGTACCGGTCTCGTCATCTGCCACCCTCCTGTCTGCCAGCGACGATTGGGAGACCGGGCTCACCGGAGCCCAGAAGACGGCCCTGCTTGACGCGCATGAGGCGGCCATGACGTTCTACGCCCTCGCAGAGGGCAGCAAGGATGCGGCGCTCTACGTGAACCTGCCCGCCGGCGACTACTTTGTCGAGGTTACCGGAAAAGATGCTGCGGAAGGGCAGGTCCGTCTCAGCGTTCTGGCCACCGGTCCCCTCGGTTACGCGGCCGTCCAGGCAAGTTCGAAGAGCGTAAACGAGGCCTACTACAGTGCTTTCGTGACCCTGGCCGAGGGAAGTGGTGAGGCCGACCGGTATCTCTTCCGCGCTCTCGGCCCGGCTCTCGGCGCGGGAGGCGACGCGGACCCCAGCCTCGAGGTCAGTCAATACCTGACCGGAATCGGCACGATCAAGTACATCCAGAACAACGACTGGGAAACCAACTTCCTGGCAATGGATCTCTCAGACGCAGCCATGAACCTCGGCCTGATAAGCGTTGCTGCCGGATCCGGGGATGCCGCGGGCATTTTGACGAATCCGCAGGCCGGAGAGTATGGCATCTGGGGCTATGGGACCGGGACAATTCGGCTCGAATACGGCGACCTCAGCATGCCGGTAATGGTGGAACCGACCGGACCGGCAATCTCGGACCAGCCGGACAGCCTGGAAGCGGAATTCGGCGACACGGTCAGCTTCAGTGTGACGGCAACCGGCGAGGGGGATCTCTCCTATAAGTGGTTTCTTGACGACGTGACGATCGAAGGGGCGACCGACGCCACCTATGCCGTTGAGGCCGTCGAACTCGATGATGTCGGCACCTATCGGGTGGAGGTGACGGACACGAACGGCACCAGCGTCAGCAACGACGCCACCTTGACCGCATCGGCGGCTGTGGCCGAAGGGATCTACTTCGCGTCGATCGGCGGAGAGTCCGGAGCCATCGGCGTCGTGGTTGACGGCGATCGGAAAGCCACCATCGGTCTCCACCTTGGCGATACCGGAGAGGGACTCCTTGAAACCGGTATTGAGATCGGAGACGACGGAACGTTCAGTCTGTCGGCACCCGAGCTTTTCGGTGATGTCCTCTTCCCCGCCTCAAACCGCACCCCGGCGGCCATCGGGAGTTTGACCGGACGAATCTCGTCAGCCGGGCTGGTCGGGAAGGTGGGAGGAATCCCTTTTTCCGGAACCCGTTCCGATCCGGAGGGACCTTTCGCCTCCATGGCAGGAGTCATCCAAATCTCAACCCTGAATGGACAGCCCATCCCCATCATCATTATGCTGAGCGCGGACGGCCATGCGTTCATCCTCTCGGACGACGGGACGGACATGGACGCCGCCATCGGGGTGGTCGACGGAGACGGTCGACTGGTCAACAGGACCGCTCAGGGCATCGACATCGATCTGCAGTTTTCCCAAGCCAACGGGACCGTGCTTGGCTCGTTCACGGAGCCCGGCGGCGGGGGGGGCGAATTGGGCGGCTATATCGCGGGTTCCACTGCTCCGCGTCCCCATCTGTCCAACATTTCGATGCGGGGCAACGTGGGGCTGCCTCCCGATGTCATGATCGCCGGTTTCAAGACCGAGGGGACCGGGTCGAAGTCAATCCTGATCCGTGCGCTCGGTCCGCAACTGAAGGACTTTGGGCTCAATGAAGACGTGCATCTGGTTGATCCACAACTACTGATCCGAACCCTGCAAGGCGTTGAAGTCGAATCCAATGATGACTGGGGCGCCAATGCCGCAGCTACCGAACTCATTGCGGTAAGCAACCGGGTCGGTGCCTACACGCTCTCAGATGGTTCAAAGGATTCGGCCGTACTGGTCGACCTCGTCGACGGTTTGTACACCGCCCGGATCAGCGGCGTCGGCAACGCGACTGGGATTTCCCTTGTCGAGGTCTACGACGCCGATGATCTCAATCCCGGTTCACCCACCATCAACCTGATCAACATTTCCATGCGGGGAGTGGTAGGTACGGGAGCGAACAAAATGATAGCCGGTTTTGTCGTAGGTCCCGACCCGAATGGGGACCCCAGTCTTCCGGTGCAGGTGCTGATCCGTGGAGTGGGTCCCCAACTCGGGTTGCTGGTGCCCTCACTGGCCCCGGTATTCTGGCAGATCCCGTTCTCACCGTCTACAACAAGGACAACCAGATCATCCATACCAGCGACAACTGGGATTCGGATCCGGGATCGGACGGTGCCGCCATCTCGGAAGTCTTTGCATCGGTTGGTGCGTTCGATCTGACCGAAGGCTCCCTGGATGCCGCCCTCGTACTCTGGCTCCAGCCCGGACCGTACACGGCCAAAGTATCAGGAGCTGGCAACAGCACCGGCATCTCGCTCGTTGAGGTTTACGCCATCAAATAGACAAGATCTCCGGAGCCGGGGCCCGCTTCGCCCACTCAGATCTGGAAATCGACCCGGCCGCTTTCCTCGTGGAGGCCGCACTCGCGCTTCAAGCCGTTGAAGCGGGTCTCCTCCTCGGACATTCCGTCGAGCAATCTGGTCGTGCTGTGCCAGTCGCCGACCGAGACATACCCGAGATCCCAGAGCGGATGGTAGGGCAGATCGTTCTCGACCAGGTAGCGGTGCATCCGGCGGGCATCCCAGTCGATGATCGGATGGATCTTGGTCATCCGGTTCTGTTTCTGCACGACCGGCAGGGCACTCCGGCTGGACGCCTGTTCGCGGCGCAATCCGGCCAGCCAGGCGGTCGCACCAAGCTCGCGCACGGCCCTTTCCATCGGCTCGACCTTGTTGATGAAATTGTAGCGCTTCAGACCCTTGATCCCGTGCTCCCAGAGGCGACCTTCCAGCGCCTCCTGCTCGGCCGCGGTGGTCAAAGGGACGAACTTGCGCAGGTTGAGATTCAGGCGATGGCCCAGATCGCGGGCAAAACGATAAGTCTCCGGGAAATGATAACCGGTATCGATGAAGATGACCGGGATCTTGGGAAGGAGCCGGGTGACCAGGTGCAGCATGACCGCCGAATGAACCCCGAAGCTGGTCGTCATGACGAGGCCGTCCCCAAAGGTATTCGCCGCCCACCCGATCCGCTCCTCCGCACTGGACGATTCCAGGTCGGGTGCGGTTTCCTGCGCGTCGGTATCCAGGGCTGATGCGTTCACCATTCTTATCTATACTACTTTAGGTTGTTAAGTAAAGATAAGAAATGACAACGTCGGTTGAGGAAAGGGAAGCCGGTTGTTCCGGGGGGGTGTGATTGCGAAAGTTGTCAATGGATCTGGTGTTGAGGGATTCTCAGGGCGGACGGCCCGGCGGTCCGTCCCTACCCGATCGACCTGAGGGTAGGGCGTAACCGCTGGGCGCGCCGTCGAAGCGCTGACAACTTCCGCAATTACACCCCCGTCCGGGATGGAAGGCGGGATGCTTTGGGTGGCCGATGCGGAGATTGGCCCTCCGAATGAATTGTGGCCGGATTCCTTGAGGCGCGCCAGCGGTCGCGCCCTACCCGAACGGATTGGAATGGAGTATCGAGTTCCATCCCGGCCTTGGAGGACGAAGGACCGGATGCCTCGAGGCGCGCTCCCGCTCAGCGGGATCGCGCCCTACCGGAACGGACTGGAATGGAGGATCGAAATGCCCGGGACTCCTACGCCCCCAGGCTTTTGAGGAGACGAGCCAGTTCGACTGCCTTGGACCGGTTGTCCTCCAGCTGTTTACGGGCACCGGCCACCACTTCCGGCGGAGCTTTGGCGGTGAACTTCTCGTTACCCAGGCGGGCTTCGGCCGAGGCGATGGCCTTTTCCAACTGGGCGAGCTCCTTGGTTAGGCGTTCCCGCTCGGCCCCGACATCCACTGATGAAGCCAGGTCCAGATAAAGGGTTCCAAACGGAGTGATCACCGCGGGCGCCGAATCCATTGATTCCGTCCGATTCAGCGTGGCCGCGCCCGCCATCCGTTCGATCTTCGCCCGATTGGCCTCGATGACCGCCCATTGGGTGTCGTCCGCCGCGACAAACAGGGCCACGTCCTTCCGGCTGGCCAGGTTGTAGTCGGCTTTCAGCGCCCGGGCCGAAGCGGTCATCGACTTGAGTCCGGTCACCTCGCCGGCGGCCGAAGGGTCCGGGCTCAGGCCGAGGGCCTCAAGGTCGAAATCGAGGACAGCGTCCTGGATGAAATCTCCTTCCGTTCCATAGCCCAGCTGATGCCAGAGCTCCTCGGTCACAAACGGGATGAACGGATGAAGGAGCAGGAGTGTCTGACGCAGCACCAGGTCCTGGACGGCAAGGGAATTGTCCCGGGTGGCCTTATTCTGCAGCTTGGCCTTGGACACCTCGACATACCAGTCGCAGAAGTCATTCCAGAAGAATGTGTAGAGAGCCTGAACCGCCCGGCTGAACTCGAAATCGGCGAAGGCGGCTCCGACCTCACCCGTCGCCCGGTTCAACTGGTCGAGGATGGCATGGTCGTCATTGTCGAAGAGCTCCCGGTCCAGCCGTCCGGCGATGGCGGCGAGTGAAGAATTGTCGCCGGCCGGCCCGGACAGGGTTCGGAAACGGCAGGCATTCCAGAGCTTGTTGCAGAAGTTGCGCCCACCCTCGATGCGTTCCTCGGCAAAGCGAATATCCTGGCCCTGGGGAGCCACCGAGAGAATGCCGAAGCGGAGTCCGTCCGCCCCGTATTTGCCGATCAGGTCGAGCGGATCCGGCGAATTGCCCAGCGACTTGGACATTTTCCGCCCCTGGGCATCGCGGACGATCCCGGTGAAATAGACATTGCGGAAGGGAATCCGGCGCTCGACCGGCTCTCCCGGACGGGCAAATTCGAGTCCGGCCATGATCATCCGTGCCACCCAGAAGAAGATGATTTCCGGCGCGGTCACCAACGTGTTGGTCGGATAAAAAGCCTCGAACCCGCGCTCGGCCTCCGCTTCCACGTCCGGCCAGCCGAGCGTCCCGATCGGCCAGAGCCAGGAGGAAGCCCAGGTATCGAGGACATCGTCTTCCTGCTCCCAGTTCTCAGGGTCATCGGGTCCGTCGACTGAGACATGGACCTTCGATGGGTCCTGCAGATCCTCTTCGGTCAGGGTCGCGCGGTCGGTTCCCTTGCGGTACCAGACGGGGATGCGCTGTCCCCACCAGAGCTGCCGGCTGATGCACCAATCCTGGATATTGTTGAGCCAGTGCAGGTAAACCTTGGACCAGCGTTCCGGATGGAACCGGATAAGCCCATCCTCCACCACCTTCTTGGCCTCCTCCACCCTCGGATAGCGCATCCACCACTGCCAGGTGAGGCGCGGCTCGATCGGTACATCGGCCCGTTCACTGAAACCGACATTGTTCTCGTAGGGCTCTTCGGCCACGAGCAAGCCGAGGTCTCGCAGTTTCTCCACCGCAAGCTTGCGCGCCTTGAAGCGGTCCATGCCGTCGAAATCCGGTCCGGCCAGATGGTTGAGGGTGCCGTCGGGATTGAGGACATCGACGACCGGGAGGCCATGCCGGCGACCGATGTCATAGTCGACCCGATCATGAGCCGGGGTCACCTTGAGCACGCCGGTGCCGAACTCGATGTCGATGGCTGAGTCCTCCACAATCGGAATGGCCTCGCGCGGAAACGGCCGCCAGACGTGCTTGCCGACCAACCCCCGGTAGCGTTCGTCCTGCGGGTGAACGGCCACCCCGGTATCGCCCATCAGGGTTTCGGGCCGGGTGGTCGAAATCTCAAGAAAACGTCCGGGCTCCTCAACCACCTCGTAGCGCATTTTGTAGAGCAGTCCCTTCTGAGGCTTCATGATGACCTCTTCATCCGAGAGGGCCGTCAGGGTGGCGGGACACCAGTTGACCATCCGCTTTCCGCGATAGATGCGGCCTGCCGCAAAGAGCTTGGAGAAAGCGGTCAGGACGGACCGGTTGTAATCCGGATCCATCGTAAAAACGGTCCGATCCCAATCGCAGGAGCACCCCATCGCCTTGAGCTGCTTGAGGATGATCCCGCCGTGTTTCTCCTGCCAGATCTTGGTCCGCTCGAGAAATGCGTCCCGACCGATATCCCAGCGGGTCTTGCCCTCATCCTTGCGCAGCTGGCGTTCGACCACCGAGTGGGTCGAGATACTGGCGTGGTCGGTGCCCGGGATCCAGCAGGCAGCCTTGCCCTCAAGGCGGGCCCGCCTGACAAGAACGTCCTGGATGCTGTTGTTGAGCACATGCCCGATATGGAGGACGCCGGTAACGTTGGGCGGCGGAATCACGATCGAATAAGGCTCCTTGCCGCTGTCGGCCCGTCCCTGGAAACACCTGGATTCAATCCAGGCCTGGTACCACCGGTCTTCAACCGAGGAAGGATCGTAGGTTTGAGAAAACTCCGCTGACATGATGAGTGGGTGTAGGTGGGCGCTGCGGTGCGCAAAAGGGGCCACCCTAGAGATCAGGCCCGTTTCAAGACAAGCGGATTCACCACGGGGGAACCTTCCTGTCCGGCCAAATGCGCCTTTCGCTTTGCCTTCCCGGCAAATCGGTCTGTCTTGAATAAAGGAATCGGAACCTGCTTTAATCCCGTTCCGCTCTCCGACCACTCCGACCAACTGAATGACCGTATCCACTCGAAAACCCGCAAGCCGGCGTCTCCGCCTGGATCCCGAGCTTCCAAAGGCCAAACGGCTCGCGGCCTGCAAGAAATACCTGAAATCGGAGACCGAGCATATCGTGACCCGGAACCGGGCCGGTGATTCCGGGATCAAGGTGGCTCGATTGCGCTCCAGTGTGATCGACAATATCCTGATCGAGCTCTGCGCCCACGCCGTCCAGGTCCACAAGGATACCTACGGCGAATCGGATATCCCGGTCACCCTGATCGCACTCGGAGGTTATGGTCGGGCCGAGTTGTCGCCCTTCAGCGACATCGACATCATGTTTCTGTATCCGGTCGGGATCAAACCGAAGAAGGTCAAGGAGCTTCAGCAGACCATGACCGACGAGATCCTCTACATTCTCTGGGATCTCGGCCTGAAAATCGGCCATTCCAGCCGTTCGGTCGAGGAGGCGTTTGCCGAGGCCCGCCGGGACATTCAGACGATGACGGCCCTGCTGGAATCGCGTTATATCACCGGAGACGAAGGCCTCTACACTTCATTCAGCAAGGCCTACCGGACCTTCTACCTGAAGGACAATCCGAAGGCCTATATCGCCAAACGCCTCGAGGATCAGGCCAGCCGACGCAGCCGGTTCGGGGACACGGTCTTCCTCCAGGAACCCGACATCAAGCGGGGAGTGGGAGGTCTCCGGGACTACCAGAATGCCCTCTGGATGGCCCGGGTCCGTCTCGGTTCCGATACGGTCGAGGCGCTGGAAGCCAGCAATTACCTGCACAAAAATGAGCTGAGTGATTTCGTTGCGGGCTACGACTACCTGCTTCGGGTGCGAAATACCCTGCATATCCTGAGCAAGCGGGCCAACGACGTCATGAACTTGGAAATGCAGCCCAAGGTGGCTTACCAGATGGGCTATACCCAGCGCGTGCTTCTGACCCGGGTCGAACACTTCATGCGCGCCTATTACGGTCACGCCCAGAACATTTACCGGATCTCAAAGATCCTGGAACACCGGCTGGCCCTGACCGCCCTCGACACCGCCGACCGCAAGGTTTCCTTCCGCGAAGTCATCCGTGCCCGACGCATGGATCGGACCAAGACGGTCGACGGATTCGTCCTGCGCGGCCGGGAACTGGCCTACGAGAATTCCAAGGTCTTTGAGAAGGATCCCCGACGACTCATCCGGATCTTCCGCCACGCCCAGGTCCTGAATGCGACCCTGGACTTCGACCTCGAGTCGCTGGTCCGGGAGTCACTTCCCGCTCTCAGCCAGGAGGTGATCGACTCTCCCGAAGCGGGCAAGGCCTTTCGGAGCATCCTCCAGACGCCGGGGCAGGTTTATCCGGCTCTCTTCCAGATGCATGAGCTCGGCGTCCTCGGGCGCCTCATTCCGGAATGGCAGGGGCTGACCTGCCTGGTCCAGCACGAATACTACCACCGGTACACCGCAGACATCCACACCCTGAACACCGTCCGGGAGTTGGACCTCGTCTTCACCAGCTCCGAACCGATCTACCAGAAATACCGGGAGGAACTGCGTGAGACCGAAGAACCCGACCTCCTCTACCTGATTCTTCTTCTGCACGACATCGGCAAGTCCGCCGGAATCAAGAATCACGCCGATGTCGGGGCCGATCTGGCCGGACCGATCATGTCCCGACTCCAGATCAAGAGCCCGGCTCAGAGTGTCGTTCGCTTTATTATCAAAAATCATCTGCTGATGGCACGATTTTGGCAGAAGTACGACCTGGATGATCCGAAGACGACCCAGTCCTTTGCCGAACAGATCCAGAATTCCACCCACCTGCGTCTGCTCTACGTGCACACCTTCTGTGATGCGCGGGGCACGGCTTCGTCTCTCTGGAACAGCTACAAGAACACCCTACACACCTCCCTCTTTCAGAATACCCTCGAATCGCTTACCCTCGGGGCGGATCTGGAGAAACGTCATGCGGAGCAACGCGAAATGACCCGACAAGAGCTGATCAGCCGAAAAATCCCCAATATCAGCGAAGAAGAAATCTCCGCTCATTTTCAACTGCTGCCGGAGCGTTACTTCATCCACACGGATATCGACGATGTGGCCCTCCACTTGCGGATGGTCCACGAATTGCTCAAGACCATCAGCGAAACCAACCATGTGGGCGCGCTCCATCCGGTCATCGATTGGGCGGACGATCTCGATCGTGGCTTCACTGTCGTCAACGTGGTCACCTGGGACCGGATCGGCCTCTTCTGCAAACTGGCCGGAGCCCTCAGTGTGGCCGGCCTGAGCATTCTCAGCGCCAAGGTCATTTCCCGGGCGGACCATATCGCCATCGACACCTTCTACGTCGTCGAGCCCGGACGGGGCGTCGTGCAGAACCAGTCCTCCCTTGAGAAATTCCGCAATACGGTGAAGCGGGCCCTCGTCGACAATCTCGATCTCTATCCCGAAATCGAATCCCAGGCCAAGAAGGTGGAATCGAGTATCCTGCGGGCTCCGGAGAATCTCATGCAATCGACGTTTCCGGCCACGGTTGACGTCTATCATGAACTCTCGCTCAAGCGAACGATCATCGAGGTGCAGTCGCCCGATCACATCGGTCTGCTCTACCGCCTCTCCAGCGCCATTTTCGCCCACGGTTTCGACATTTCCTTTGCCCGGATCAACACCGAACGCGGCGTCGCCGTGGACACTTTCTACATCGAAGACCAGGCCAAGTCGGACGAAGAAACCGACACCTCTCGCCTGGTCGAGCTGCGCGAGTCCCTCAATCTCATCGTTTCCCAGGAAGCCCCTGAAACCGTTCATTTCTGATCGGTTGCGATCAGGCGTTGCATCGATCGGTGCAGCCGCTTCGCCGTGTCGAAGTGCCGTCGAAACGTTCGGGAACGCCGACATGGCGGCGTTGCCAATCCTTCGTCGGCTTTCGACTTGGCAATGGGCGGCCGGCCCTCCCCGGTAACGGAGAGTTCCGGGAACCTCGGTTGGAGGGCGGTCCACTGGTTCGACCGGCTCACCACCCTGAGTCCATCGATGGGCCGGGCCGACGCATGGAGAATCCAGACGTCCATAATGTCGAAATTGGACTCCATGACTCATTGCACAAGTGCTTGCCGCGGCGAATGCTTCATGCTGAGTCTCTTGGCGAATGGGAACGATCGACCATGACAGCGACCGCAGCACTGCCTCCGGGTCGATCCTTCCAAGCCTTTACAGGATCAGCCGGTTGGGCGGGCATGCCACATCCCCGGAAGAGGCCTTCGAAACCATCATCGATGAAATTGTCGGGTTCTTCCGGGCCGACCGGGCATCGATCTGCCTGATCAACCCCGACACCCGTCTCCTTGAGCCCGAGGTCATCCGCGGCTACCCCGACGGACAGACCGAAGAAACCCACGAACCGGGACGAGGCGTTTCCGGCTGGGTCGTCTTTCACAACCGGCCGCTTCTCATCGGCGACTTCGACGACCCCGGCATACCTTACGTGGCTCCCCCGGGGGGTATCCGCTGCCGATTGAGCGTTCCCATGGACGACCGGGGACAGGTGCCCGGCGTCATCACGATCGACTCCAACACGCCGCACCGCTTCGGCAAAACCGAACTCGAAGACCTCATGGTGCTCAGTCTCGAGATCACCGCTGTCCTGCAACGCCTCTGGACGGTGGCTCAACTCAACGTCAAAGCCAGCCAACTCGAGATCCTCACCAATATCGGGCAGAGTCTCGTGACCAAGCTCGAACTCGACGAGCTTCTCTCAAGCCTCGCCCGGGAGACCCAGGAGATCGCCCAGAGCCGGCTCTGCACCATCCAACTCTACGACGCGCAAAACGAACGCGTCCGGCTCAAGACCAGCTATCCCGAAATCGTCGGGGAGGTTGGCAGCCGGGAATGGCCGATCCACGAAACCCTGGCCAGCGCCCCCATCCGGACCCGGAAGCAGATCGAGTTCCGCCGCCTGCAATCCCCCGATTACATGGAGATGGAGGACCGCCCCCCCGACCCCGTGATCGAGTCCGTTCTGAGCACGCCCATCCTTCTTGAAGAGGAAGTCATCGGGGTCATCCACATCTTCACCGACGGGACCCACCGCTTCACCAACGAGGAAAAGCGACTGCTGGTGGTTCTCGCGGGCCTCGCGGCCGTGGCGATCGAGAACGCGCGTCTCTATGCCCGGGTCTTTGAAACCGAGGAAAGCCTCCGGCGTAATGAGAAACTGACGACACTCGGCCTGCTGGCCGCCGAGATCGCCCACGAAATCCGCAACCCCCTGACCGTCCTGAAACTGCTCTTCGGCTCGCTCAACCTGAGCTTTCCCGAAGACGACCCGCGCACGACCGACGCCGGAATCATCAGGGAGAAGCTCAACCAGCTCGAATCGATCGTCGGCCGGGTCCTCTCCTTTGCCAAGGCACCCGGCAGTCTGCATGCCCGCTGGAACCTCGATGAAATCATCCGGGAAACCTGCCTCCTCATTCGCCTCAAGCTCCACCACTCCAAGATCCACATGCACTACAAGCCGCCCAAAACGGCTGTCATGGTCGATGCGAACAAGGGACAAATCCAGCAGGTCCTGCTCAATCTCCTCCTCAACGCAACCGAGGCGATGCCGGACGGCGGTGACATCACGATCCGCTGCACCCGGCAGAAGGATGAGCGGACCTCAACGGCCCTGGTCGATATCGAGGACACCGGAACCGGCATACCGGAAGCCATCCGGCCGGCTATTTTCAGTTCGTTCCTGAGCGGCCGGACGGAGGGCACCGGGCTGGGTCTCGCCATCGTGAAACGCATCATGCAGAGCCATCACGGTGACATCGCCCTCCTGAAATCCGATTCGCAGGGAACCACCATGCGCCTGTCCCTCCCGGCCCTGTGAGACCGGGGGGCGATGGTCCTTCGAAACACCCGGATTCTTCGAGGCGCGCCCGGCTGGTCACGCCCTACCCGAATCGGATGCCGTAGGGGCTTGCCACGCCCTTCAAGGCACGCCTGGCGCATTCCCCAAAAATCGGCAATCCACTGCCCCTCACTCCTTCAGCTCAACATTCCAGTAGGCGAGATCGAGGAAGTCCTTCCAATGTTCATGGCCGGGATGCTCGAGGACGAGGCTGATGACCGGACGCCACTTGGGCTTGGCCGGTTTGCGGTAAAGGCGCATCGAGGCCTCGTGGGGCAGTCGGTTGGCCTTCCGGGTATTGCAGACAATGCAGGAGCAGACCACGTTCTCCCAGGTCGTCCGACCGCCATAATGGCGCGGAATCACGTGGTCGAGATTCAGCTCCTTCCGCTCAAAAACCTTCCAGCAGTACTGACAGCGGTTGCGGTCGCGCTCGAAGACGTTGTTGCGGGTCAACTTCAGCTCCTTGCAGGGGAGCTTGTCAAAGACGCTCAGGAGAATGACCCGGGGAATGCGGATGGTGTGACGAACGGTATGGACGGCTTCCAGTCGGTCGACCGGCGGGTTCTCGCTCGAGAAATCGATCCAGTCGAGCATCGAGAAAACCCGATAATCCGCATCCGAAAGGTGCACGACCTGGGCATGGCCCCGGGCGAGGATGGCAAAGGCCCGATGGGCGCCGACGACATTGACCGCCTGCCAGAGGCGATTCAGGACCAAGACCGGTTGGGTGAGTACCCCGTCCATCTTGGAGAGAAACGGTTGAAGGGCCCCCCTGAACTGTCAAGCGCGGACACGAGGCGAACGTTCGACGTCGTTCGCATTTGAGACTGGAAATCCCGGATTTCCGGTCTCACCGCAGATTCAGGGAATCACCCTCGAAGACCAGCTCGAGTTCCGGGACGACAACCGCCTTGCGTCCACCTTCCTTACGGACCGTACCTGCCACCCAGGCGTCGTAACCGGCCGCGGTGGCCGCGGCCACCGTCTCTTCGGCCAGATCGGGCGCGACGTAGGCCGCAAAACCCACGCCCATGTTGAAGGTGGCGTAGGCTTCCTTGCGCTCGATCGGGCCGGTCTGCATGAGGAATTCGAAGAGGGCGGGAACCGGGCGCAGGGTGTGCAGGTCGTAGACAAACGGTTCATCGAGCCGCATGAGCTTGCGCCAGCCATGACCGGTCACGTGGGCCACATAATTCAGTTTGAGCCCGCGCTTCAGGCATTCCCGGACAAAGGCCACGTAAATGACAGACGGAGCCAGGAGGGCCTCCCCATAAAGCGATCCGTCAGGAAGTGGGGTCAGGTAGCCTTCCGGCAGCTTGTCCGCGATGGTTCGGCAGAGGGTCAATCCGTTTGTCTGCACCCCGGAAGAGGCGAGAAAGACGATGGCATCACCCTCGCGGATGTCACCGACGATCCGGGTCTCCTTGGGGGAAATGCGTCCGACGGCCGAGCCCGCCAGGAGAATGACCTCGGGATTGACCATCCCTTTCAAGGTCGGTGTCTCGCCACCGCCCCAGACCGCGGAGGCCAGCCGGCACCCTTCGGCAAAGCCCTCGACCAGTTCTGTCGCCCGTTCGGCATTCTCGAACCAGGCCGAATCGCCCACCGCCGCATGCATCGCGACCGAGATGGGCAAGGCTCCGCAGGTCACCAGATCGTTGACAATGGTCGCGACCGTATCGATGGCCACCGCCCGATAGTAGCAACGGCCGGTCAGCGCGTGCATGGCATCCGCCACCAGGTTCTTGGTCCCGAGGCCCTCCTCCACATGCGCCAGGTAGTGGTCGCCCGCCTCGATCAGGTAGGCACTCTCGCCCCGGGTCTCCTCCGGTTCACGGTAACCGTGCTTGGCCAGCTGGCCGATGGTCCCCCGCGCGGCGGCCTGGCAGGCACGCTTGAAGGCATCGAGCTGATCGTAACGGACACCGGATGATTCGTAGCTGAGTGACATGGCGGATCGGTTTTCAGTAGCTGCGGGCATCCGATTTCTCGAAGTAGTTGACGAATGCCTGGTTGACCACCCGGACACCGCCCGGCGTCGGATAATGACCGGTGAAGTACCAATCCCCGGTGGCATTGGGCAATGCGAGATTGAGATTCTCGATTGTCTGGTAGATGACGACGACCTCGCCCTTCCAGTCCAGGTCGGTCGGCGCCACCAGTTCGGCGATCTTGGCCGAAATCTCCTCGGGAGTGAACCCGTCGTAGAGACGGCGGACTTCGTTGCGCATCTGTTCCACCGGCAACTCAAGCTGCTCCAGGCAGGCGTGATAGACCTCCTTGATCAGACCGTCCTGCCCGCGCTCCTTCAGCAGGGCGATGGTCGCCTCGAATGCGATGAACTTGCCCAGCTCGGACATGTCGATCCCGTAACAGTCCGGGTAGCGGATCTGCGGTGCGGTCGAGGCGATGATGATGCGTCTGGGATTGAGCCGGGTCAGTATCCGGAGAATGGATTTGCGCAGGGTCGTCCCCCGGACGATGGAATCATCGACGCAGACCAGGCAGTCCTCCGGCCCGGCGATTCCGTAGGTGATGTCGTAGACGTGGGAAACCAGCTCGTTGCGCCACTTCTCCTGCCCGATGAAAGTTCGGAGCTTGATATCCTTGTGCGCGACTTTCTCCCCCCGCGGCCAGTTGCGCATGATGAGCTCGTCGATCATCTTCTCGTCGAGCGTGCCCTCTTTCGCCGCTCTCAGGATGGCCGTCCTGACCTCGCCGCGACGGCGCAGCCGGAGCGCTTCCATCAATCCGAAATAGGCGATTTCCGCCGTGTTCGGAATGAATCCGAACACCGCGTGCTCGAGATCGTGATCGATCGCCTCCATGACCTGCTCGACCAACCCGCCCCCCAGCGCTTTGCGTTCGGCGTAGATGGAGGCGTCGTTGCCGCGGGAGAAATAGATCCTCTCGAAGGAGCAGTTCTTCAACTCGCCCGGCTCCCGGAAGGTCTCGCGGCGCAGCTCGCCATTGCGTTTCATGACGAGGATCTGACCGGGAGGCACTTCGCGGACCTCCTCCAGATCCTTGTCGAAAACGGTCATGAGGGGAGCCCGTTCGGAGGCCACCGCAAAAACCTCGTCATCCTCAAAATAGAAAGCCGGGCGAATCCCGTTGGGATCACGAAGAACGAAGGCGTCTCCGTTGCCGACCGCTCCGATGATGGTATAGCCCCCGTCCCACTTGGTCGAGGCGGCCCGGATCACCGCCGCCGGATCGAGATCGTCCATCATCCGATTGGACAACTCCGCTCCCGCCATCCCGGAATCCCGGAGCCGGTGGTAGAGATCGTCATGCGCCTCATCGAGGAAGAAGCCCACCTTCTCGAGCAATGCCTGGGTATCGGTCTCAAAGATGGGGTGTTGTCCCATTGAGATCAGGCTCCGATTGAGCTCGGAGGTGTTGGTCATGTTGAAGTTGCCCGCCAGCATCAGGTTGCGGGTCGGCCAACTGCTTCGACGGAAAAACGGATGGCAGGCACTCTGGTTGTACCCGCCGGAGGTCCCGTAGCGCAGATGCCCGAGGTAGACCTCGGCCCCGAATTCGAAATGGGTTTTGACCGTGGCCGGGAATTCCGGGAAGACGACTCCGTCGCGGATGAGAGCCCGGTAATCATTCAGGAGTTCCCGGAAGATACGGTCCAGGGGGTTGGACTTGATGTTGCGTTCCCGGAACATGTAAGGCTCGCCCGGCGGCATGTTCAGTTTGACCGCCGCCACTCCCGCTCCGTCCTGGCCGCGGTTGTGCTGCTTCTCCATCAGGAGAAAGAGCTTGAAGAGTCCGTAGAGAGGAGTGCCGTACTTCTGAAAATAATAGTCGAGCGGCTGCTTCAGCCGCACCACGGCCACCCCGCACTCGTGCTTGAGATGATCGCTCATGTGTGGACCAGACCGGGGCGGGCCATCCGCTTCTCGATCGAGGTTTCCCAGCTTTCCTTCAGCTCGGCCACCGGCCACGAGACGGCCACCCCGCGTCCGTCAACCTCCACCGAGAGCTGCCCCCCGGACGTCACCTCACCGAGGAGCATCAGATCGACTCCCGACTTCGCCGCACCCGTCATCAGGCCATTCACAGACTCCGGTTTCACCGAGATGACGATACGGCCCTGGCTTTCGCCGTAAAGCACCGTATCCAACCGGCTCTCCCCGCCCGGACTAAGCCGGATCGCCATGCCGAGGCCCGGCGTCCGGAGGAGCATCTCGGTCAATGCGACGAGCAGGCCGCCCTCGGCCAGATCGTGCGCGGCCACGATCGACCCGGAATGAATCGCATCGAGGAGGAAGGCATTCTGACGCTTCTCCTTTTCCAGATCCACTTCCGGGGCACGCCCGGTTTTCAGACCGTGGATGATCTTCAGATACTGGCTGGCCCCCAATTCAACCGGCAGGCCGCCGATCAGGACCAGCTGCTCCCCCGCCTCCCGGCAGAATTGGCGGGTGATATGGTCCGCATCCTCGATCAGACCCATCACCGTGACAACCGGAGTCGGGTCGATCGCCCCCGCCTGGTTCTCATTGTAGAGGCTCACATTCCCGCCCACCACCGGTACATCGTAGGCCCGGCAGGCCTCGGCCAGTCCACGAACCGATTCGCGAAGGGTGTAGAAGACTTCGGGCTTGTTCGGGTTTCCGAAATTCAGGTTGTCGGTCATGGCCAGGGCCCGGGCACCGCTGCAGGCCAGATTCCGGACGCATTCGGCCATCGTGGCCATCCCGCCCCGATAAGGATCGAGGTAGCAGTAACGGCCGTTTCCGTCGTTGGCCATGGCAATGAATTTCTTCGTCTCGCCGAGGTGGACGCAGACCACGCCGGCATCGCTGCCCGGCTCCACCACGGTACCCGCCATGACCATATGGTCATACTGACGCCAGACCCAGGACTTCCCTCCAATCGTCGGATGGTCGAGCAAACGGCGCAGCGTGCTCTGCACGCCGGCCGCATCGAGATCGGCCAGACTGTCGGGCGACCAGGCGCGGGTCGTCGCCAGGTAGGCGGGTTCCCGGGCCTCGCGCTGATAAACCGGGGCTTCCTCGGTCAGTGACAGGGCGGGTATGTCCGCCACCACCACGCCCTTCTGGCGGACGACCATCCGGTCGCCGTCCATGACCTGGCCGACCTGGACCGCGTGCAGGTCCCACTTCTCGAAAACCGCCTCGATTTCGGCTTCGCGCCCCTTCTTCACGATGACGAGCATGCGCTCCTGGCTCTCCGAGAGCATGATCTCGTAGGAATTCATCCCGATCTCGCGCTGAGGGACGAGGTCGAGGTCGATCTCGATCCCGGTACGACCGCGGGCCGCCGTCTCGCAGGTCGAACAGGTCAGACCCGCCGCACCCATATCCTGGATACCGACGACCAGGTCGGGGATCTCCATCATTTCGAGGCAGGCCTCGAGGAGGAGTTTCTCCATGAAGGGATCGCCCTTCTGGACGGCCGGGCGGTCGGCCTGGCTTTCCTCGGTCAGTTCCCGCGAGGCGAAGCTGGCCCCGCCGAGTCCGTCGCGCCCGGTCGGGGCGCCCACGTAATAGACCGGGTTGCCCACCCCGGAGGCGGCTCCCCGTTTGATCTGGTCGTGCCGGAGAATGCCGAGGCATTGGGCGTTGACCAGCGGGTTTCCCTCGTAACAGGCGTCGAAATAGACGTCGCCCCCTATATTCGGAATCCCGATACAATTGCCGTAATGGGCGATTCCGGAGACGACCCCGCGCACGAGGTGGCGCACTTCCGCGCTCTCCAGCTCGCCGAATCGCAGGGAGTTGGTCAACAGGACCGGCCGCGCTCCCATGGTGAAGATGTCGCGAATGATGCCGCCGACGCCGGTGGCGGCGCCTTCGAAGGGTTCGACGTAGCTCGGGTGATTGTGGGACTCGATCTTGAAGGCGACCGCCCAACCTTCGCCGATGTCGATGACACCCGCATTTTCCTCGCCGGCCTTGACCAGGACCTTTCCGATCGGCGGATCCTTGTCGGCCTTCTCGGTCGGAAAGAGCTTCAGGACGGGTCGCGAATTCTTGTAGGAGCAATGCTCCGACCACATCACGCTGAAGATGCCCAGCTCGGTCAGGTTCGGTTCGCGGCCGAGGATGCGGACAATGGTCTGGTATTCCTCCGGCAGGAGCCCGTGCTTGGCAACCAGTTCGGGGGTGATCGCCTGATTGAGGAGGGGATCCGGATTGGGCGGAAGGGCGGAGCTCATTTCGTCGCGCGTGCGTTCAGACAGCGGAAGGGGCCGCGGCGGCGGCCGTGTCGAGGATGGCCCGAAGGACTTTCCGGCCGTCGATGGAAGGATGAAAGGTTTCGAAGGCGCGGTCGGGATGGGGCATCATTCCGAAGACGTTGCCGCGTTGGTTGCGGATGCCCGCAATCCCGCTGATCGATCCGTTGGGATTGGAACCGGGGCTCGGTTTACCTTCGGCATCCACGTAGCGGAGCAGGATCTGCCGGTTGCCCTCCAAACGGGCCAGGCCCTCCGGATCGATCCGGAAATTGCCCTCACCGTGCCCGATGGGCAGGCGGATGAGATGGCCGAGGGTCTTCCGGTTGAAATGCGGGGTCGAGTCCTCGACCGCCAGGTACGGCGTCATGCAACGGTATTCGAGGCAGCTGTTCCAGATGAGGGCTCCGGGCAGCAGGGAGGCCTCGCAGAGGATCTGAAATCCGTTGCAGATCCCGATGACAACCCCGCCGCGTTCGGCATAGGCCGCCACCGCCTTCATGATGGGGGAAAAGCGGGCGATCGCTCCACAGCGCAGATAGTCGCCGTAGGAAAAGCCGCCCGGAACGACGAGGACATCAATCTCGCCGAGAGCCTGGTCCTTGTGCCAGAGCATCCGGGCATCGACACCGAGCCCCCGGGTGAAGGCATGGACCGCGTCCTGATCGCAGTTGCTTCCCGGAAATTGAATAACGCCAACACTCATGAGTGACACCTCCACCAAGCCACGGCTGCCCGGGCAGGAAACTTGCGCGGGATGAGCAGCCGCAGGTTCACGACTCGACCAGTTCCCAGCGGTAATCCTCGATCACCGGGTTACTCAGGAGGTCGTGACAATATTGGTCCACGGACTTGGAGAATTCCGGACCGGGCTCACCATCGACCTCGATTTCGATCATTTTCCCGACCCGGACACTGCCGAGATTCTTCATGCCGAGACTCTCCAGGGCATGACCCACGGCCGCCCCCTGAGGGTCGAGAACGTTCTTTTTTGGTGTGACGAATACGACAACTTTCACAGGAGGAAAAAGCATTCATCACGGGTGAAAACCGGGAGGGGTCAAGGGAATTTGAAATTATGCTCACTTTGGTCATTTGAAGCAGGCCGGCGGAGGCTTTCGTGCCCGCGAAATCCCCTCCCGGAACAGATCCGGGGGCGGGTCAGGTGGGTTTCCGCCATCAGGTTTTTCAAAAAAAGGCCGTGAAGCCTTTCCAATCAGCGGCAAACCCGGGTAGAAAGACCGTCGCCATGACCGATTCCTCCGACTCCCGCCCCGACATCCTCCTGATCATGCCCGACCAGATGCGGGGCGACTGTCTCTCGCTGGAGGATCACCCGGTCCTGATGACCCCGAATATCGACGCGATCGGCCGGCAGGGCACCCACTTCACCCGGGCCTACACCAGTTGTCCGTCCTGCATTCCCGCCCGCCGGGCCCTCCTGACCGGTCTGCATCCCGCCCGCAACGGTCTGGTCGGCTACAAGGACGGCTGCCCGCTCCGCCATCCGACCTTTACCGAAAGGCTCCTTGAGCACGGCTACCGGACCACCCTCGTCGGCCGGCATATGCATCAACATCCTTACGACGAGCCCTACGGGTTCGAAGACCGCGTCTTCGCCTCCGGCTACATCGAGGATGATGACTACAGCAGGGACCTCGAAGCGGCTTTCCCTGGCCAGGGAGGGTTTCGCGGACACGGTCTCTCCAACAACGGATGGACAGCCCGTCCCTGGCAATTCCCCGATCCCTGGCACCCCACCAATTGGGTGGTCAACCGCGCCCGGGAAAAGATCAGGGAGGCTCCCGCCGACCGGCCCCATTGCATCACCGCCTCGTTTTTCGCGCCACACCCGCCGCTCCTGCCGCCGGCGTTCTACTTCGACCGCTACCGCAGGAGTGCCCTGCCGGATCGGGCCATCGGCTCCTGGGTCTCCAAGGCACCGGACGATCCCGCCCATGCCTCGGTCGACTCAAACCGGGTCGATCTTCAGGGCGAGGCTCTCCGTTCGGCCCAGGCCGGCTATTTCGGGTTGATCAATCACCTGGATGACCAGGTCCACAGCCTGGTTTTCGAGTTTCGAAAGCACTGCGCCAAGCGGGGGCGGCCCTGGGTCATCGTCTTCACTTCCGATCACGGCGAGATGCTCGGGGACCATCACCTCTTTCGCAAATGTGAACCCTACGAGGGCTCGGCCCGCATCCCTTTCCTCATTCAGGGCTCGCCGGAACTCGGCCTTGCCTGCGGACACCATCACCAGGGTCCGGTTTGCCTTGAGGACATCGGACCCACCCTGCTCGATCTGGCGGGGGCTCCCCAGGCGTCCGATCTGGACGGTCAAAGCCTGCTTCCCATTCTGCGAGGGGGCACTGTCTCTGTCCGCGCTCATCTTCATATCGAGCACTGCCGCTGCTACGATGCCGACCAGGCCTTTCACTGCCTGACCGATGGACGCTGGAAGTACATCTGGCGCCCGGAAACCGGAACCGAGCAACTTTTCGACCTGCAGAACGATCCCCGGGAGCTTTCCGATCTGGCGAAAGAAACCACCCACAGCAAAGAAACCGACCTCTGGCGCAACCGGCTGATCGCTCGGCTGACGGGTCGTCCCGAAGGTTTCAGCGATGGCGGCCGATTGACTCCCGGGCGCACCTATGTGGATGAGATGGGAGCGATGGTGTAACCACCTCGCCGGGTCAAAGGTCCAGGATCGAGGGTATACACGCCGACACAGCGGCGTGGCTACATTGAAACACGCCGACACAGCGGCGTGGCTACATTTCAAAACGGGAAATCGTGCTTCCCTTGTTCACTTCTTCTTTGAGCGTGGGTGAAAGGTCCCGTGCTGGTCGAGAAGCCTGCCGGTTTCGACCGCGGTGTAGATTTGCGTCGTGGCGATGTCGGCAGGGCCGAGCATTTCCTGACTGGCCCGCAGGTCCGCCCCCCCGCTCAGCAGGTGGGTCGCGAAGGAATGACGCAGGAGGTGGGGCTTGACTGTCTTGGTGATACCCGCATCCCGGGCATAGCCCTTGATCAGGTGCCAGATCGTCTTGCGGGAAAGCGGACTCCCCCGCTCGCTCAGGAAGAGATGGCTCCCCGTCCGGGCCTTCACAAAAAAGGGCCGGCCCGAGACTAGGTAGGCGTCGATCGCAACGACCGCCTGCCGGCCGACCGGGACGATCCGTTCCTTTGACCCTTTTCCCCTGACCCGGACCAGTCCGTGTTTGAGATCGATTTGCTGAAGGGTCAGATCGGCAATCTCGGATACACGGAGGCCGCTCGAATAGAGCAGTTCGAGAAGCGCGCGTCCCCGGACTCCGTACGCATCGACCGGGCGGGGTGCCCCGAGCAGGCGATCCACCTCATTGTACGTCAAGGTCTCCGGAACCCGCCGCCTTGCCCTGGGGCCGATGATCAGCTCCGTCATCTCGTCCGGACGGATCCCTTCCTTGACCAGGAAGCGGGCAAACCCACGGACCGCGGTCAGTTTGCGGGCCACGCTGGACACCGCGAAATCGCCGGCATCGAGGCCGTAGATCCAGTCGGTCAACTGCCCGGTGGTCACTGCCGGCCAGGAGGTCGCTCCGAGCTTCTGGAGATGGAGCGCGCACTGCTCGAGGTCGCGTCGATAGGCGTCGAGCGTGTTGCCGGAGAGCCCGCGCTCGAGATCGAGGTGGGCGAGATAGGACTCGATCGCCCGGCCGAGGCCGTCCGCCAGCGGAGACCTGCCGAGGTCTCCGTCCGGATCAGCGGCGGCGCGGGCCGTAGCTGCGGATCGGGGCATTCCGCTCGACGTTGACGTTGCGCAGGCGGTAGGTGATGCGGGCCTTGTCCATGTCGTAGGGACTCATTTCCATCTTAACCATGTCCCCGGCGGTGATCTTGATGAAGTGCTTGCGCAACTTTCCCGAGATATGGGCGAGCACGGTATGCCCGTTGGCCAACTCCACCCGGAACATCGTTCCCGGAAGAACCGTGACTATTTTGCCTTCAACCTCAATCGTATCATCCGCCATAAAAACATCAGCGACCCGCTTTAACAGTTTGCCCGGAAAGGGTTCCAAAGCAGCCGCAAGGGAGATGTCTCGCTCAGATCCCCCCTCAGAGTCAAGGCTTAAGAAGAATCAATGGTAAGGTGGCGTGCACCATCGCGATCCGGAAGTCTCGGATCCGGTCTGCCCCGGAGCGCCCGATCCCGCACTTCGCACTTCCACGAAGGAAAGCGTCCACGGCCGGTAATTCCTGTTGATTCGTGCGGCTTCGTGGGCCGTGATTCCGGGGACCCATCTCATGCCGGAAATCTCTCCCTGCCCATTCAGCAAGGTCTTCCCATCCCAGCTCAATCGGGATGACGCCTTCTACATGGCCCTGGCTTTCAACCGGGCCATCGATGCCTGGAATCAGGACGAAGTCCCGATCGGCGCGGTTATCGAATGCGGCGGTGAAGTCATCGCCTCGGCCCACAACCGGGTCGCCGCGACCGGTGATCCCACCGCCCATGCTGAGATCCTCGCCATGACCCAGGCGGCCACCGCCATCGGCGACTGGCGGCTGACCGGCGCCACTCTTTACGTGACAAAGGAGCCCTGTCCGATGTGTTCCGGGGCCTGCATCATGGGCCGCATCAGCCGGGTCGTCTACGCCGTTCCCGATCCCAAGATGGGCTGCCTGGGCGGAGCGACCGACCTGAATGCCCTGCCGCGCAGCAACCACCATTTCCAGATCACCCGAGGGGTCATGGAAGGTCCCTGCCTCGACCTGATCCAGGCCTACTTCCGCATAAAACGAGCCCCCGAAGGGTTGACCTGAGAGAGGGGTCACGCGATATTCCCGTTTCCCATAACCAAGAACCAACCAAAAAGAAAAATGGCCTACTCACTTCCCAGCCTTCCTTACGCCTACGACGCTCTTGAGCCGCATATCGATGCCCGGACGATGGAGATTCATCACACCAAGCATCACCAGGCATACATCACCAACGTGAACGCCGCGCTGGAAGGACACGCCGCTCTCGCCGCAAAGTCGGTTGAAGCGCTCATTGCCGATCTCAATGCCGTGCCCGAGGGCATCCGCACCGCCGTTCGCAACAACGGCGGCGGTCACGCCAACCATTCCTTCTTCTGGAAAGTCATCGGCCCCAAGGCCGGAGGCGCTCCCAAGGGCAAACTGGCCGCCGCCATCACGAGCGAATGCGGCGGATTCGAAACACTGAAGGAAGCCTTCCTCAAGGCGGCCACCACCCGTTTCGGCAGCGGCTGGGCATGGCTCAGTGTCAAGGGCGGCAAGCTGGTCGTGCATTCCACCGCCAATCAGGATTCCCCCCTGATGGAAGGCGCCGTTCCGGTCATCGGTCTCGACGTCTGGGAACACGCCTACTACCTCAACTACCAGAACCGTCGGCCCGACTACGTGAAGGCCTTTTGGAACGTGGTCAATTGGGACGCGGCCGAAGCCAACTACACCGCCGCGCTGTAGTCACCGGGGTGATTCGAGTCGGGGCATCGTCGAGTGATCGACCTGCCCCGCATCCTTCGGCGCCGCGGCAGAGTGCGGTGGCCGCCGAATCGGGGACTGTGACAACGTCGCGGTATCGACGTTGTCCTCCCTTCAGGGATAGACGTAATTTGCCTGGAAGGTCGAACCGAGGCTTTCCGGACTCAGGCGGGTCGTCTTGCCGGTTTCCGTATCCAGAATGTGGACCTGCTGGTTGTTGGCCACCCTCTTGGTATAAACCAGGTGCCGGCCGTCCTTGGTCCAGCACGGCTCAATCGCGTCGCTGGATCCCTGGGTGTGCACCGTGCTCTTCTTCTTGGAGAAACTGTAGGTGGCCAACTGGAACTGCTTGCCCGAGGCAACCGTGAACGCGATCAGGTCGGGATTCGCCTGGTTCCAGTCCGGCTCGGCGCAATAGCCGCTGATATTGGTCGGGATCCGCTCGAGCGAACCACCCGAGACCGGGAGAAGAAACAGCTGCGGCCTCCCGGCCAAATCCGAGGTCACGACCAGGCGATCCGAGAACGGCGACCAGGTCGGCGTTGCCTCAATCGCGTTGGTCCGGGTCAATCGCCGGATCTGCCGGCCCAATGCATTGCTGACGTAAACCTCCGAATTGCCTTCGCCGGTCAGGATCATCGCCACGAGGTTGCCGTCCGGGCTGAAACGGGCGCTGGTATTTGTCCCTTTCAGGCTGACGAATGGTTTGCGCTGCTGGGTCGCCGTATCGATCTCGAAAATATCGGGAGCACCCGTCTGAAAGTAGCCGGTGTAGAGGATCCTGCGTCCATCGGGCGACCAGCGCGGCATGATCGATTGCGACCGGTCATTGGTCATCTGGAGCGCCTCACCGAAGAAGAGGTCGGAAATATAAATCTCCTTCGCACCGGTCCGCTCACTGACGAAGGTGAGGCGCCCGGCAAAGAAGCCGGGGCTACCCGACGTCTTGACCACGGCACGATCGGCAGCTCGAAACAGGGCGTTTCGCAGGGAGGCGCCGCCGACCGTTTCAGCAAAGAGCGTCCTGGCCGGGTTGCCCGACTGGATGGTCAGGGCAATGGCGTTGGTCCCGGCCACGGCGAACTTCAGGACGAAGGAGGCATCCGAAGCGTTGCGCGCCACCCGGTATCGGCCATGACAGGCAAAGGCGTTCTCCGCCAGGCGGCGGATCTCCACCGAATCGGCCTCGATCCGGACGGGGATGACCTTGACGTCCGATTGAACCGTGATGTCGCCGATGTCCCGGACTTGGGCGCATGTCGGCAGAACCAAGCCCAGCAGGGAAAGAAGTAAAAGGACGGAGAAAATCGGCTTCTTGAAAGTCATGCACCCTTCTATCGCCCCTGACCGGAGCCGATTCAACCCAGAAGTGGAAACGCCTGCATCCAATCCGCCTTTCCACACAGAGAAAGCCGTCGCGGGTTGACCTCCGGGCCGAGCAGGCTTTCCATCCCCCACTCCATCCTCCAACCAGAACACACAGTGAGCCTCGAAGCCGTCAAATCAGTCCTCAAAACCGTCAATTTCCCGGGATTCAGCCGGGACATCGTATCGTTCGGCCTGGTCCGATCGGTCGATTTCCTCGAGGGAAAGGCCATTGTCAAACTGGCGGTGACCACCGCCGATCCGACGATTCCGAAGAAGCTGAAGGAGGCGGTGGAATCCGCCGTCCTCGCTGTCGACGGAGTCACGTCCACCGTGGTCGAGCTGGCCGTGAGCGCTCCCAAGGCGACCGTGCCCGCCGGCGGTGGGGCCCCTCAGCCAACCGGGATGCCCGGTGTCCGCTTCACCCTGGCCGTGGCCAGCGGCAAGGGAGGGGTCGGCAAATCGACGCTGGCGGTCAACCTGGCCTGCGCCCTCGCCCAGATTGTCAGGAAAGAGGGTCAGGGCGCTTCGGTCGGGTTGATGGACTGCGACATCTACGGGCCCAGTGTTCCCCTCATGACCGGCCTGAGCGGTCGGCCGGCCATCGAGGACAACAGCCTGATCCCGATGGAACGATTCGGACTCAAGGTCATGTCGATGGGTTTCCTTGTCGACGAAGACACCCCGGTGGTCTGGCGTGGGCCGATGATCATGAAGACGATCCAGCAATTCGTTCAGAACGTCAGCTGGGGCGACCTTGAGATCCTCGTCATCGACCTCCCGCCCGGAACCGGAGACGCGCAACTTTCACTGGTTCAGACAATCCCTCTTTCCGGCGCAATCATCGTGACCACGCCTCAGAAGGCGGCCACCCAGGTGGCCCGGAAAGGCGGCCATATGTTCACCAAGGTCAACGTGCCCCTCGTGGGCGTGGTCGAGAATATGAGCTACCTGGAAATCCCCGGCACGAACCAGCGGGTCACCCTCTACGGTGAAGGCGGCGGAGCTGAAACAGCGGGAGCGCTGGGAACCGAACTGCTCGGGCAGATCCCCCAGGACTCGGCCATCTGCCGCGGAGGGGATGCCGGGAAACCCATCGTCGCCACCGATCCGGACAGTCCGATCGCCAACCTCTTCCGCTCGATTGCCGCGGACATCCTGCAAAAGCTCCGCCAAGCCGAATAGGGAGGAAATCGCCGGATCGGGAACGACAGACACCCTTCTCAAGTGATCCCCGGTTCGAAAAGTGACGCGATTGTCGTTTGACATCAATCCCCACAGGTGTTGGATTGCATACATCCTCCCCTCAGGTTGCCGATTCGACTCATCGATCCGGCGTTTCGCGGGCGTGTTCGGGTGACCGTCAACCCACGAGAAGCTCGAGGCTGGATGATGACTCGTTCTAATGGCAGACCATCCTCAGGCTTCGCAAACGACCCGGAACCGTGCTACCTTCGGTTCCTTTGCATTACTGTTTCGAATTGAACCGGGGATATAAGCCACAGGCAATTAACGAATTAAGACTGACGACTCGATGACGATGACCGCTCAGAAGCCAAAGAGAGAACCGCACGAGTTCGTCAAGCAATCGAGCCTTTACCAGGAATTTCTCGCCGAACGCGAAGAGATCCTGAAGCACAAGTGGATCGAGTCCGAACGCCTGGGCTACGATGTGGGTTTTGAGCGCGCCCTCCTCGACTGGATCCGGAAGCACCGCGAAAGCTGGCGGGCCAGCCGCCGCCAGACCGCCGTTCCCTCTCAGACCGATACCAAGAGCGGTTGATCGTCCGTGATCAACCGCGCTGCGGGTGGGCGGTCTGTTTGACCGCCCGGGCTTGTCCGTCAGGACCGGATTACTTGACCTCTTTGTGCAGGGTGTGCCGGCGAAGGTGCGGATTGTACTTCTTCTTCTCCACCTTCTCGGTCTGGAGCTTCTTGTTGCGGGTGGTCATGTAACGCGATACGGGCTTCCCCTCTTTCCGCGCTTCCGTGCATTCAATGGTGACGAGTTCTCGTGGCATGGCTTTGAAAAACGGCCAACAAAGGCCCGGACGTTCGCCAAGGCAACACAAAAGCGAACCTCGTGCACCCGGATGCCGTGGCGGGATCTGCCGATGGCCCGGACTCGGAATGCCCCGGGAGGCCGATCCGGCAATCCGTCCCCGACCGATCCGAACGGTTGCAGAGCGGCCTCAGGATTGACCGGCCACGCCCTTCTCGAAGAGGGGCAGGAGGACGCCGCGCCGGAACACCGTGACCTGTCCGGTGCTGGAGGAGACCACGATGGAGATGCAATTCGTCGCCAGGGAGATGGCCGCCGCCGCCGCATGGCGCGAACCGAGCCCGCTGGGCAGGGTATGGTAGTAGTCCGGCGCGTAAATCAGGCTGCCGGCCGAGGTGATGACGCCGTCGCCCCGGATGATGAAGGCTCCGTCGATCGAGGAGAATTCCTTGATCGTCTCATCCATGAAGGGGTTCAGGATGTTGCGGTCCTCCTCTCTGTATCCATAAAATGGATTCAATACGAGGGGTTTGGACATCTTCTCCACCCTGGCGGAATCCCCGAGCACGAAGAGGGCCCCGACCGGATGGGCCTCGCGGCCCTCGACCGCCAGTTCCATCGCGATTCCGATGACCCTTTCGAAGGCCTCCGGTTTGACGTCCGCCGGAAGAAAGTCATCCTGATCGGCCAGCAGGGTCCGGAATTCCCGCTGCACGTCAACCACCACGATCGTGTCAAAGAGATCGCTCTCGGGAATGCCGCCCACGCAGCAGATCCGGTCGTTGAGCTGGATGATCCGGCGGGTGATTCCCACCAGAAACGCGCTGCGCATCTGGGCGAGACGGGTCTTGGAAAAAGACCGCACCTGGATGACCGCCGAGAAACGCTTGGCGTCGAGATTGGTCTCGCCGGCGTTGCGCGTCACCAGAATGGTCTTGAAACCGTGGAACCAGTTCGAGGCGGAAGGTGCCGTGGTCAGGGTGTCTCCGAAAACAGCCACGGCGGAACAATTGGCCCCCCGCGCGATCTTCTCAGCCTCCCTGAAAATCAGCCGGTTGGTCCGGTTCTGTCGCCGCAGCACCGGTTTGGCCACCAGTCCCCCGAAACCCGCGGTCAGCTTCTCGTAAAGAATCCCGGGATCTTCGGCCGCGACCAGGCTGTCGACGAACTCCCGGTCCTTGGCGAGGCGGGCGAGCGAGGCAAGAACCTGGAGATAATCCCGCGAACCTTCGTCCGCGATCAGGACGAAGACGATGTGGATGAGTTCGCCGTCCTTCAAGCCGTCGTAGCGGATACCCTCCCGGCTCCGCCCCACCGCGAAAAGATAGCGCCGCTTCATCTTCACCCTGACATGGGGCAAAATAACCCCGTTGCCCAGGTAGGTCGTCATGGTGCTTTCCCGTTCGAGCAGACCCGACAGGAGCGCGGAGACGTTGAGATCGCTGAACTTCGCCGCACTGACTGCGAGCAACTCCTGGAGCACCCCTTTCATCGAGGTGCTCTCCAGATCGACGACCCGGGATTGGGTCAGGAAACGGTCCAGCCGCATGGGAAGAAAGCGTGGATTAGCGGGAACCGACTAGCGTTCCCATTCCAGTGCTCCTTTCTTCATTTCGTAGAAGAGACCGAGGACAAGCACGCCGAGAAACACGAGAATGGGCGTCAGCACGGGAATCCCCGCGGCCAGGAAATCGCGGTAGATGAACACCCAGGGGATGAGAAAGATGACCTCGATATCGAAGAGGATGAAGAGCATCGCAGTCACGTAGAACTTCACCGAAAAACGGGTGTGCGCCTGCCCTTCGGAGGGGATGCCGCACTCGTAGGCCGAATCCTTGATTTTGTTGCGGGCGCTTCGCTGTCCGAAAAGGTGGCTGACCAGGATGATGACCACTGCGAGAGAGGCGGCCAGAACTACTTGAACAAGAACAGGAAAAAAATCAGCCAGCGACATGCCTCTAGCAAAAGGCCCGACCCGGGGGGATTTCAAGGGGAATCTTGGTCATTTCGCGGATTGACCGGCAACGCCGGCTCCACCTTCCGCCACCGCGCCAGGCTCGTATCCGCCGTCCCCAATCCGATCTGCTCCGCATAGGAGAGCACCCGCAAACCCGGCGGAAGCGGACGAAATCCGGCCCGCCGTCGTCCTTCGTCGATCCTTTCGGTCATCAATGCATCGAGCATCACCGGATTGCGGCTCAGCCAGATCCGCGGTTCCTGCAGGGTGTAGAGGGAATTGAAGATCGGGCCGCCGATGAACTGGAACCGCTCCAGCGAAACCAGGGTGAAGACCCACCCATCCTTGAGCTCGGGAATCGCCGCCATTTCGGCAACAGCGGCCGGGGCATTGGCCGGGCTGCGAAAGAACCGCATCGTGTTGCTGGCATTCCACAGGGTCGCATTGACCAGCGCTCCGTTCACTCCCAGGACCGGGTGATCCGTGTAGGAAGGGAGATTGATCCAGAAATCGACGTCGAGCAGCAACGGGACCGCCAGCAGGCTCTTGCGCTCATCTTCCGATACCTCCCGTTCCGGAGCCTCGTCCATGAGAAGGCTGCGATTGGGTGGAGGCAGCGGATTGTCGTAGAACCAGATGGGATCGTAATGGTCGCCATCGGTCAGAGCGATGACCGGGATACCCGCGAAACGGCCGCCGCCCTGGCTCAGGGGAGGCAGAAAGCCGGCGGATCGGAGACGGGGACCGTCAAGATCGATGATGAACAGCTGCTCGCGCGAAAACCCCCGACGCTCGAGAGCCGACGCAACCGCCCGCACCAGACTGAGCGGGGTGGAAATCCCCGGGCCGGAATCCGAATAGACCTTCAACCCCACCCGACCCTTGGCGCCGGGAACAAGACGCCTGCCGGTCGATTCTTCAAATGCCGCGATGATCGCCTCGACCGAAAGATCATACTCGGTAGGCGAGAATTCGCGAACCGTCACCTCCCAGATCTCATTTCCCGGCAAAGGACCGGAATCGGCAAATCGGGCCATTGCCGGCGACATCGTCATCGTCCACAACAGGACGAAAGCCGCAAGTCTGGCCCCAGCACGAATTGGAATGACCCGGGAAAGGATTGGCATGGTCGAACCCCCTATCGCAACAGACGAAGTTTCCCTACGTCAAGGTCGGCTTCGATCCGAACCCGGATCGGGTGGTCTCAGCCGGCAATTCCCGGCCAAATTCCAAAACACTCGGTCAGAGACCCTTGACAGCTGAAATTCCGAGACGGAACCTGCTTCAATGCCCAGTCCGGTTCAAGGCAACTCCAGGAACGTTCGCATCTTCGCCCTCGCCGCGGTGTTTCTCCTCGCCGCGGGCTGTGCCAGCCGGGACGAGGTGTTCAACCGGGAGTTGCAGAAGGCCAATACCATGGTCAACGAGGGTGATTTCGCCGGAGCGATCGAAATCCTTGTTCCCCTCAACGAAGAACGACCCAACACCAAACCGGTGGTTGAGGCTCTCGCGTTCGCCTACGCCGGAAACGGCGACCACACCCTGGCGGCCTGGCACATGATTCAACTGGCCGACCTTGATCCCGCCCAGACCGACCTGAGGCTGCTCGCCGCTGAATCGCTTGAAACGGCCGGCGATCCGGTCTCGGCCATCGAGCAGTACCGGCTTTACGTCAAATCCAACACCCAGGATGCCAGTGCCTGGCAGCACCTGGCCGAACTCTGCCGATCGACCGGAGATCCGCGGGGGGCGATCGAAGCCCTGCTCGCCTGTCAGACGCTCGAGCCGTCTGCCGAAACCGCCTTCACCCTCGGGGACCTTTTTCGATCCCTGAACAACCTTCCTCAAGCCCAGGTCTGGTATGCCACCGCCGCGAGAGAGGGAGGCGCCACGGCGAACGCCGCCCGGCTCAACCTGCTCGAATTGAGCATCGCGAACAGCGACTTCACTCAGGCGACAGAAATCGCATCGAGTCTTCGCGGGAAGCTGACCGATCCCGACGACCTCGGACGCTTCAAGGAGAGCGAAGAGAAGATCAATGCGTGGAAGAACTCGCAGGACAGTCTGAAGGCGGCGCGGATCAACCAGGATCAACTCGCCGCCGAGGTGGCCCGGCTCCAACGCGAACAGGAAGCCATCGCAGCCGAAAATGCCCGCCGGGCGGAAGCCGAAGCGAGGGCCGCCCGCCTCGCCGAAGAAGAGGCCCGGAAAGCCCGGGAAGCCGCGACCCTGTCCACCAGATCTTCAAATGCCGATCCGGAAACGGGTTCCCAAGGCGACGCCCAATTGGCGGTCGGCAACCCCGAGGCCGCGATCGCCGCCTACTGGCAGGCCCTCAACGAAAACGATTCCCAGCCCGAGGTCTGGCTCAACCTCTCCCGCGCCTATATGGATCTGCAGCAGTGGACCGAAGCGGAATCCTGCGTGCTCGAGGCCCGGCGCCGCGACCGGAGGAATCCCCGGATTGAAGAGACCTACCTTCAGATCGTCCGTCGCACCCGTCCCTACGATCAATTCCTGGTCGAAGCGGCCGCCGCCCGGGAACGCTTTCCGCAGAGCCCGGATCTGGCTCTCCTGCTCGCCGACGCCCTTTCGGCGACCGGCGGCGATACCCTGAAGGCAATTCGGGCCTACGAGGATTTCCTCCTGCTGGCCGGCCCGGACGACCCGCGGATCCAGCAGGCACAGAACACCCTGGACCGCCTTCGCGGCTGGTAAGCGACGGTCCAGGAAATCGTCCGGGGAATGGCATCGATCAAGGCTGAAAGCATCCGCAATCTCAAAGACCGGGTCTCGATCGTGGACGTGGTCTCGCCCGTGGTGACGCTGAAACGGGCCGGGTCGCAATTCCGCGGCCTCAGCCCGTTCAATCAGGAGAAGACCCCTTCGTTCTACGTATCGCCGGACAAGGGACTCTACAAGTGTTTCAGCAGCGGCAAAGCGGGAGACATGATCGCATTCGTCATGGAAACCGAGCGGCTCAATTTCGTGGAAGCCGTCGAGTCGCTGGCCAGGCGGTTCAATGTCCCGCTCGAATACGAGGCGGGCTACAAGCCGGAAGAGCGGTCGCTGCGTCAGGAAATCCTCGAACTCCACGAATATGCGACCGAGTTCTACCACCGGTGTTTTCTGGCCGACGACGAACTCGGACGCTTCGGCCGGGACTACTGGGAAGGGAACCGGGGGTTTCCGGCCGATCTCGCCGCCGAGTTCAAGATCGGCATTGCCCCGGCCACCGGAACGGCGCTGACCGGCGCCCTCGGCAACCGCTTCTCCCAAGAGGCCCTGCGGGAGTGCGGACTCTTCTATGGCCGGGGAGACCGCCACTACGATCGGTTTCGCGGACGCCTGATGATCCCGATCCGCGATCACCAGGGGCGGGTCATCGCCTTCACCGCCCGCCAGCTTGAACTGACTCCCAAGGACGACCCCAGTCACGACGCCAAGTACATCAATTCGCCGGAGACGCCCGTCTTCACCAAGGGCGCTGTCCTCTTCAATCTGGACCGCGCCCGAATGGAAGTGAACGACCGCACGCCCTTCCTCATGGTGGAAGGTCAGCTCGACGCCCTGCGCTGCTGGCAGGTGGGCCTGAAGGCGACCATTGCGCCGCAGGGCACCGCAATCACCGAGACCCAACTCGGCCTGCTCCGCCGTTACCAGGCAGTCGTTGAGTGCCTGCTCGACGGCGATTCGGCCGGCCAGCGGGCGGCACTGCGACTCATTCCCATCGCCATCAAGGCCGGTATCGAGGTCCGCTTCCTCACCCTGCAGCCGGGAGAGGATCCCGATACCCTCCTGCGCCGAAGGGGACCCGGGGCGATCGACGATCTCAGGAAGGGTGCCGTCGACGCCCTCGGCTTTGCCTGCCGTTGCATCCTGCCCGACCCGTCGACCGCCTCCCCCCTGGAAAAGGCCCGTGCCAGCCGGGAAATCTTCGAAATGATCGTCGGAAGCGGATCGGATGTGGCCAAAGCCGGCTACCTCCAGCAGGCGGCCAATTACCTCAACATCGCCCCCCAGGCCCTTGAATCCGACTTCCAGGCTTTCAGCCGGATCCGTCCCGGCGGATCCGGCCAGGAGGCCACCGAACCTGCCCGCAGGCCCTCCACCATGTTTGCCGGCCGTTTTCCCTGTGCCGAGGAGGACCTCATTCACCTCCTCCTCAGTCATCCTGAGTACGGCCCTCCCCTGACCCGGGTCCTCAATCACGAATGGATCGAAAAGCATCGGATGCCCGGCCTGCTTCTCGACCGGTTCCTCGCCGAATTCGAACATGAGACCTGGCCCGGATCCGATTCCGTCGATTCGCTCCTCGAGAGTGAGGATGAGCGACGCTATATCGCCTCGCTTCGCTTTGAGAAGCTCGAGGTGGACAGTCCCGAGAAAATCGCCAACGAGGGCATCGGGAGGATTCTCAACCGCTATTGTCAGGCCAGAATCAAGGAGTTAGAGCTTGAAATTGCCCGGAAAGGGGAAACGTTGGATGCTGAGAGTATAGTTTTACGTAAAAAACAGCAAGAGCTCCGACATCTCAAAGTCCATCCTCCGAAGCTCAAAGCCCTTCCCTGACAGCCACTTATGCCGAGAAAAGCCAAGACCGCCAAGGAAACGAAGTCCGGCGATCAAACCCAGGCCTCCATCAATGAAAAGATCAGATTCCTGATTCGCCTTTCCAAGGAACAGGGCTATCTGACTTTCAGCGACATCAACGACGCCCTTCCCGAGAGCGTCGACAACCCTGAAGACATCGAGAATGTGATCTCGATTCTCCAGAATCTTGAGATCGATATTCTCGATCCGGATGATGTCGAATCCTACAAGGCGCGTCAGGAGGAAATCGAGGAGGAGGAAAGCCGTTCGTCCTCCCATGATATTCTGGACGATCCCGTCCGGATGTACCTCAAGCAGATGGGACAGGTCCCGCTCCTGACCCGCGAACAGGAGGTGGAAATATCCAAGCGCATCGAGACCGCCGAACAGAAAGCCCAGGACTGCCTTTTTTCCATCGGTCTGACCGGCCCCTTCCACATCGTTCTGGGTTGGAAGCTGATCAATCGCGAGGAACGTTTCGACCGGGTCGTCATCGACAAGAAGATCGAGAACCGCGAATCCTATTTCAAGTCGCTCCCCAAGCTGATCGAATTGACCGAACGTTCCGAAGCCAACGTGCAGAAGGCGTGGGACGAACTGCAGACGGCCAAGACCGAAGCCGATACAAAACGGATCCTGACCCGGTTCCGCAAACATGAGCGGGTCCTGCGCGGGACATTCCCGAAGTACTTCTTCAAATTGAAGGTGTTTGAGGAAGTCCTCGAAGAACTCAGCCCGGTCCTCAACGAGATCCACCGGATCAGGCGCGACCTTGAAGACGCCAAGCGGCCCCGGACCAAGAAACAGGCCCAAATCGATGTGAAGGCTCGCCAGGCGCGTCTGAAGGAGATTGAAATCCAATACCGGATCGAGCCCGACGCCCTGATCGAAGTCGTCCATGGCGTCCGCGAGTTCATGCGTCAGGCCCACAAGGCCAAGACCGAGATGGTCGAGGCCAATCTTCGCCTCGTCATCAGCATCGCCAAGAAGTACACCAACCGCGGTCTCTCATTCCTCGACCTAATCCAGGAGGGCAATATGGGCCTGATGAAGGCCGTTGAGAAATTCGAATACCGTCGCGGCTACAAGTTTTCCACCTACGCCACCTGGTGGATCCGTCAGGCCATCACCCGGTCCATCGCCGACCAGGCGCGGACCATCCGGATCCCGGTCCACATGATCGAGACCCTGAACAAGGTGATGCAGGTTCAGAAGCAGCTTCTCCAGGAGTTCGGCCACGAGCCGACGCCCGAGGAAGTGGCCGACGAAATGCAGATGCCGGTCGAGCGGGTCCAGTCCATCATGAAGATGGCTCAGCAACCGATCAGCCTGCAGAGCCCGGTCGGCGACGGCGATGACACCAGCTTCGGCGATTTCATCGAAGACAAGAGCGCCGAGAACCCCTACGACATGACTGCTTTCAGTCTGCTCCGGGAGAAGATCATCGACGTTCTCGACAGCCTGACCGAGCGCGAACGAAGGGTTCTTTCCCTGCGTTTCGGCCTGGTCGACGGCTACAGCCGGACCCTCGAGGAAGTCGGCAAACAGTTCAAGGTCACACGTGAACGCATCCGCCAGATCGAGGCCAAGGCGCTTCGCAAGATGCGGCATCCGACCCGGATCCGTCAGCTCTACGGTTTCTTTGAAGCCGAGCAAACCGACAACCCTCAGGCCCTTCTGAAGAAAGCGGTGAAGAACAACTGACTTCGGACGGTGTCCAGGATACTGTCTCAAGAGAGGCTCCAAATCACCGTTAGTCCCCAATACCGTCGTCTCCCCAACCTATGTTGCACCACATGAGCGCATTCCCAACACCCGCCCTGGCCTTCATCCAGGGACTCGGATGGACCGAAGTCGTCGTCGTCCTCTTCCTCATCCTTCTGCTCTTCGGCGCCAAGCGCCTGCCCGAGCTCGCCCGTGGATTCGGCAAATCAATCAAGGAGTTCAAGAAGGCGACCTCGGAGATCGAGAGTGATATCCGTTCGGCCATCGAGGACGAGCCGCCGAAGCCGCCCCGCCCCGCGGCCAAGCCCGCGACCCCACAGCCGGAAAAGAACGGCACCGAGTAGCTTCCCGGCCGGCGACCGCCCGCCCCCCGCCGACCCGGAAATCGTCGGCCAGATTCATTTTGACATCGGATTGCGGCCCAAGTTGTATCGGGACTCCGGCTGCAGTATCCACTTTGCATAGCGAATGTTGCGCAATATTTTCGGGGTTTTTTCCAACGACATAGGCATCGACCTGGGCACTGCCAATACCCTGGTCTACGCCAAGGACAAGGGCATCGTCCTGCGCGAGCCCAGTGTTGTCGCCATCCATAGCGCCACCCGCAAGGTTCTTGCGGTCGGTGATGAGGCCAAGCGGATGCTCGGGCGCACTCCCGGCAACATCACGGCCATCCGGCCGATGAAGGACGGTGTCATCGCCGATTTCGACATCACCGAGGCCATGCTGCGCTACTTCATCAAGAAGGTGCAGAACAACGCCAAAATCGTTCCGCCGCGGGTCGTGGTCGCCATCCCCTCGGGAATTACCGAAGTGGAGAAGCGCGCGGTCAAGGAATCCGCCATCCACGCCGGGGCCCGCGAGGTGCTCCTGCTGGAGGAGCCGATGGCCGCCGCCATCGGGGTCGGCCTGCCGGTCGAGGAACCCGCCGCCAACATGATCGTGGACATCGGGGGAGGAACGACCGAGGTGGCCATCATCTCCCTGGCCGGTGTCGTCTTCTCCAAGAGCATCCGGGTCGGTGGAGACGAACTCGATGCCGCCATCATCAATTACATGAAGCGGGCCTACAACCTTCTGGTCGGTGAGCGCACCGCCGAAGAGATCAAGGTCCGTATCGGTTCGGCCAATACCCTGGAGGAGGAGCTGACCATGGAGGTCAAGGGTCGCGATTCCGTCGCCGGCCTGCCCAAGACGATCCACGTGACCTCCCAGGAAATCCGCGAGGCGCTCAGCGACACGGTCAACCTGATCGTCGAGGCCGTGCGCAACGCCCTCGAGCGCTGCCCGCCGGAGTTGTCGGCCGACCTCGTCGACCGCGGATTTGTCCTTGCCGGCGGCGGTGCCCTCCTGCGCTGCCTGGACCATCTGCTCTGCGAGAAGACGGGGCTGCCCGTCATCGTGGCCGAGGATCCGCTCAGCGCCGTGGCCAACGGGACCGGGGCCGTCCTGGCCGACCTCAACTTCCTCCTCAGTTACGTCACGACCGAGTCGAAAAACTGACCGTGCCGTCAGGTGGGTGGTCGATGCGGATCCCGGTGATTGTATGCCAGCCGGCCGCCGAACTTGCTTGCGCCGAAGGGCCTAAACCCTGATCTCCTAGAGGTCTTGTTCCGCAAACGATTCGTCCAGGCCCGCCCCTTTGTCACCCTCGGCTTGCTTCTTGCCGGGTGGCTTCTCCTTCCGATGTTTGCCCGGGCCCTTCTCCGGGTCAGCTTCTACGAATTTCAGGCTCCCGTCCTGCTGGCGCCATCGTTCATTCGCGATCTTCAGGCCTTCTGGGGCAATCGACTGCATTCCAAGAGCGACCTCTTCGAAGCCGGCCGCGACCTTGCCCGCCTCAATGCATCCTACGAGTTGAAAATCCAGGAGCAGGACGCCCTCCGTCATCAGATTGAGCGACTCGAACGCCTGCTCGGGCTACCGCCGCAACCGGCCTTCCGCTACGAGGTTGCCCGCGTCTCCCATCGCGACATCACCGCCTGGTGGCAACAGATCGTCATCCGCAAGGGCCGCAACTACAACATCGAGCCCGGTTCGCCCGTGGTCTTCACCGGCGGGGTCGTCGGTCGGGTCCGGGAGGTCCACGCCTACACCTCGGTTATCGAGTTGGTCAGCAGCCCGCATGTCCGGCTGGCGGCTCAGTTCGAGACCGATTCGCGCCCGGTCAGTTATCAGGGCGTGGCCAACCCACCCATCCGTCCTCCGTTCGGGCGGGTCGAGTTCGTTTCTTCCGACGTCGATGCGTCTCCCAACGCCCCACTGCGCCTGATCACCTCGGGCCTGGGCGGCGTCTTTCCCGCCGGTCTTACCATCGGTTGGATCGAGGTGCTCAGTGCCAATCCGGACGGCCTCTTCAAGACTGGCCGCGTCCGGCTCGACGAGCGGCTCAATACGGTGACCGAGGTGGCCGTCCTCATCCCGATCGACACGCTTGAGCCATGAAAAGCGACCAAAGATGGCTGCTCGTGACCGGCGGCAACCTGCTCTTTCTCTTCCTCTGCATCCAGGTCAACCATTACCTGGCCGCCATCCCCGCCTCTCTCTTTCTTTTCGGGCTCCCCGTCGGTTTCGCCGCACTCCGGCTCAATCTGCCCCAGGGTCTGGCGGCCACGGCTCTGATCGGCTTCTTTTACGATACCCTCACCCCGTTTCCCCTCGGAACCGCCTTCGTCCTCTTCACCACAGCCTTCACGTTCATCTACGCGGTACGCTCCCAATTCCACCGGGAGGAGGCGTTCAGCACCCTGATTGTTGTCCTCCTGGCCAACCTCTTCCTTTTCGCCGCCTTTTCCACCGTCAGCGCCGTCACCAACGGCTCTGCCGGACACCCCGGCCGCCTCGTCGTCGATCTGATCGTCTCCCAGTTCGCGCTTGCCCTGACCACCGGATGGTTCTTCGCCTTCCAGATCGCGATCCTGGAACTCTTTGGCATCCGTCTTGACGAAGAGCAGAGGGAAGCCCGATGAGCGTGATCGAAAGCCACCGGAATCATCAACCGCGACTCCTCTTTTTCTACGGGTTGTTCGGGTTGATGCTGGTCGTCCTCACCGTCGGCCTCGGCTATCGGCAGCTCATCCGCAGCGCTTCCTATTCGGAGCGGGAGCGCCTGCAGAACCAGCGCCGGGTTCTCGTCCCCGGTCCCCGGGGAAATATCTACGACCGCGAAGGCACCCTGCTGGTCGGCAATCGTCCCCGCTTTGCCGCGGTTATCTTTCTCTCGGATCCGGAGATCCGCATGGCCTTCCGATCCGAATACATCCGTCTGGTCCGGGACCTGAGGGACCGGGAAATCCCTCTGGCCGGGCGGGACCTCGAGACCGAAGCACGGGTCACCGTCATCCAGGTCTATCTCGACCAGCTCAACCGCATACTCAACCGCGGTGCCTCGATCGACAGCCGCAAACTCAACCGGCACTTCGCCCAGCAGCCCCTTCTGCCGTTCACCATCCTCGACGATCTGGAGCCCGAGGAATTCGCCCTGCTGGTCGAGCAGATACCGGTGGAATCCCCGATCCAGGTCTACAGTGAGCCCACACGCTACTATCCCTATGGCTCATCCGCCGCCCATACCCTCGGCTACGTGGTTTCGGGACTCGATCTGCCCGAGTCGGACCTTCCCGGCAAAGACCTGACCACCTTCATCTCCAAGGGCACTTTCGGCCGCAACGGACTCGAAAAGGCGTTCGACACCCTGCTCCAGGGCGAGACCGGCGGGGAGATCTGGATTGTCGACCCGGCCGGGTTCCAGGTGGAACGCATCCGGCGCGAACTGCCCGTCCAGGGAAACCCCCTCACCACCAGCCTGGATATCGACCTGCAAACGGTCGGGGAGAACGCCTTCGGCGACCGGCAGGGGGCTCTTGTCGCCCTTGATGTCCACACCGGCGAGGTGCTCGCCATGGTGAGCAAACCGGACTACGACCTGAATGACCTGACTCCTTTCATCAGCCGCGAAGTCTTTGCCCGGATCAATGATGAAGGGGCCTGGCTCAACCGGGCGGCCCAGGGGCTCTACCCGCCCGGATCCATCTTCAAGGTTCTCACGGCTATCGCGGGCATCCGGGCCGGGGTCATCAACGAGAACTCCACCGCGCTCTGCACCGGTTACTTGCGCGTCGGCGGACGGAATTTCCCCTGCCACAATCGCCGGGGGCACGGCGAGGTGAACCTGAGCGACGCCCTGCGCGTCAGCTGCAACGTCTTCTTCTACAAGTACGGGCTGGAGACCGGTATCGATAATATCAGTGCCGAGGCTCGGCGCTTCGGGCTCGATCAACAGACCGGCATCGAGATCCCCTCCGAAGCCACTGCCATGATTGTGCCGTCCAGGGAATGGAAGAAGGAACACCAGAACATGCCCTGGTTTCCGGGCGACACCGCCAATACCTCCATCGGCCAGGGCTTCTTTCGGGTGACCCCGCTCCAGATGGCCTGCGTCGCCGCCAGCCTGGCCCGAAACCAGACCCGCACCACGCCCACCCTGCTGCGCACCCTCCCCGAATCGGTCCGGTCCGTTCCGGCCAGCCAACCCATCGGAATCGATCCCCGACTCTACGCCATGGTCATCGACGGAATGGAACAGGCCGCCCAGATCGGCACGGCGCGACTGGCCAAAATACCGGGCATCCGGATGGCGGCCAAGACCGGCACCGCCCAGGTCCGAACCCCCGAAGGAACCCTCGAACTCGCCTGGTTCATGGCCTTCGCGCCAATCGAGAATCCGGAAATTGCCATCGCCCTCGTCGTTGTCGGCGAAGAGCCCGACGAAAGCAACGGCGGTGGTCTCATCGCCGGTCCGGTCGCCAAACAGGTCCTCCAGCGCTACTTTGAGAAACACCCCCAACCCGGCACCCTCCAACTGGCGGGATCCCGGTAGCGGGCGCCGGGGCGCGATTTTCTCAGGCTTTTCTGGCGCGCCGGAAGACTTCCCTCGGATTCGGCCACGAGGAGCGTTTCCCGTAGCGGATGCGCTGCAGGTCCTCGACCAGATCCGTCGGCAGCGGATCAGCGGGCACGCTTCGGTCCAGCCGCCGCAGATGGCGACCCGCCCGCAGTCGGGCCGGCTCCATCCTGCGCCGCAGGATCTGCCCGAAATCCCTCAACCCCAATCCAAGCCGGCTGAGGAAGCGAATGAGGAAGAAGGCAATCGTTCCCGCGGCCAGAACGATGACAAAGCGCTGCCAGCGCCAGGGGGACCGGATCCACTCGACGGTGGAGCGCACCGTATCCATGATCCAACTCCAGAGCCCGGCCATGGTTTCCCGACCCAGATTCTGAACGCTTCTGACCACCGCGGTCTGACTGCGTCCGTCAAAACTGACAATCTGTCGGTACCAGAGCATGCGCAGACTGTCCACATAGGCCTTCAGACTCGTGTCGACCGGAAGGCGGACCGGAGCGGCCACGGCAAAGTTCCCGACGAGTCCATCCGTCCCCCCGGGAGTCGGATCCACCCGGAACCAGAATCCTTCCTCGTCGAGCACCTCGCACCAGGCGTGGGCGTCCGAATTGCGGATCATGTAGTAGGCCTCGTAGGCGTTCCAACTGCCCCCTTTGAAACCGGTCACCGCCCGGGCCGGATAACCCGCCTTGCGGCTGAGCAGGATTAATCCGCTGGCAAAGAACTCACAATGGCCCGGAAGGTCCGACTCCAACCACCGGACAACCGGATCCCGCGACCCGTCGTCATCCGGAAGCCGGACCGACATCGAATAGAGATGATGAGACGCCAGCCAGCTCGAGGCGCGACGGGCGAACTCCGCGGCGCTCATCGACCGCCCCCCGGTGATCTCCGCGACCGTCGACTCCAGGAAGGCGTTGTCCTCCTCCCCATCCGGGGTCGCCAGCAGGGTGTAGGGGTAGCGCATCGAGCGTCGGCTCTCGACTGGCGGAGGGGGCAGGCCGCGCAGCGTGACGGAGCGGCTGCCGTGAAAGTCGAAATCCTTCAGGTCCGGGTCGGCAATCCGGCCGGACGTTTCCATCCCATCGACCTGGAAAGACGTGAGGAGGGGGCTCTGTTTGGCGGTCGACAGGATGCGGAAGTATTCATTGACCACCAGGTCCTGGGGTTCCTTGAAGACCAACCGGTCGAAATCCCCGAGCAGAGGCAGGTAGCGACTGACCCCACCCTCAAGGTAAAAAACCCAGCGGACGGAATCGCCGGTTCCGGCTATCGGGTAGATATCCCGCAGATTCCAATTGGCATCGATCTGCCTGAGCGGGTAAACCTTTCGCCCCACTTCGTTGTTCACCGTATTGGAAACCCGGAGACTTCCGTGCGAATACTCGTCGAGGACGACCATGCGCCAATAGGGAGCCACCGGCACGGAATCGGAGGGATCGACATCGACCCGCATCGCGATGCGGTCGTCCCGGGTGATCTCGGTGACCTCGCCCAGGTTGATGTTCTCGGAGAAGCCGGTCAGGGTCCGGTTCTGCCGCAGGTTGAGGAAGGCGATCGGATTCTCCAGCTGGAAACGCGGCATGGAGAGGAAGAGGAGGGTCGAGATGAGAACGACGAGGAGGAAGAGCATGCCCGCGAAGCCGGCCATCCGCAGATCGAAGACCTCCCGGAGTCTGCGGAGAAAGCGGGCGAAACTCAGCCGCGTCCAGCGCCGACCCACCCGCCGGCCGCCCGACTCGACCGTCTCGATCAGGTTGACGAGGAAGAGGAAGCACATGGCGCAGGCCGTGAAGAGAAGGATCTGGACCGCAAAGAACAGGGAGACGGTCAACACCCCCGCCACCACGGTCAGGAAGAGGCAGAGGACCACCAGCTGCAGGTCCTCCCGCTTCCTTCTGTATTGAATTGTTCGATACAATACCAGCATCAGGTCGAGCCGGAGAAGGGCGCGGATGATCTCGCCCGTGACCAAATCGAGAATGAACACCCCCACGATCAGGAAGACCCCCGCTTTCCACATCCACGACGGGATCCGGCCCGGAAGAGACGAGAACACCATCGCGCTGCCCACCACGGAGATGGCAAAAAAGGGCATCAGGCCGAGGTGCAGGTCCAGCCGGGTCACCGTCCAGATCGAGAGCAGGGCCATGACACCGCCAAGCACCCACTTGAACTGGTGGAGCTCCTCGAGGTCAAGCTGTCGCGAAGATCTGTCCTGAGACAAGCGCATGGACACCGTGGGGGGAGGTGGGTTCGAAGGTGATGAGATTGCGGCCGCGGTCCTCGACCCCGTCGACCAGGCGGGCGACCGGTTCGAGAACGGCCAACTGGTCGAGAAACCGCTCCAGATCCGACAACCGCTGGGTCCGGATGACCTCGCCACCGTTGACGACGGTGGCCACGAGGCGGTTCTCCCGAAAGAGATCCTCAGCCAGGCTTCCGGCCAGGCTGCAGAGGAGTTCGAATTGGTCGGAACGACTCCACCGGGCGTTCGGTGTGTCGACCTGGAGAATGAATCCGGCGTCATTGTCCGCCACTGTCTGGCGGACCATCAGATGACGCATCCGGGCGCTTGCCTTCCAGTGAACCTGGCGGTGCGCGTCGCCGTGCTGGTACTTGCGCACATTGACGAACTCACTGCCCCAGCCCGGCCGGCGGATGGTTTCTCCCTGAAAATAGACCGCGGCCGGGGTATCGGGTTTCACCACGTAGTCGATCCGGCCCGGCCAGACCCTGACTTCCCGCATGAGCTCACCGGGGATGCTCTTGATCAGAAAACCGAAGGGAAACTGGGAGCCGACCGATTGGACCCGCAGGCGGTCCAGACCGCGGAGTTGCGGACGAAACTGCCATTCCAGACTCGACATCCGGCCGGAATCGAGCCGATCGGCCAGGACGAGCCGATCACGCGCTCCCGTCAGCATGGAGGACAACTCACACCAGACCCCGTAGGTCGGAAGGAACCGTTTGTCATTGGCGAATTCGAGGACGACGGTCGCGTCCTGACCCACCCGGAACGGGGGCTGGAAGGTCAACCGCCACCGGTTTCCCTGAAAGTTCATCCAGGAAAGGATCCCGCTCAGGATCAGACAGGAGAGCAGAAGCGAGAGCGTGATGAAGAGGATATTGCTCGAGGTGTTGTAGGCGGCGGTGCCCACTCCGAGCGAAACCACGATCAGCACGATGCCCGACTTGGTCGGAACCACCCGGTTTCCCGATGGCGGGACAAAGAGATGCTTGAGGAAGCGGAGACCATCCCGCAGACCGCGACCCGGTCGTCTGGCTCCGGGGCCGGACCAGCGCTTTTCATCCATCCAGGACGGGCTGTCGGCCATCGTGGTCAAAGTGGAACCGGAATGGCGGAGAGAATCCGGCGGACCGCACTGGAAACCACCCGCCGCTCCTCCAGGGTGTCGGACGAGGACCTTCGCAGACCCAGGCGGTGCACCAGGACGTTGATGACGGTCCGGGCAATATCATCCGGAAGGACAAAGTCCCGCCCGGCCGCCAGGGCGGATGCCTGGGCGGCCAGTTTGAGCGAGAGACAGCCCCGGACGCTCACCCCGGCCTTGAATTCGCTCTCCGTCCGGGTGGCGGTCACGATCTTCAGGATGTACTCCATGACCGAGTCCTCCACAAAAACCTGGGGAACAAGCGCCTGGATGGCGCAGATCTCCTCGCGGGTCACGACCGGCTCCAGGTCGATTGTGTCGTAGTTGCGATGGGCCGCCTTCAGGATGTCGAACTCGTCCTCAATACTCGGGTAGCCCATCTGGAGTCGCATGAGAAAGCGGTCCATCTGGCTCTCCGGCAATGGAAACGTTCCCTCATAATCGACCGGGTTCTGCGTCGCCAGCACCATGAAAGGCGCGTCGATCGCATGGGTCGCCCCGTCCACGGAAACCTTCCCGCGGTCCATCACCTCCAGGAGGCTGGACTGGGTTTTCGGCGTGGCCCGGTTGATCTCATCGGCCAGGACGAAGTTCGCGAAGATGGGACCGGGCTTGAAGACAAACTCCCGCAGGTGGTCGTCGTAAATGGAGACACCGGTGACATCGCTGGGCAGGAGGTCGCTGGTGAACTGAATCCGGGAGAATTTGCAGGCGATCGACCGCGAAAGGCAATAGGCGAGCGTCGTCTTGCCGACACCGGGAAGGTCCTCGATCAGGACATGACCTGGAGCGATCAGGCAGATGATGATCTGGTCGATGACATCGTCCTTGCCCCTGATGTACTGCTTGATGTTGCCTTTCAGCCGGTCGAGAGCCGACTTGGCATCACTGATCTTCTTTGTTTCGAGGAATTCGCTCATCAGAGGTTTTCAGCTTGATCGATCGTGTCGGTCCAGACGGAACCGGGACGCCATCCCGAGGGGACGGATTCCGATCCGGATGAAACCGGAAAATAACCACACTCTGCCAATTCGACCAGCCCCATCGATACTTTAACCCACCGGACCCCTCCGCAGAACTACCGAAACGGCCATTCGGTGCCTCCCGGATCCCGGGAACGACCATCACCCGCCGAAGGCATCGAGCAGGTCACGGAAAAGCGTCTCCACCTTGGCCAGATTCCCGGCCACCTGCCGGTGAAAGGCCTCGGCTGAAAGGGGCTCTCCGTCCAGGCCGTGCGCGAAATTGTCGATCATGCAAAGGGAATTGTAGGGGATGCCCAATTCGTTGGCGAGGTCCGCCTCATGGGCCATGGTCATTCCGACAACATCACCCCACGCCTGCAGGATCCGGACTTCAGCCCGGGTTTCAAAACGCGGCCCCCGCGTCTGGATATAGACCTTGCCGGTCCGGATGGGCTCGGCCGAAGCCTCCACGATCCGTGGAACCAGGTTGTTGGGCACCTGCGGTGCAAAAGCGGTCGGCCGGTCATCCGAAAAGGTGATCGGAGCGAAACTCACATAGTCGTCGCAGGAGATCAGGGTGCCGGGCGGCAGATCCGCCTTGAGCGACCCGACCGACTGCAGCGAAACAATCGCCTCCACCCCGAGCACCTCGAAGGCTGAAAGATTGGCCCGGTGATTGATGGCATGCGGGGGAACCGGAGCAGCAAACCCGTGACGGTTGATCAGGTGGTGTCCGGAACCCGAGCGGACCGACACGGGGCCATGGGGGGTATCCACCTCACCCATCGACCAACCGTCAAAGAGGCTGGAGCGGGCGATGCTGGTTCCACTGAGAAACCCGATCCTCATGCTGTGGTGGTGGGAGGCTGTCCCTGGAGACTCATCCGGAACCTCGATCAGACCGGAGAAACCACCGTCTGGTAGAGCTTGCCGAAACGGCGCGCCCTGCGCTTTTCGTCCTTCATCTTGTGATAGCCGTAACCGGCCACCAGAGGCAGGGCGAGGGTCGCTTCACTGAAAACCATCTGTTCAAAGACGGTCGACACCTTGCCCCAGGAACTCGCCTCTCGCAGGGTGGATCCCGAAAGGGCTCCGTCCCGCTCATCGGCCACCGTGATCTGGACGGCATACTTGTGCATGTCCGCCTTGCTCGGATCCAGCAGGTCCGCCGCAACCACGATATCCTGCGTGAAATTCTTCGGAACCCCGCCCCCGACCATCAGGATGCCTGTTGTCGGGTTGGCCAGTTTGATGTCGGTCAATTCCAGGAAATCCTTGGCCGAATCCAGACTCACGCAGCTCTCCCGGTTCTTCGATTGGTGCATGACGAAGCCAAAACCCGCCGAGCAATCACTGAACGCCGGCACGAAAATCGGGACATCCTTCCGGTAACAGGCATGCACGATGCAATCGTCCGTCTTGCTGCCATGTTCTTCGAGATAACGACCCATCTCCCAGATGAATTCGCGGGACGAATACGGCCGTTTCTCCAGACTGTCGCAGATCCTGCCCACGGTATCATCACAGATCCGGAGCTCGTCCTCGTCGATGAAAGTGTCGTAGATCCGGTCGATGTGCAGATCGCGCATCTCATTGTCGTCAACCCACTTCGAACCCTTGTAGTGCTTGAAACCAAGGCCTTCGAAGAAATCCTGATCCACGATGAGCGCCCCAGTTGAGACGATGGCGTCAACCAGATCGTTGTCCACCAGATCATAAACCACCCGCTTCAGGCCCGCGGAAAAGAGAGACCCGGCCAAGACCAGAATCACCCCGCAATCCTCATCCCGAAGCATCATCTCGTAGATCCCCGCCGCCCGATTGAGGTCGCGGGCGGTGAATGCCATGTCACCCATGGCGTCCACCAGAGGCACGACGTTGTGTTTCCTGATGTCCAGCTGGACAATGGTTTCCTTGAGAAAATCGGCTTTGGTTGCTGGCATGATGAACTCCTCTTTGAGATTGGTGCCCACAGCCTTGGGTCTGCTCCCCGCCTTGACAAGGAGGGAAATCGGCAAGGACCGCCGGACCGAGGCCTTCTGCACCGGGTTTTGGAATTAACATACTTCACTTCAATGGATTACGCAACCAATCGGGCGACCCGCCCCAAACAAGAGAGCCTTTGACTTTGGGCCGGGGTTGACTAGAACTCATCCCATCAATGGAGCACCTGCATGCCTACTGGCGGATGGAATACATCGAAGCGCCCAAGACTCCGGAAAGCCGCAATCCCTTTGCCGAGCTTCCCGGACGCAATGATGACCGGTCGACCCTGATCGTTCATCGGACGTCCCATTGCTATCTCGTGCTCAACCGCTTCCCTTACAACGCAGGGCATCTCCTCGCCATTCCCTACCGCGAAGTGGCCCGGCTCGATGACCTGGAGCCGGAGGAACGCCTCGACCTGATGAATCTCCTGGTCACGGCGACCGACCTCCTGAGTCGGGCCATCCATCCCGACGGTTTCAATATCGGACTCAACCTCGGCAATGCGGCCGGAGCGGGTATCCCGACCCACCTGCACTTCCACATCGTGCCACGCTGGGGAGGTGACACCAATTTCATGCCGGTGATCGGCAACACCCGGGTGCTCCCCCAATCCCTTGATGCGATGTGGGAACGCCTGATGGCAGTCGGGAAACCGAACTGATGCTCTCCCGGGACGGCATGGCCAAAAAGACCTTCCATTTCCAGAACCCCCGCTTCCTCAACCAGCTCTACTGCGGGAATGAGGAGAACCTTGCGCTCCTTGAACGAACCCTGAACCTTCAGGTTGTCACCCGGGAGGACTGGCTTACGGTCGAAGGGGAGCCCGAGGCCGTGGCCAAGGCGGAGGCCCTCCTCGACCTCCTCCAGGAGGGGCGCAACCAGGGACTGGTCGTCAAGAACGCGGATTTCCTCCACATGCTCAACGGCGTGGCCAATGGCCACGCCGAGCAGTACCGGTCCCTCTTCGAACCGGCGGTTGTCATCCGGACGAGCCGACGCACCATCATCCCCAAGACCATCGGCCAGAAGCGTTACCTCCAGGCGATCAAGGATTGCGAGATCGTCTTCGGGATCGGCCCGGCCGGTACGGGAAAGACCTATCTGGCCATGGCCGCCGCCGTCGATGCCCTCCGGAGCAACGAGGTTCAGAAGATCATCCTCACCCGTCCCGCGGTCGAAGCCGGAGAAGCACTCGGTTTCCTTCCCGGCGATCTGACGGAAAAGATCGAACCCTATCTCCGGCCCCTCTATGATGCGCTCGACGATATGCTCGACAAAGACGATGCGGCGCGCCTGATGGAGAAGGGCCTGATTGAAATCGCCCCGTTGGCCTACATGCGCGGACGCACCCTGAGCAATGCCTTTGTCATTCTCGACGAAGCCCAGAACACCACCCCCGAACAGATGATGATGTTTCTGACCCGACTCGGAGACCAGAGCCGGATGGTCGTGACGGGGGATGTCACCCAGATCGACCTGCCCCGTTCCAAGTCCTCCGGACTCCTTCAGGTCAAACGCATCCTGACCGATATCGAGGGCATCCGTTTCCACCTCTTCGGCGAGGCCGATGTGGTCCGCCATCCACTCGTCCAGCGGATCATTGCCGCCTACGAACTCTTCCACGCGAGCCCGGAAGGCTCCGAGGCCCATCGCTGACCTTCCCTCCCTGAACCATGGCCACGATTGAAAAGACGATCAAGCCGACCTCGCGGCTGAGGGGCCGGAAACGCCGTCGCCGGACCGGATCGGCTTCCGGTCTGTTCGACTTCCTCGAGCACAGCCTGGTCGTTTCCGTCATCGTCTTCCTTCTGACCGTCTTCTCCATCGTCTTCATCAGCTTCGTCGGCGTCACTCCGGCCGGCTATCAGATCCTGCCCAACCAGCTGGCCTCGGTCCGGATCATTGCCGACGCACCCTTCTCCTACGAGAGCGCCCTCCTGACCGAAAGGAACCGGCAGCGGATGGAGAGCCAGATTCCACCGGTCTACCGGATCGACATGGACCCCTACCGGAAATTCGAAACCGACCTGCACGACCTCCTCGCCGAGACCGAGGTCGTGGCGGCGGGGTGGTCCGGCGAGAGCGACGAGGAGCGGACGGAACAGCTCTCCGCCCTGGCCGAGGTCTACAATGTCCGGGGCGGCTACCGGATGACGGCAAACGATCTGGCCACACTCATGCAGTACGGCGACCCGGAAGGTCGTATCCGTCTTCTGGATACCGGACTCTACATCCTCCAGGAAATCTACCGGGCGGGTGTCTTCGATTCACGCAATTCGGTCGCCGCCGCCGCCCCGAACACCGTGCCCTCCTTCCAGATTCTCAATGATTCCGGGCAGGCCCGGCAGGCCCGCCCCCAGCCCCTCGACGACGCCCAGACCTTTCTCCGGATCAATCTGGCGGCCGAGAATATTCCGCCCGCCATTGCCACCGCCGTCTTCCGGCTGCTGCGCAACGGTCTGGTGGCCAACCTCAAGTTCGATCCCGAAGCCAGCAAGGAACTCAGGGAGACCGCCCTGAACACCCTTGAGCCGGAGGTTGTTGTGGTCGAGCCGGGACGCAGCATCATCGAGCCCGGCACCCGGGTGACGCCGGAGCAGCACGAGATGCTCGTCGCCTACCAGCGGTTTCTCAGCACGAGCCGGCAGCTGCCGAGCGGGATCGATATCCAGCTGGTCAGTCGGATGATTCTTGTCCTCGCCATGATCCTGACCGCGGTCGGCTACATCCGCCTCGAGGATCCCCTGACTCTGCAAAGCAACGGGCGGCTCAGTCTCCTCGCCCTGGTCCTCGTGCTCAATCTCGGCCTGGTGCGGGCGAGTTACGAAATGGCCACCCTGCCGTTCTTCGTCGGCAATCCATCCGCCTCCGCCATCCTCCCCTACCTCGCACCCACGGCTTTCGCCCCGATCATCGTGGCCACCCTGATCGGCGGAGGTCCCGGGCTTTTTTCCGCTCTGCTCGTCTCCCTTTTCACCGGGGTCATGTACGGCAATCGGCTGGATATCCTGGTCGTGTCCTTCCTCAGTTCGACCGTGGCCATCCTGAGCAGCCGCAACGCCCGCTTTCGCGGCCGCATCGTCCGCGCCGGAGGCTATGCGGGCATGGCCGGCGCCTTCTTCGCCCTCCTCATCGGCCTGGCCGATCAGATCACCCTCAACACCATCTGGCGCCAGATGGGCGCGGCTCTCGGCACCGGCGTCTTCACCGGGATCGTCGTGGTCGGACTGATTCCCATTCTTGAGAGTCTCTTCAAACGGACCACCGACATCACCCTGATCGAGCTGGCCGATTTCAACCACCCGCTCCTGCGGCGAATGCAGATGGAGGCCCCCGGCACCTACCATCACAGCCTGATGGTCGCAACCCTCTCCGAGAACGCCGCCAACGCGATCGGTGGCAACGCCCTGCTCTGCCGGGTCGGCTGCATGTTCCATGACATCGGGAAAATGGTGAAGCCGGAATACTTCACCGAGAACCAGGGCGAAGCCGGCAATCCCCACGACGAGAAGTCGCCGTCCTTCAGCGCCCTCATCATCAAGAGCCACGTCAAGGAAGGCGTCGACATGGGCGTGAAGAACAAGCTCCCCCGCCCCATCATCGACATCATCCGTCAGCACCACGGAACCAGCCTGATCTGGTACTTCTACCACCGGGCCCTCGAGGCGGCCCGGGCCACCGCCGGCTCCGAGGGCGGCTCCAACGGATCCGCATCGTCGGTCAGCGAGTCCACCTACCGCTACGACGGACCCAAGCCGCAGTTCCTCGAGAGCGCCATCGTATTCTTTGCCGACTCGGTCGAGGCGGCCAGCCGGTCCCTGCGCAAGGTGACCCCGCAGAATATCGAGGAGCTGGTCGACAGTATTTTCGATGACCGGATCCGCGACGGACAACTCGATGAATGTCCGATCACCTACGCCCAGGTGGGCGCGATCAAGCGCAGCTTCAACTTCACGCTGCTCAATTCCCTTCACGCCAGGATCGCCTATCCCAAGGCCGACAAGGGCGGTGACCAATCGACCCGGAATGAACCCGAAACCGCGGTCAGTACACCTGCATAACGGGTGCCCCGGCCTGAAAGTGCCGGTCGCCACGACCCGGCGGCTCTTTCAGACCCTCGATGCGTTCGGCCGTTGGCCCGTTCCTCCGGGTTCACTTTCCGTCGCCTTCCTCGATCGCGATACCATGTGCCAGGTGCACGAGAGTTTCCTCCAGGACGGCGGCCTGACCGATGTGATCACCTTCGAAGGTGACCCGGACGGCGGCCTCGCCGGCGAAATCTGCGTCTCGCCCGACCAGGCTCTCGCTTTCAAGGGCTCGCGCCGCCTCCCCTTTGCCGAGGAGCTCACCCTCTACCTCGTCCATGGCTACCTTCACCTGGCCGGTCTCGACGACCTTGATCCGGCCAAACGCCGCCGGATGCGTGCAGCCGAGCGCCAGGCCATGACCCATCTCCGCGAGGCCGGGGCCATCCCGGCCTTCACCTGCCGGCGTCCCTGACCCGGACCGGAGATGCCGGCTTTTCTTCAGAAACAGACAAGAAATCCGTCGTTTTGATGTTGATAACGTATTATCATTAGGAGCACGATGGGCTCGACCCATGAATTCGGATTCACGACGCTTCTCCATTTTCCCCGTTCACCCCTTCCTGGTGGCAACCGCTCTGCTCTGCGGAACGGCCCTGCCCGTTCTCCATGGCCAGGCCGCGCCCCCGATCCAACTCGATGAAATGGTCGTCTCCGCCCAGCGATCGGCCCATCCGATCCAGCAGACTCCGAGCAGCATCACCCTGGTTGCACTCGATGAGTTGTTCCAGGCGGGCACGACCCGGATGACCGAAGCCCTTGCCGGGCAACCCGGGACGACGGTTGTCAATACTGGAGCGACCGGTTCACAGAGCTCGGTCTTTCTTCGCGGGGCCAGCAGCCATCAAACCCTCTTCCTGGTTGACGGGATCCGCATGAACGACCGTTCGGCCGCCTATCCAAATGTCCTCGGATCGTCGGACCTCGTCGGCCTCGATCGACTCGAGGTCCTACGCGGACCGCAGGGGACGCTCTACGGCAGTTCGGCCATGGGTGGGGTCATCGCTCTCCAGACCGTCCGTGGTGTCGACGGAACCACCGGTCGGATTCAGGCCGAGTATGGCTCATTCCAAACCTTTTCCGCTTCGGCTGCGGTGGCCGGAGGTGTCGATTCCCTCGGCTACAGCTTTTCGGCGGCCCGGATGCAGACCGACAACGACCGACCGCAGAATTCTTTCGAGAGCTGGACCTACAGCGGCCGCTTCGAGGGTCAGGTGACGCAGAGTCTTCTTATCGGCGCCACCCTGCGGGGGCTGACCAGCACCTACGAGGAACCCGGCGCCACCACCTTCCCATTTCCTGGAACGGCCGACCTCGAAAACAACCTGATCACCGTTTATGGGGAATTCGGATTGTCCGAAACCTTCACCTCCCGGTTGACCGGCGGGTATTATCTCAAGGACTACACCTTCACCTCCGACTTCGGGGCGAGTCCGTCGGAGAACAGTCGTCAGGTCGTCGACTGGCAGAACACCATCGAGGCCGCTTCGGGGTTGGAGATCATCGCCGGGCTCAACTACGAGAAGTCCAGGTTCGAACCCGCCGGAAGGGTTACCCGAGACGATGACTTTGCCCTTTACCTGTCCGCCCTCTATCGCCCCGTCGACGCCGTGACCCTGACCGCAGGAATCCGTCATGATGATTTCGAGTCGGTCGGCGGCGCCACCACCTGGCGGACCGGCATTTCCTGGATGGCTACCTCGACCACTCACTTTCGGGGCACCGTCGGCACCGGTTTCAGCGCCCCCGGTTCCGAAGACCGCTACGGAGTCCCCGCCTGGGGTCAGCTTGCCAATCCCGAGATCCAACCGGAAACATCCACCGGTTGGGACGCCGGCATCGACCAGGAATTCCCCGTCGTCAAGACCACCCTTTCCGCCACCGTCTTCGCCAACCGTTACCACGATCTCTTCGAATACCAGATCGTCGACTGGAACACCTACGAGGGGATGGTTGTCAACCGGGCTCGCGCCTCGACCGAAGGGGTGGAATTCGCCGTTGTCTCCCAACCTCACCCGCTGGTATCCACCCGACTCAGCTACACCTGGCTGGACGCGGTCAACGACACCGACGGCACCCGTCTCATCCGCCGACCCAGGCACACCCTCGACGCGTCTGTTCAGCTGGCCGACGCCGACCGCTGGTCCGTGGGTCTGGGTTTGCGGGCCGTGGCGGACCGCACCGATCAGGTCGGGGTGGACCCCGACGATTTTGTCGTCCTGCGGGCCTTTGGCCGCTTCAGAATCCGGGAGCAGTTCGTCCTGACCGCCCGGGTCGAGAATCTGCTCAATGACGATTACGAGGAGGTGGCGGGTTATCCGGCTCTGCCCTTCGGGGCATTTGGAGGTGTGGAATGGACTTTTTGAAGGGAATTCGGATCCTGAAGAATTCCTCGCCTCAGAGCGCAGCCACTTCGCTGGGCCGAATTGCTCTCAGGACCGACCGGAACGCCGGCGCAGCGGCGTTGCCCCAACCTGTCTTGGGGCGCAGCAGAGTGGATTCAATGCAGAAGTCTGCTGCTGAAACGGTGACGCGTTATCTGTTTCTGGGATTCCTCCTCATCCTCGGACCCCACCTTGCTGAGGCCCAGCCGCATCGGGTCGTTTCCCAGACGGTCGGAACGGATGAGCTGCTGCTGGCAGTGGCCGATCCCGGGCAGATTGCCGCCCTCAGCCATCTTGCCCGTGATTCCGATTTCTCCGCCATCGCCACCGAAGCCGGGGCTTATCCGATCCTGCAGGTCAACGGCGATGCCGAAGACATCCTGCAATATGCGCCCACCCTTGCCCTTGTCGCCGATTACAGCCGGCACGAATTGGTCGAACAGGTCCGGCGCGCCGGGGTCGAGGTGATGGTCTTTGATCAATACGATACTCTTGAGGAGACCTACGCCAATCTGCGGCGTCTGGCCAAGGCCCTCGGCACCGAGGAACGCGCCGAGGCCGTGATTTCCGCTTGCCGGGAACGCGTCGCCCGCCTCGCCTCGACCCTGGCCGACCAAGAACCGGTCAAGGTGATCGCCCCCTCCACCTACGGGGTCATCGCAGGCAGCCGAACCACCTTTCAGGATCTTTGCGATCACGCCGCCGCCGAGAACCTCGCGGCCACCCTCGGCGAACTCGTCGGTCATGTCCCCCCTCCCAATGAGCGCATGCTGATCTGGCCGATCGACATCGTCGTGGTGGCCGGCGAGACCTTCGACGACGCGCTGGCTCCCTACCGGGATCTGCCCCCCTATTCTCTCATGCCGGCGGTTCGGGAAGGCCGCGCTGTCGCCCTCAAACCCTGGCATCTGGGATGCGTCTCCCATTATCGGATCGAGGCCTACGAATACTTCGCCCGCGCCCTTCATCCCGACGCCTTCCGCCCATGAGGCGCACCCTTCATCGCTGGGCTCTCCCGGGCGCCATCGTCGTCCTGCTTGTCCTCATGGTCGTCGCCCTCGGCGTGGGCGACATGCCCCTCGGCCTGAGGCGGATCCGCGAAGGGCTCCTGTTCCGCGACGACCTCGCGGCAACCATCATCTGGCAGATCCGGATGCCCCGGCTCATCGTGGCCGTCTTTGTCGGAGGGTCCCTCGCGGCCAGCGGTCTCGTCATGCAAGCCTACTTCCGCAACAGCCTGGCCAGTCCCGGCCTTCTCGGGGTGAGCAGCGGCGGGACGGCCGGAGCCGTCGTGGCCATCGGTCTGGGCATTTCCGTCCGGTCCCTGTTTGTCATGCCGCTCTTTGCCGTGGCCGGCGCCCTCATCGCCACCGGCGCCGTTCTCATCCTCGCACGGCGTGGAGCCAGCACCGAGCGCCTCCTCCTGGCCGGCATCGCCCTCAACGCCCTGCTCGCGGCCGTGACCAGTTTCGTCCTCTCAAACTCCGTCCTTTCCTATGAACGCAACGCGCGGATCCTTTTCTGGCTGCTCGGGGGCCTTGAAGACCGGACCTGGGAGCACGTCTGGATGATCCTCCCGACCGCGGTCGCCGCCGTCTTCCTCTGGCCGCTCGGCCGGCGGATGGACCTGCTCAGTCTCGGTGCGCAGGAGGCGCAGAGTCTCGGGGTCGATGTCCCGCGCCTGCGCCGGATCATGATCGCCCTGACCACCGTGCTGACCGCCCTCGCCACCGCCGTCTCCGGCACGGTCGGATTCGTCGGACTGGTCGTGCCGCATGTCCTCCGGCTCATCTTCGGCCCCGAACACAGACGTCTCGTCCCCCTCGCCCTCGTCGGGGGCGCCGCCTTTGTCCTCGCCTGCGACCTGATCAGCCGCGCCGCCGGCGGCCTCCGGATCGGGATCGTCACCTCCCTCATCGGCGGCCCCTTCTTCCTCTGGCTTCTGCGCAAACAGGTATGAATGCTCTGGATACAAAGAGGCTCACCGTCAGCAACCGCCTCATCGACATCGACCTGGCCGTCCCGAAGGGACAGCTCGTCGGCCTGGTCGGGCCGAACGGTTCGGGCAAGAGCACCCTGCTCCAGGCCGTCGGGGGACTCCTCCCGGCCGATGGACGGATCGCCTGGGATGGCCGGCCCCTCCACTCGATCCCGGCGATGGAACGTGGACGGATGGCGGCCTGGGTGCCCCAGGAGACCCATTTCGCCTTCGGCTTCACCGTCCGGTCCGTCGTCGCCCAGGGCCGCTACGCCCACGGCGATGACGAGCGGGGGGTCGACGCCATCATCAACCGTTGCGATCTGCGCACCCTGGCCGACCGGCCGGTCAATCGTCTCTCCGGCGGCGAACGCATGAGGGTTCTGCTCGCCCGGACACTCGCGACCGAAGCTCCGCTCCAGCTCTGGGACGAACCCCTCGGCCCGCTTGACGCCCGCCACGGCCTTGAAGTGCTCATGATTGCCCGAGAGCAGGCCGCGGCCGGACGAACCGTCATCCTCTCCCTCCACGATCTTCGGATCGCCCATTGCCTCGATGCGGTCGCCGTCCTCGACCGGGGCCGTCTACGCGCCTGGGGACCGCCCGAAGGCGTCCTCACACCGGATCTCCTCCGCGAGGTCTTTGGGGTGAAATCGCGAATCGCGCCCGGATTGGTTCTGGAGATTCCGTAAGGGGTCAGGCCGGAATGGCACCAAGTTGAGCCGAGTCTTCAACTCAGAACTGGCATTTATTCGTCTGGTGTAGTCGCCCCCTGCCTGTCACGGCGCAGCTTCAGCGAAGCCGGATCTCTTGGGGCGTTCGGGCGTGGATTCGCGGCAAGAGACTGCCTCGGCTACATCTCGTGATCCCTCCAGAATCCCCCTTGACTTGGTGCCATTCCAATCTGACCCCTTTTCAACTAAAAACCCCGTCGCGCATCGCCGCGCGACGGGGTTCGAGAGAACCAAGGCACCAAACAAAAGACTACAGTCTTGAGACCAGGAGTTCCTTCTGGAAGAGGATCTCCTTCGGCAAGTCGTGGTAGAGCTTGAAGAAGAGTTCGTCCTGCAGCAGGACTTCGCGCTTCCAGTCGTCGACATTGATCTCGAAGACCTTTTCAAGATCCTCCTTGGTGAATCCCTTGAGTCCTTTGATGTCGAACTGCTCAAGGTAGGGAATCCAGCCAAGAGGTGTTTCCTCGGCGGCCACCCGTCCGGCACAGCGGTCGACAATCCACTTGAGGACACGCGTGTTCTCACCGTAACCCGGCCACATGAACTTGCCTTCCGGTGACTTCCGGAACCAGTTCACATGGAATATCTTCGGCGGACGCTTGATCAGCTGGCGCATTCTCAGCCAGTGATCGAGGTACTGACCCATATTGTAACCGGCAAACGGCAGCATGGCCATCGGGTCGCGACGGACCTGACCCATGCCGCCCGCCGCGGCGGCCGTCATTTCCGATCCCATGGTCGCACCGACATAGACGCCATGCACCCAGTTGAAAGCCTGGAAAACCAGCGGCATGGTGCTGGCCCGTCGACCGCCGAAGACGATCGCGCTGAGGGGCACGCCGGCCGGATTCTCCCAGTCCTCATCAATGCAGGGGCACTGCGAAGCCGGTGCGGTGAAGCGGGCATTCGGATGCGACGAAGGCCGTCCACAATCCGGAGTCCATGGCTGTCCCTTCCAATCGGTCAGCCTGGCCGGTGGTTTCTTGGTCATGTCTTCCCACCAGACATCGCCGTCCTCGGTCATTGCGACGTTGGTGAAAATGGAATTCTCCCTGATGGAGCGCATGGCGTTCGGGTTGGAATCCATCGACGTGCCCGGGGCAACACCGAAGAAACCGGCCTCGGGATTGATCGCGTAGAGGCGTCCGTCCTTGCCCGGCTTGATCCAGGCGATATCATCGCCGATGCAGGTGATCTTCCAGTCCTTCAACCGGTTGGGCGGGATGAGCATGGCGAAATTCGTCTTGCCGCAGGCACTCGGGAACGCGGCGGCCACGTAGGTCTTCTTGCCTCCGGGATCCTCGACCCGAAGGATGAGCATGTGCTCGGCCATCCATCCCTCGTCACGGGCCATGCAGGAAGCGATGCGCAGGGCGAAGCACTTCTTGCCCAGCAGGGCGTTGCCCCCGTAACCGCTCCCAAACGACCAGATGGAGCGCTCCTCAGGAAAATGAACGATGTACTTGTTGTCCTTGTTGCAGGGCCAGGGCACATCCTTCTGACCGGCCTTGAGGGGCGCACCCACTGAATGGATACAGGGAACGAACTCACCATCCTTGATGTGCGTGTAGACTGCCTTGCCCATGCGGGTCATGATCCGCATGTTCGCCACCACGTAGGGTGAATCGGTCAACTCAATGCCGATATGGGCGATCGGTGATCCGAGCGGACCCATGCTGAAGGGAATGACGTAGAGGGTCCGCCCCTTCATGCAACCGTCAAACAACCCCAAGAGGGTGGCTTTCATTTCCCTCGGGTCGACCCAGTTGTTGGTCGGTCCGGCATCCAGCTCGCGCCGGCTGCAGATATAAGTGCGGTCCTCGACCCGGGCCACATCGGCCGGGTCCGAACGCACCAGCAGCGAATTCTTCCGCTTCTTCGGGTTCAACCGGATGGCCGTGCCACCTTTGACCATCAGATCGCTCATCAGGTCATATTCCTCCTGACTGCCGTCGCACCAGAAGATGCTGTCCGGTTTGCAAAGAGCGGCCATTTCCTCGACCCAATCGACCACTGCCTTGATGTCTGGCTTGGCCTTGCCGAGGTTTCCATGGGCGCCGGCCGATCCGGTTCCCGCTTTGGGTGCGTTTTTCCTGCTCGTCATCGTATTCTCGTGTTTAGCGTTGAGACCCTCTGTTCTTCAGGGTCGGGTGAAAAAAAAGGGGTGATGGTCTCAGCAACCCGACGGCACCCGGAAGGTCGATGTCTCCCGACTCGCCCGGAAGCTTCGGTGATCGGCCGCAGTGATTGCTCGCAGATTCCCTGCATTTCCCGATGGATGAGGATATGTGTCACCTGATTCAAGTCCCCGAGCAGACACCCGAGACCCGGCCCGGAATCAAGGGCAAACCGCGAAGCGGACTCCATCAGGAAATGACTGATGGCCGCCTCGCCCGCATTGAAAAGCTTCAGGCAGACCGAGATATTGGTCGGGAAATCCACGAACTGACCGACGATCGGGGGTCGTCGATGAGCGGACAATCGATCCACCCCATCCCCTTGGAGCATGTCCAGGATCTCATCGAAGAGCGCCGGAAACAGACCGTCCGGCACTTCGAGGTCCACCAGGCAGGAGTCCTCCAGACTCCGGGCGAACCCATCCCGCCACGCCCCGAGAATCGCGACGCGATGGAGGCGGATTTCGGCGATAAGATCAGGGTTCACGGATCCATTATGGGTGACGACCGGAAATCGGACTTTGCATCGATTGCCAATTCTTACTCGGATCTTGGACAATCGGAGCTGGGCGAACGAGGGTCGGCGGTACCGGATCGGGTCCGGCGAAGACCCGGACGGAAAGGATCGAACCTGGTCTGCAGGGGCCGGGCATGCCCTGCATTCCGAGACCAGCCAACCTCTGATTGTGGCTCCTTCGTCTTTCACCGCCATGGGATTGCTTTTTCTCCGAGCCGCTTCCAGCCTTCCGGGCGTGGACCGCATCACCGGAAAGACTTTTGCCACCCGATCGGAAGTCGTTGCCAACCAAGGCATGGTCGCGACCAGCCAGCCTCTGGCCACACAGGTTGGCCTGTCGATCCTTCAGACCGGCGGGTCGGCCGTTGACGCCGCCATCGCAGCCAACGCCGCACTCGGGTTGATGGAGCCGACCGGCTGCGGGATCGGTGGGGATCTTTTTGCAATCGTCTGGGACTCCGGATCAAAGAGGCTTCACGGGCTCAATGCCAGCGGTCGCTCCCCATCGGGGCTATCCCTGGATCAACTCAAGGCGGAGCTCGACCGCCAGGGTCTCAAATCGATCCCCCCCCACGGCATGCTGCCCATTTCCGTTCCGGGGGCCGTCGACGGTTGGTTCGAGCTTCACCATCGATTTGGACGGCTGCCGATCGACGCCGTCCTCCAGCCGGTCATCCGCTACGCCGAGGAGGGGTTCCCGGTAAGCGAAGTGATTGCCCATGCCTGGGCTCGCAACACTGCCGCCCTCGTCAATCAGCCCGGAGGCTTCGTCGAAACCTTCACTCCGAATGGCCGGGCTCCCCGGACCGGGGAAATCTTCCGCAATCCGGGCCTGGCCCGGACCTTTCGATTGCTCGGCAACGAGGGGCGGGACGTTTTTTACCGCGGTGCGATCGCCGATCAGATGGATGTGTTCTTTCGGGCGAACGACGGCTTTCTGAGAAAAACCGATTTCGAGAGTCACCGCAGCGACTGGGTTCAGCCCGTTTCCGTCAACTACCGGGGTTACGATGTCTTTGAACTGCCTCCCAACGGGCAGGGCATCGCCGCCCTGCAGATGCTCAATATCCTTGAGGCCTACGATCTGAAGGCTCCCGGACCCAACAGCCCGGAGGTTCTTCACCTGATGATTGAAGCGAAGAAGCTGGCCTTCGAGGACCGGGCCCGGTTCTACGCCGATCCCGATTTCGCGGAGATCCCGCTCCAGGGCCTCCTTTCCAAGGCCTACGCTGCCGAACGTCGCGCCCTCATCAATCCCGGCCGGGCGGCCAGACGCATCGATGCCGGAAATCCCGCCCTGCACAACGGCGACACCATTTACCTGACGACGGCCGACGCCGAGGGGACCATGGTCTCCTTGATCCAGAGCAATTACCGGGGCATGGGCTCGGGCATCGTCGTGCCGGGACTGGGATTCGGTTTCCAGGACCGGGGTCAACTCTTTTCGCTGCAACCGGACCACCCCAATGCCTACGCGCCCGGCAAGCGTCCCTTCCATACCATCATTCCGGCTTTTGTCCTGAAGGATGGTCAACCGTGGCTGAGTTTCGGGGTGATGGGCGGAGGCATGCAACCCCAGGGTCATGTGCAGATCCTCGTCAATATGATCGATTTCGGCATGAACACCCAGGAAGCGGGCGACGCCCCCCGCTGGCAGCATCTGGGATCGTCTGAACCAACCGACTCCCTCATGACGAACGGTGGCTACGTCGAACTGGAATCCGGGATCCCCTGGGAAACCGTGCGCGCCCTGGAGAACCTCGGACACGATATCCGCGCGGGCAGCGGCGGGTTCGGCGGTTATCAGGCCATCCTCCGCAATCCCGCCACCGGAGTCTACCATGGAGCGTCGGAAAGCCGCAAGGACGGCCAGGCCGCGGGCTATTGACCTCGATGGTTCACTGACTTGAGAGGGGTGCCCACGAATCTGCACAAATTCCCACGAATGGAGCCAGGTTTCATCATCGAAGATAAACTCTCTGATTCGTGCCGATTGGTGGAGATTGGTGGGCCGTCAAATCGGGGATCTGCGGCTTCTTTCTGAGTCGACTACGGTCGACCGCTCGCCCATATCCACGGAGATGAAAATCGAAGGATTGCGCAGCTGCTACGACAAGGTCGGCGGCATTGTCTATTTCGGGCGGATGCTGGACAAGATCCGCCTCCACCACGCCGGTAAGCTCCCGGCGGATTTTCATGACAACCTCGGCGTCGGCTTCGATGGCCGATGCGCAGCTTTCATCGGCGTGGCCTACGACGAAATCAAGCAACGGACACTCTCGGGCGGCAGCGACGAGGAAGTCCTCGCCTGGTGCCAGTCCAAGGGAGGGACCCGTAGCCCGACGGAGATCCTCTTCTTCAATGACTTCATGATCAAACGGGGTTGGCGCGACGCCGGCACCGCGGGACTCGAGGCACGGAAAAAGTCGTCCGGAATGGCTGATCGGACCGATATTCTGACCTTCTTCGACCAGATTGATGTCGACGAAGACCGGACTCCACCCACGCCCCCTCATTCCTGAGGTCAGCGGCGGGCATCCCCGGTCCGGAATCTCATCGGGCTGACCCCGGTGCGCGCCTTGAACTGACGCGAGAAGAGGAAAACGTCGGCATAGCCGAGGACTTCCGCGATTTCCGTGATTGAGCGGTCGAGATTGCGCAGAAGATGCCTGGCCCGCTGCACCCGGGCATCGACAATGAAATCACGCGGTGCCCGTCCCGTGGTCCGTTTGAACAATCGGGCAAAGTGGCGGACCGAACAACCGACCTCCCGTGCGAGATGCGACACATCCCATCGCTGTTCCGGAGATTCGAGGATCCTCAGGGCCTGTTCGTGCAGGAGAGCGGACGTCACCGCACCCGGCCCCGTTGATTCCCTGTCGGACTGGACGACCTCTCCCGATACGCAACCGAGGATGAGACCATAGAGCAGAGCTTCCGCCTCGGCCCGGGCCAAATCGCCCGCCCCGCTTCCACCCCCGGGAAGCAGCCGGAGTCGATCAACAATCCGACGCGTCACCGCATCAAAGAACCCGACCTCGCTGATGAGGAAGGACTCGTCAGGCAGTCCCTCAAAGTCGTGCGCCGGCAACAGGCCATCCGGACCGATCAGGTCAAAGTGGATATAGGTGACCCCGAGTCGGCGGGTCGGATCCTGGTCGGCCAGATAGGTCCGCCCGGGACGCATCCAGAAACACCGGCCGGCGTGCAGATCCACCTCGCGATCCATCAGCCGCATCCGCCCAATCCCTTCCCAGACAAACCAGAGGTCATAGTCCGTCAGGCGGTCCGGTTCCGTCCAGCGCAGGTCCCAGCCCGGTTCACACCGGACCCGGCCCAGACTGTTGATCCGCGGACGCCACTGCAGCCAATCCATATATTTGTCTCTTTAGTGCAAAAAAATATCCGCCGCAACCATGGAAGTGCAACCAGAAAACCACTATGATCTCTTTCAAACAAGCACTCCCCCAAACGACCACCTGACAGATAAATGCAAAGCGCCACCACTGAAACCATCCACGAGGAGGGCCTCGCCTTCGACCAGGGTTCCGAGATGCACGACCCGAATCTCTACCGGGCGGCCCGCGTTGCCACGAAACGCGACGGCCTGGGTTCCATCGATGACGCCGCCATCGAGGAATACCGCCAGACCGGCTATCTCGCGATTGAGAACGCCTTCAGTCCGGAAGAGGTCAAGGCGGCGCTCGACGGCCTCGTCGGGCTCATCATGGGACAGAAGCCCGATTTCAAGGGGATCTGGTTTGAGTCCAAGGCCAGGGAGATCCTCCCGTCCCTGAACGCCGCTCAAAGGCAGGATGCCGTCCGCAAACTCGGTTTCTTTGTCGACCATGATGCCGGACTACGGGCCATGGCCACCCACCCCGGATTGATGGCCGTGATCTCCCGGCTGATCGGTGGAACGCCAACTCTCTTTCAGGACATGGCACTGATCAAACCACCTCGTCTCGGACGGGAAAAGCCCTGGCATCAGGATCATGCCTATTTCGCCTACCCGCTGGGAACACCGATCGTCGGCGTTTGGATCGCCCTCGATGAGGCAACCGTGGGCAATGGCTGCATGCACCTGCTCGAAGGCGGTCACCGCCTCGGTCCCAAGATCCATTTCAAACGGCGCGACTGGCAAATCTGTGACAACGAGATGATGGGCTGCGAAGCAGTCGCCGTCCCGCTCAAACCGGGAGGCCTATTGCTCTTCGACGGCCTCCTGCCCCACGGGACCCCCCACAACAACTCGGGAGAACGCCGTCGCGCCATCCAATACCATTACGCTCCCGACACCGCCACCAAGGTCGAGGACGACTACCGGCTCGGTGTCTTCGGCAGCGAGGGCAAGGGCGTGACCTGCTGACTCCGGAGGCTTCAGCTCAGCGGCTCAGACCGAGTCGTGGCGGCCTCTTCGGCGGCGCCTTCCAGCCGGTCTTCATCCGGTGACCCTTCCCCGAGCAGGACAAAGGAAGTCGCGTGAAACCTGCCGTCAATGATCGATCCGGCCACCCGTGCTGAGCGGACCGCGCTGCAGAAACCGTCCGTCGCGTGGGCATCACCGTGGTCATCGATGCCGGTCCCATCCACAAAATAGGCCTGACCATTGATCCGCACCGCAAGATCGCAGGAGTCCCCCTCCATCCCGAACTGACATTGGCCGCACGAAGCCGCCACCACCGCGCCGGCACGCAACTGATCGGCGGTCAGAACCGGCTGCGCCTCCTCGCCTGAAAGGACCGAGGTGACCCACACCCCGCAGAAGGCCAGACCCGACAGCACGGATTTCCTCCAGAACATCATTTCCATGAACGGAGTGGACTAATCCGCAGACCGGGTCCCGGCAAGACAATGTCGAACTGCCGTCCCCCACCCACGGAACAATACGTAGTGTGCTGGAATGGCGCTCAGTTACGGTGATTGATCGTTGATTCCACCATTGACCGTCAGAACGGCGCGCCCAGCGGTCACGCCCTACCTGATCTGACCGATCTGGCGGTAGGGCGTGACCGCTGGGCGCGCCATCGACCCGTCCCGGCCCATCTCGATGGTGTCGGGAAGGACAACCGAGGCCTGAGATGTTTCCCTCAGCCTTTGCCAACCAAGCGCCAATCTGGTGTGCAGTAGCTACGTTTGGTTCTGCCCTATCCCCGGGGATAGCGACAGTGGTCCTGCACGCACTGCATCAACCAGCGCATCCGGCCCACCCCGGTGCCGGCCGCCAGCGAGCCCGCCGTCGTCACGTGCAGCCCCCCGCCTTTTCCCGCCTTGGCAAAGTCCTCGAGGACCCTCTCCCGGATGGCTTCCGCGCTCCCGTTGCGCAGAAGAAAGGGCGGCATCTGGCCCAGGATCATCGCCTTGGGCAATGCGGCGCGGATCGCCGCAACGTCGACTTCCGGACCGTAGTTGACCTGATTGATCCCGAGCTCCAACTGCTGGTCCATCAAGTGGCCCATCGCGCTGTCCGAATGCTGGTAGCGCACGGCTGCACCCGGAGCCAGCTCCGCCATGACCTGGTGGAGCACCGGAAAGCAGAACCGGCGATAGAGTTCCGAATTGAAGAGGGCGCTGTTGTCGTCAGTAATCCACCAGCCCCGGTGCGTGTTTCCGCTGAACTCTCGGAGAAACCGGTTCAGCTCGACCATCTTCTCGGCCAGGAGGAAGCTTAAGCGCCCGATGAGGTCCGGGTAGTCATAGGCCCAGAGGAAGAGGATCTCCGGATTGAGAACGGAGGTCATGATGGTGGCCGGACCGCGGCTGCCGGTGCCCAGGGCGGGCATGCACTCACCGCGCAGCTTGCGCAGCTCCCATTCCTCCAGGTAGTCCGGGGGCAGGGCCCATTCCTCGATCCGGGTGGCCTCGGCACGGTCGAGAATTCTCGAGAACTCGGCCGGATCCTCGGTCACAGGCTGCAGCCAGGGCGTGCCCGATTCCAGGTAGGCAAATTCGGAGCCAAAGAGATTCTCGATCCGCTTCGGCGCATGAACCCAGGTATCCTCGCTGAAGAACGCCTTGCCGACGTATTCGAGCGTGACCGCGTTGGCCTCCCGATGCAGTCGATCCCGGCAAGCCTTGTCCCGGTAGTAGGCGACGGTCGAATCAACCCGGAGAAACTCGAAGAGCCAGTGATCGTCCGGGGAAAACGAGAAGAAGCAGCGTGGCTTGTCCTCGGTGAAACTGGCGCAGACTTCGTTTTCGGCCCAGAAGGCGTCGGGATCGAGAGACGCCGTCAGATCGAGGAATTCCTGTTCGATGATGGGCATGGCCGGTCTGGAGCAGCGAAGCTGGACCAAACCGGCCGGGATTCCAAGCCTGCAGGTGTGGTCCGGAATGCGGTTCGATCCCCGGACGGCAGGCCCCGGTTCAGGCTCCCAATTCCCAACGGCGGAAATAGAGCGCCTGCCGGACGATCGGCAGGGTGCGTTCCTCGAGCGCCGCCATCTCACCCGGGCTCAGCGGAGTGAAACCTGAAGCGGTGGCCAGATTCTCCTCCAGCTGTTCCACGTTGTCCACTCCGACGATATTGGTGCTGACTGGAAGTGACATGTTGTAGCGCAGGGCTTCCTCCATGGTCAGGGTGCCCGGTCGGGCCGTCCGCATGCGTTCCGGTTGATCCTCGAGCGGTCCGGGTACCCATTCCGACAGGACTCGACCGCGGGTCGCGACCTTCATGCCAATGATGCCCATCTCCTTCTCCAAAGCGAACGGCAAGAGATGCTCGATGAAACTCAGGTAGTGCCGGTCCGCCGCATTCATCGCCATGAGGATGCAGTCGAAGGGATAGCGATTGATCGCCTCCCGCAGGACATTTGGCTCGAAGTGCCCGGTGATGCCCACAAAAAGCGTGCGTCCCTCCTTCTTCAGTTGCTCAAACGCATGAATCGCCCCATCCGGAGCGAAGATCTGGTCAAGCTGCTCCATCGTCTGAACGTTGTGCAGCTGGTAAAGATCCACATGGTCCGTCTGGAGCCGCTCAAGGCTGATCGCGAATTCCTCCAGGGCTCCCTCCCGATCGCGCCGACCGGTCTTGGTTGCCAGAAAGGCCTCCTTCCTTCGTTCCCGCATGACAAGCCCGACATGGGTCTCGCTGGCTCCTCCCCCGTAAACGTGGGATGTATCCAGGTAGTTGACACCGAGATCAAGGGCACGATGGATGATCTCAACCGCCTGATCGGCGTTTCCCTTCTTCTCGATGGCAGCCTGGCAACCGAGGCTGAAGATGCCCGTCCGGAACCCCGTTCGACCAAGGTTGCGGGTCGGCATGGCCCGGTGGGTGCGTGGATTGTAGGGGAGCAGGCCGGAGTCCCGGGTCGGCTCTCCCGCTGAAGGCTCCGCGCCGACGGCCCGTCCGGCGGTCAGCGCCACCGTGGTGGCGACGCCCGCCCCGATAAACTGGCGACGACTCATCGCCCGATCCGATCCAGAGGTTTCCTTGTTCATGGCAGGTGGTGGTTGCAGGTGGACCGGATGACCTTGCCGGAAGAATCCCGCCGGTTCACCCCAAAGGTTTTCAAGGGTTCAATTATAACCGGTGCGAATAGGGTCAAGCAATTGCCTGAAAGCCTTCAATCGTAGACCAGGGCGTCACACCCTTCGAAAAAGGCCCTCACGTTCTCCGGCGGCACCTCGGGTTCAAGCACATGGGTGGGCGAGAGCATGAGGCCGCCTTTCCCGGCCTCCAGGACGTCGGCCAGGTCGCGGACGCACTGTCGCATTTCCCCTGGCGTCCCGAAAGGGAACGTCGTCTGTGTCCCGACACAGCCGTCAAAGGCCAGGCGCCGGCCAAAACGCTTGCGCACCGCCACGGGATCCATGCACTCGGGCTGGACCGGATTGAGGATGGTGATGCCGATCTCAACCAGATCATCGAGTATCGGCGTCAGGTTTCCGTCGGAATGGTACCAGACCTGGATATCGGGTTTGATGGCCCGCGCCGCCGCGATGACCTTGGCCCAGCGTGGTTTCATGACCGTCCGCCAGAGATCCGGCTGGAACATCAGGGTGTTTTGATTGGCCACGTCATCTCCGGTCCCGATGCAATCATACCCGGCCCGGGCGGCCGCCACCGCGGTTCGCAGATTGTTGTCGCAGAACCGGTCGAGCAGACACTCCGCCCACTCCCGATCGGTCAGGAGATCCATCAGGAATTCCTCATATCCGCGCACCTGCCAGGCATTCTCATACATATGGCCGACGAAGATCTGGGTGTAGGTGCCCTCAGCTTCCGCCCGCCGCCTGGCCGCCAGCATCTCATCGTCCAGCCAATCGGCATTGCTGGCGATCGGGTAGTTTTCGATCTCCTCGAAGCGGGTGGCGTGACGCAGCGGGCTGATGTACTTGGTGAAGTGATAAAATCCCGTGCTGAGGTGCCCGCAACCATTGCGATCCACGGTGAATCCGCCCTTCCCCACTTCGAAGTCCGGGTGGTAGATCGCGTAATCGGGAAACTCGAAACCCTCCGGTGGATTCAGGCCGGCCCCATGACCGGTATCCATGTCGAAATAAAGGTCCGGAGCCTGACCGAGAACCCGCGTCATCCGCTCCCTGAGGTCGTCCACATAAGTGGCCCGCCGGGGGACCCGGTCGACCGGTTCAAATCGCGCAAAGGCCAGGAAACGTTCTTTCTTCGTCATGACCGCACTCTCCGATCCGCAAAGGGGAACAGGTTCATTCCAAGGTCAGCCTGACACCGGCGGGGCTTTGGTGAAACCCACCCCTGCCCGCATCCGTTCGAGTGGCTGAAGAAACTTTCCGAAAGAGGCGCATTGGTTCTCGGTCCACCGTCGGATCGACTGACCGCCGACCTCTTGTCCGCCCGACCGGTTCAGCCCAGCTTAATCTGACAACGTCCCCGCTTCCGGGTCAGGGTGACACGGGCGTCGAAGGCTTGGGAAAGCAGGTCGTCGGTGAGGATGGTCCACTTCCTCCCTGCCGCAAGGACCCTTCCGTGTTTCAGCAGCAGGACATGGGTGAAGGCGGGAGGGATCTCTTCCACGTGGTGCGTGACCAGCAGGACGGTCGGGGCATCCGGCTTGCGGACCAATCGGTGCACGGACTGCAGAAAACTCTCCCGCGCGACCGGATCGAGACCGGCACAGGGTTCGTCCAGAATCAGGAGGTCCAACTCGGCCATCAAGGCCCTTCCGATCAGGACCCGCTGGCGTTCCCCTTGCGAAAGCACCCGCCAGGTCCGGTCTGCCAGATAAAGACATTCCAGATCCGCCAGGATCTTCCGTGCCCGCCGCTTCTCCGCCCCGGTCGGACTGCCCCAGTAATTGATGATTGCTTCGCGTCCGCTGATCACGATTTCATCCGCCGGCTCGGCCGGTTCAATCGCCTGACGGATCGTGCTGCTGACCACCCCGAAACGTTTGCGCAGCTCACGCCAGTCCACCTCCCCGTAGGTCTGCCCACAGACCCGGACGATTCCTTCGCTCGGAGTCAGGTAGCCGGAAAGGATGCTGAGCAGGGAAGTCTTGCCGGAACCGTTCGCCCCAAGAATCGCCCAATGTTCACCCCGGCCCACCGTCCAATGGATATCCGAGAGAATCCGGGCGTCGCGGACCACGGTGACCCCCTGAAGATCGATGACTGGGACTTTCGCCGGCACACCCCCGACTATTGATCCCGGCGCGTTGCCGTCCAGCCGTAAGAAACTTTCTTGCAAGTGATGAAATGCGCCGTTTTGGCAGAGGGGGCCGCGACGCATGGCACCTCCCGCAGGAACAAATCGGGGATCGAACGCGGCGCCCGGGTCGTCGCCGGCCCGAATCTGCGGCACGCCGGCCCTGAGGAAAACTTCCAGTCCGGCCCGGTTTTTCCGATATGTACCCCTGAGCAACCCAATGAGCGACGCCCAAACCCAGAAAAGCCCGTCGGATCGGCAGAAATGGCTGGATCACCTCCAGCGCATGGCCTCTGCCGTCCTCGAAGCCGCCGCTGAAGGCAAGCTGCATGAGAAGATGCCGGTCGAACAGCATGCCCAGGGAGTCGCCAGGGAGCAGGTGACCCACCTCGAGGCGGTCGGTCGCCTCCTCGCGGGTATCGCCCCGTGGCTGGAGCTTGAGAATCTGCCCGAAGGCCCGGAAAAGGAATCGCAAAGTCGTTACCGGGAACTCGCCCGCAAGGCCATTGTCGCCATCACCAATCCGGCATCGCCCGATTTCTGCAATTTCACGGAATACGGTCAGCCACTCGTCGACGCCGCCTTTCTGGCCCAGAGTCTTGTCCGTGCGCCCGTTCAATTGGTCCAGAAGCTGCCCGAAAAGGGCCGGTACGATCTTTCCAAGGCCCTCCAGTCCACCCGCGGTATCGCCCCGGGCTTCAACAACTGGCTCCTTTTCCCCGCGATGATCGAAGCCGCCCTGCACCGGCTCGATTCCAGGTGGGAGCCGGTCCGAATTGAATACGCAATTCGCCAGCACGAGCAATGGTACCGGGGGGACGGCCTCTACAGCGATGGACCCGTCTTCCACCTCGACTATTACAACAGCTTTGTCATCCACCCAATGCTCCTGGACATCTTCGGCGAAGTCGGGCGCGTCCGCGAATGGATCTCACCCGAGTACCCAAAGATCGTCCTCAAACGGGCCCAACGCTGTGCCGTCCACCTCGAACACCTGATTTCCCCGGAAGCCACCTTCCCACCCCTCGGCCGTTCCCTCGCCTACCGCACGGGATCCCTCCAGCTTCTGGCGCAGCTGGCCCAGAAATCCAGCCTTCCCAAGGAACTCAAACCGGGTCAGGTCCGCTCCGCCCTGACTGCCGTCATGGATCGGATGTTGAGCGCCTCCGGCACCTACGACGAAAACGGCTGGCTCCGGATCGGGTTTTGCGGGAACCAGAGCACCATCGGGGAAAACTATATCTCCACCGGCAGTCTTTACCTGGCCTCCGCGGTTTTACTGCCTCTCGGCCTCGCGGCGGACCAGCCCTTCTGGTCGGCCAACGCCGAGGACTGGACGGCCAAACGTCTCTGGTCCGGCAAACATGCCCCGATCGATCGGGCCCTCTCCGACCGCCCGGTCATCTAGTGTGTTCTGGCAATTGCCGCGGATACCACACCAGGGCGGCAAAAAGCACCCATGGCCGACGTTTCCTGCCGGCTTGGCGACAGAAGCTCCGGCAGGCCACCCCCGAGGCAAAGGCCGAAGGTATGAAAAACCTGTAAATGCCGCCCCTGGGCGGTCGAAAGTCCAATCCTGAAGCCGGCTGGCATTGTTGATGCATTGCTCATCGCGAACACCATGAGATTCATCGACCTAAAACTCTTCATCCTCGACAAACGGATCAGCCACCTGAAAGCCGGGACCCGCGCCCGCTTCGTCAAAGTCCTTCGCCGGCTCAAGCGCCGTCGCGACCATGTCTGGTCGGAACTGATGAGCGTCCGCGATCTCCCCGAAGATGTGGCCTCCCCCGCCATCGAGCATATCACGCTCGAGTGGGAGGCGATCGACCGGTCGATCGCCCGCACGCTCAAGATGCTCCGTCCGGTCCGTTGACCGCCGCGCCGCCGGGCATGCCCTGCCCGGGAGTCGTTCCATCAGGGATCGACTTTCCTTCGGTTTTCACCCCATCATCGGGATGTTGATTTCTCGGAAGAACAGTTCATACCGGGCACTGGCAGGATTCCTTGCAGGACTCGCCGGCACCGCGATCGCCGCTTCCGCCCAAGACCGGATCGAGTTCAAGCCCCCACCACCGCTGCCCTCTCCCCCGCCGGCCGCCAGCAAAACCTTCCAGCCCGGACCGGTTGCCGATCTGCTTGAGGCCCAGATCGCCCTCTGCCGCCGCAGCATTTCCTCCGGGTCCATCGACGGGGTCTACGGTGCCCAGACCCAGGCGGCCCTCAAGGCCTTTCAACAGGCCAACTACCTGCGGGTGAACGGCGAACTCGACTATGCCACCCGACAGAAACTCATCCTGACCCGACCGGCCCTGACCACGATCACCGTGCAGGAGGAAGATCTTGCCGCCCTCCATCCGGTCCCCGGAACCTGGCTGGAAAAGTCCGAAATGGAACATCTCGGCTACGCTTCCATTCTTGAAATGGCCGCCGAACGCGGCCATGCCCATCCCAACCTCATCCGCCGACTGAATCCGTCTGTCGACTGGAATGAGGTTCCTCCTGGAACCGCCCTCTCGATCCCGGATGCAGCCCGGGAGGAGAGTCCGGTGAAGATCGCCACGGCCCTCATCCATCTCGGAGGCAAGACCCTCCAGGCCTACGATGAGCAGGGCCGGCTCCTGATGCACTTCCCCTGCAGTATCGCCCAAAGGGTGGAAAAGCGACCGGTTGGCCGGATCGAGGTCAAGGTCATCGCGACCGACCCCAATTACACCTTTGACCCGGACGTGTTCCCGGAGTCGGCCGAGGCACGCCAATTGAAGCGCAAACTCATGATTCCGCCCGGACCGAACAACCCGGTCGGAGTGGCCTGGGTGGGCCTCAGCCTTCCCGGTTACGGCATTCACGGAACCCCCGAACCCGAGAAAGTCGGCCGGACCGAATCCCATGGCTGTTTCCGCCTCGCCAACTGGAATGCCGCCACCTTTTCCAAAGCTTCCTGGATCGGCATGCCAGTCTACGTGGAAGAGTGAGACCGGGGCGGAGCGGCCGCATGATCCCGGGTTCCGGGCCGGCCGGAGGGCCGCTCTCCCGGACCAACCCGCAGGAAATCCGGCTTTCCATCCGGCATTCGTGTTGATTCGTGAGGCGTGGATGACCGATCCTTCCCACCCCTCAACCCATCACGTTCTCCGATCTCCACGGCCCGCATGAGCACCACGACCATCCGCTATGCCCGACGGGACGAACTCCCCGCTCTCGCCGCACTGGCCCGACGTGTCTGGAAAATCCACTACCCAGGCATCATCACCGAAGGGCAGATCGACTATATGCTCGCACGGGGCTACGCCATCCCGACCCTCGAAGCGGAACTCGAGGCGGGGATCGCCTTCCCCCTGCTCTGGTCGGACGGGAATCTCATCGGGCTCGCCTCCTTCGGCCCGGGCGGCCGACAGGCTGAGGCCAAGCTCCACAAACTCTATCTCGACCCGGACTTCCACGGCCACGGACTCGGTCAAAAGCTGCTCAGCTGGATCGAAGCTGAAGCGGTCGGCCGCGGCTTCAACCGGATCGTCCTCCAGGTCAACAAGCAGAACACGAAGGCCATCGCCGCCTACCGGCGCCGCGGATTCACTGTCCGCACCTCTCTCGTCGTCGACATCGGCGGAGGTTACCTGATGGACGATTACCTGATGGAGAAGGACCTCCTCCTGCCAGGGACGGTCGGCGTCGGAAAGAGTTGACCGACCGCCCCGGAGCGCGGGCCCCCGCCTCCGGTTCCGACCCCGTGCCGCGTTCCCCTTCCTCAACGCGTCGAATAGGGATCGGCCGCATCGCGGAGGCCGTCGCCGAGGAAATTGAAGGCCAAAACGGTGATGATGATGAAGAGGACGGGCGTCAGGTGCCAGGGATAGTCGGCCACCACCTGCAGATTCAGGCAATCCTGGAGCATGACGCCCCAGCTGACGATCGGCGGCCGCAGACCCAATCCGAGAAAACTCAGCGCCGTCTCCCCAAGGATCATTCCCGGGATGCTCAAGGTCAGGGTGACAATGATGTGGCTGGTGAAGCCGGGAAGGAGATGCCGAAAGAGAACCCGGGAGTGGGACGCGCCCAGCAGGCGCGCCGCGATCGCGTATTCCTCTTCCCGCAGCGAGAGGATCTTGCCGCGAACGACCCGGGCCAGCCCCGTCCAGTTGAGCAGACTGAGTACAATCGTAATTGCAAAATAGATACGAAGCGGCGGCCAGGTGCCCGGCACGATCGCGGCGATCGCCATCCAGAGCGGAAGATGGGGAAACGAGTTGATGATCTCAATCAACCGCTGGATCAGGGTGTCGACCCGCCCGCCGACGTAGCCGGAAATCCCTCCAATCAGGGATCCGAGCATGAAGGTGATAACGATGGAGACCAGGCCGATCGAAAGGCTGATGCGGGAGCCGTGGAGCACCCGGCTGAGGATGTCCCGTCCGTAGCGGTCCGCCCCGAGCAGAAGAAACGAGGGCGGAGCCTCCGATGAATCATGGACCGTCGACCGCCATTTCTCCAGGTCGACGCCGAAGAAGTGAAGGCGCGATTCGAAAAGGCCCAAAAATGAATGGCTGTCGCCCTCGACCAGGAAGCCGAGCGGGATCTTCCGGGTCCGGTCCACCCGATAGGTGCGCTTCAGGGTGATCGGATCCTCCTGTCGCACTGAACGATACGAATAAAACCCGTCCGACAGACTGAAGAAGGGCACTTGCGGCGGCGCAAACGAATCGGCGGCATCCCTCCGGTATTGCGAATAGGGTGCAAAGAAACCCGCAAAGACCGCCAGGAAATAGAGAAAGACGATAAGGTAGAGCGCAACCACGGCCACCCGGTGCCGGCGGAACCGCGTCTGGATCAATTGCCATTGGGAAAGGACGGCAATGTCCACGGCCGGGGTGTCCACCGGCAACTCACCTGCCGCCCCTTTCGGAGACGGGGTTCCCGAGGATGGCGGTTTTCCGGAATCGTCCATCGCCTTCATCGTCTTCCCGACTCCATGCGGATTCGCGGATCCAGGGCCATCAACAGCAGATCGCTGACCAGTGTGCCCACCACCCCGAGGACGCTGAGCAGCATGAGCAGGGTGCCCGCCAGGTACATGTCCTCGCTGGTCAGCGCATAGATCATCTCGGGTCCGATGGTCGGCAGGCTGAGAATCATCGCCACGATGGCGCCTCCCGAAATTAACTGGGGAAAGAGCACACCGATCGAGGAGATGAACGGGTTGAGGGCAAGGCGGACCGGGTATTTGAGCAGCAGCTTGACCGGCCGTACCCCCTTGGCCCGGGCCGTCGTGACGTAGGGCTTGCGCAATTCATCGAGAAGATTGCCCCGCATCACCCGGATCATCGAAGCCGTTCCGGCCACACCGAGGACCACGACCGGCAGCCAGAGATGCTCGAGCAGGTTGAAGAATTTGCCCCAGGTCCATTCCGGCTGAGCCCCGTACTCGGCCGAGAACAGGCCGGAGATATTCAAACCGAACCACTGGGAGGCGAAGTGCATGAGGAGCAGGGCGAGCAGGAAATTCGGGATGCACATGCCGAGAAAGCCGAAGAACGTCACCACGTAGTCACCAATTGAATACTGCCGAACGGCCGAGTAGATTCCGATGGGCAACGCCACCATCCAGGTGAAGAGGATCGTTCCCAGGCTGATCACCACGGTGAGAAGGAGGCGGTCCCCGAGCATGTCGTTGACCAGGGCAAGCGTTTCCATTGATCGCCCGAGATGGCCCTGGAGCAGGCCCTTGTCCTCGGGGGAGAAGGTCACGAACCACCGGAGGCCCGACCATCCCAGGTACTGGCCAACGACGGATTGATCCAGCTTGAAGAGAGTCTTGAGTTCCTCGATCCGGCTCATGTCCGCCTGTTCGCCGAGCACTTCATACCGCGATATCATCGATGTGAGGTAGTCGCCCGGCGGCAATTGGATGATGGTGAAGACAACGATCGATATGACAAAAAGGGTCGGACACATGATCAGGATGCGCCGTCCGATGAAGGGATGCCTGAAAGCAACGAGGGCCAACCCGGCCAGCAAACCCGTCAGGAAGAGCCAGCGGAAGGTGCGGCCGACCCATCCGTCTGCCTCAACCGACCCCTCGGGCGCCGAACGCGCCCCGGCCAGGCGGGGCGGCAGCGTCGGCCTGACCATGGCTTCCGCGGTCTGGGCGATCGCTCCGGGCGAATCGCTCGGTTCGTCAAAATAGAAGGTTTCGCGCCCCGACCCGCCCAATCCGAGCATGTCCCAATTGTAAACCACTTGACGGGGTACGTTGTGAAAGCCGTTCTTGACCGCGGCAAAAACGGGGGGGCTGCTCGCGATATTGATCGACCAGAGCTCCTCGGCTGCGATCTTCAGGGCCCCGCGGAAGATCTCCGCCTGTTTGCGGGGGTCCGACTCACGGATGGCACGGTCGTAAATGGCCACCGCTTCCATGATGGGAGAGTCATCCGGTGGTCGCTGGACCCCTTCGCCCAGCCTGACCGCCTTGCCATAATACCCACCCAGATCGAACCAGCGGGCCCAGGCCGAGGCATACCAGGCCCCCCGCGTCAGGGTGAAAAGGCGGGGCAGATTCAGGGGCAGCATCTGGCCGGTGGCCCCGACCACGGAGAACTCGTGCTGCAACCCCTCGAATTCGATCCGGAAGAGATTGACCGAACGTTCCCTGGCCGTCGCCCGGATCCCCACCCGGGCCCAGTCGTCCACGACGCTCTGCAGCATCCCCCCCAGGTAGTTCGTTCCATACTGGAAATTGAGAAAGAAATGCAGGCGACTGCCGTCCGGCAGGGTTCGGAACCCCTCGCTGTCACGTTCAATCAGGCCAATCTCGTCGAGCAGACGGTTCGCGCCGTCGGGATCCAGTCTGGTGAAGGCGTGGTATTGGGCGGGCTCGTGAAAGATCGACTCGGGTCCCGGGCCGGCCTGAACCGCCTCGCTCATCCCGTGGTAGCTCACATCGATGATCTCCTGCCGATTGATCGCCATCGACAGCGCCTGTCGGAAGCGCTTGTCCCGCAGGAGAACGACCTTCCGGGCCCCGATCCGGTCGTTGGGATCGTAGCGGAGGTTGAGGTTCGGAAAGATCAGAGCCGATGATCCGTCGCCGACCGTCCAATGATAGATTTCATAGTCACCGGATTTCCGATTCTCCATCATCATGGTGTAGTCGGAGGGGGAAAAACCGGTCTGCAGCGAGAAATCCCCGTTGGCCGCGGCCAGACTCAGGAGTTCGGTCGACTTGATGTCATACTGGACCCGGTCGAGATAAGGCAGCTGCCGACCGACCGGATCGACGGCGAAATAATAGGGATTGCGAACATACGCATAAGGTGGGGTGGACTTGTGCGTGCGGTAGATGAAGGGCCAGAGTCGGGGATGCTCCACGTTGTCCCAGCTCTTGATCTTGACGTAAAGGGCCGCCGGGCTCGGCATCTGATAGGAATCCATCATTTCCCTTATGAATTCCGGATCCCCCAGCGTCGGATGAAACCGCCTCAGGTAATGTGCCGGGGTGGAGGTCAGGTAGCTGCCCGCGTAGGTCGCGAGGAGATTGAGAAAAATCCCATTGGGTTCATCGAATTCGAAGGCCACGGTCAGCTCGTCGATTTTGCGAATTCGGCCCAATCGCCCCCTGAACTCCATGACTCTGTAGTCAAGGGCGGCCGCATCCCGGCCCAGGGAAGAATCAAGCGCCTCGTATTCCCACCAATAGAGGATGTCGTCCGCCGTGAACAGGGCACCATCGGACCACCGCATCCCTTTGCGCAGATGGAACACATAAGTCCGCCCGCCTTCAAGGATCTCATAGGACTTGGCCACGTGCGGCACGATCGGGTAACCGAGCGGGGACCAGCGCACCAGCTGAGCGTCGGCGTAGAGCGTGCCGAAGGTATCCACATTGCGGGCGGCATTCGTACCCTGCATCCAGGTGCCGCCATAGCGGCCAAGGCCATCCACCCCGAGCATGACGACCGGTTCCGGACCCACCCGCTCGGCCACTGGCGGCAGGATCCCCTGCGCCACCCATCCGGCCAGGATCGGGGACTCCTCTTTCGGATACCACGGCGCCGACACCCCCTCCGAGTAGTCAACCTGCTGATTGATGACCGGAGGATGGGTGGTGTCGTAATGGGTGGACCTAAGGTCTGCGGCAGCGGCAAGCTCATCCGACGAATAGGCGATCGCCAACGGGTCAGGGTCAGGCTCGAGAAGCACCGCCAGCAGGACCAGGAATGCCAGAAAGCCGGACGACGTCAGAAGGAACTTCAGGAATATCCGGATCACCATGGAGAGGAACGTGGGGTCAACCGATCAGAAACAGGAAATAAATCCGATGGCGATCAAACCATTGCTCATCTTATTCGTTGGAAGGCCCCGGAGTTCGTCCTTTAGCGCAGATGGGGCCGGCCGGCCCCACCGAGGCCGACCCCCGGGATCCAAGACGCGATTGTCCGCTCTATCCTGCTTGTAATCAGTGTTCTCTTCATTCATCCTGCGGATTCTCGATCAAGGATCAGATCCTGTCCTCGTTTCCAGAATTCCCCGCTCCTTCACCGTCGTCTTTTTCGCACGCCCGATCGCCCGATACGAATCAGGAAATCCCGCCGGTCCAATACCCTGATTCACCCACCGCAGGCCGTCATGATAGACAAATCGCATCTGATTCAACGTGTCATCGAGTCCCTCAAGGAGGAGCTTGCCGTCATCAGGGATGGGGCCCGTGACGCCTACGAAGAAGCCACCCACGAAGAGAGCCAGCCGGAAAACCGGTTCGACACCCACAGTCTCGAGGCCTCCTACCGCGCGGCCGGACAGGCCAAAGTCGCGGTCGAACTCGAATCCGCCCTGATGCGGTGCCAGTCAATGGAATTGAAAACCTTCGGCGAGGGCGAACCGATCGCGATCGGTGCCATCGTCGAGGTCCAGTCCAAGGATGGGCTCGAGGTATACTTCCTCATCCCGACCGCCGGCGGCGTGGAAATCAAGGACAAGGAGCAGACTATTTCCGTCATCACTCCCCAATCTCCAATCGGGAAACTGCTGGTGGGGCGCCGGGCCGGTGAAACGGTGAGCCAGACGACCTCGACCCGGCCCCGGCAGCTTGAGATTGTCCGGGTCTGCTGAGCCTGTCCCGGGCCGGCCGCACTTGGCGCGCCGATGAACCGCCCGACCCCCGTGATGGACTCGGGGTGTTCCGCTTTGCCTGACCGCGTGCGTTTCCGTCAGTCGGGACCACCTCTGAGGCGACTGTGCGAAAAGAACCATCCGAGATGCCACATAAGGGTTGTTTTTCAGGGTCCCCGACCCTAGAAAACCCCCATGTCCGATCCCCTGCCCTCTCATCGCCCGTTCTGTCACAACGAGGATGAAAACCGGGCGGGAAGGAAGCCCGGGGCACAGGCAGCGGGGGCATCCGAAGGTCCGCCAGCCCGGGCCTCCCGCAAACCCTTTCGTCAAACCATCAATCGTGCAGACACCAAATGAAGGATTATAAACCGGAGGATATCAGAAACTTCGCTGTCGTCGGCCATGCCGCGAGCGGCAAGACGATGCTGACCGAGGCCATGCTGGCCTGCAGCGGCGTCATCAACCGCCTCGGCTCGATCTCGGCCGGCTCGACCGTCTCCGACTACCATGTCAGCGAGAAAGACCACCAGATTTCGGTCCACGCCTCGCTCCTTCACACCGAATGGTTGGACCGCAAGTTCAACATCATCGACACCCCCGGCTACATGGACTTCATTTCTGAAGGACTCGGCGCCATCCGGGTAGGGGATTTCGCCCTGGTGGCGATCAGCGCCACTCATGGTATCGGGATCGGCACCCACCAGGTCTGGGATTACGCCAGCCACTACGGGATGCCCAAGATGATTGTCATCAACGGCCTGGACAAGGAACACGTCGACTTTGACCAGTGTCTCGAATCCTGCCGGTCCCATTTCGGCAAGCAGGTCTTTCCCCTGACTGTCCCGATCAATGCCGGACCGGGCTTCAACCGGGTCCTTGATGTTCCCCGCAGTGAAGTCATCACCTTCAAGACCGATGGCAGCGGCAGTTTCACCGAGGAACCCGCCTCGGGTGAACTCCTCGAAAGAGTCAAGGAACTCCACCGCGAAATGATCGAATTCATCGCCGAGTCCGATGACACGCTCCTTGAGAAGTTTTTCGAACAGGGATCGCTGAGTGAAGAGGAAATGCGCAGCGGCATCCATGCAGCCGTCCAAAGCGAGGCCTTCATACCGCTCTTCGCCACCTCGGCCGAAACCAATGTCGGCGTGGCCCGCCTGATGGACTTCATCGCCAAGTATGGTTCGTCCCCGGTCGACCGGGTCAGGGTGACCGCCCATGAAGAGTCGGGGGCGGAAACCAGCGTCGAGCTGACCAATTCCGAACCGGTGGCCTATGTCTTCAAGACCTTGAGCGAGGCCCATGTCGGCGAGATGTCCTTTTTCCGCGTCTACTCCGGCACTATCCGGGCGGGATCCGACCTCTTCAACAGTGGCCGCAAGGTCAATGAACGCCTTGGCCAGCTCTTCATCCTCAACGGAAAAAACCGCGACCTGGTCGACCACGTCGGCCCCGGTGATATCGGTGCCGTGGTCAAGCTCCGTGACACCCACACCGGGGACACGCTCTGCAGCCCCAAACACATCCTCACCCTTCCCCGGGTGACTTACCCGAAACCGAACATCCACGCCGCCCTCAGGGTCAAGGCCAAGGGCGACGAGGAAAAGATCGCGGTCGGCCTGGCCACGCTTCACGAGGAAGACCCGACCTTCCAGCACCGGGTCGATTCCGAGCTGCACCAGACCGTCATTTCCGGTCAGGGCGAACTCCACCTGCAGATCATCGTGGAACGCCTGAAGCGCCGCTTCAATGTCGAGGTCGAATTGTCCGAACCGCGGGTCCCCTACCGGGAAACTATCCGGGGCAAGGCCGATTCCAAGTACCGCCACAAGAAACAGTCGGGCGGCGCCGGCCAGTTCGCCGAGGTCTGGATGCGGGTCGAGGCCGCACCCCGCGACTCCGGAGTCGATTTCAGTCACAGCCTTGTCGGCACCAATGTCGACCGGGTCTTCGTCCCTTCGGTCGAAAAGGGGGTCCAGGCCGCCTGCAACGAGGGCATCATCTCCGGCTACCGGGTCACCGACGTGAAAATCGACTTCTACGATGGAAAGATGCACCCGGTGGACTCCAAGGACATCGCCTTCCAGATCGCCGGCTATTTCGCCTTCAAGGAAGCCTTCAACAACGCCAAGCCCTGCATGCTTGAGCCCATCTGCGCCATCACGGTCAAGATCCCCGACAGCCACATGGGCGACGTCATGGGCGACATCTCCTCCCGGCGGGGCCGCATCCAGGGAATGGATACCGAAGGCCAGTTCCAGGTGATCAAGGCGCTCGTCCCGCAAAAGGAACTCTATCACTACTCCACCACTCTGCGCTCCCTGACCGGTGGCCGTGGCATGCACACCGAGGAGTTTGATCACTACGAGGAAGTCCCCCGCGAACTCGAGCAGAAGATCATCGCCGCCGCCCGGGCTGCCAAGGAAGAGTGACGGAGGGAGGCATCGCGATGGCGGAATGCGGATGCTTCAGGCTCATCCGCTGATTCCGCAGTCCACCATCAGAACAGCTTGCGCATCAACCAGAGGGCCACCGTCAGCATGATCAGGTTCGGGAACCAGGCGGCGAGAAGGGGGTCGACCAGACCCCGCTCGGCCACGGTCGTGCTGACCACGGTGAGGAGGTAATAGACGAGAAAAAGACCCATTGATTTCGAGACCCCCACCGCGGGGTTCGTCCTCACCCCGGTCACGGCAAAGGGGATGGCCAGCCCGACCATGAGCAGACAACGCATGGTCTCGGCCAGCATCTGGTGGTAGTAGACGGCATGGCTGAGCAGCTTCGGATTCTCCTCCGGAGTCAGGGTCTGCATGATGGATCGCAGCTCGAAGAAGGACAGGTCCTTCGCGTCCTCGCCGAGCAGGAGCATGGTCCGCGGGTCATCCCGATCGGCCGGCAAGGTGAGTCGTTCGAAGGCCACCGGACGGATGACGTCTCCCGTTTCCGGATCAAAGCCGATATCCCGTCCCTTCAGGAAGACCCAGACTCCGTCCACTTCGTCGAAATAGCCTTCACTGGCCATGATCCGCCGGACCTCCCGGCGCGACGAATCCATCTCCGACATGGTCAAGCCATAGGCCCGGAAACTGTATTCACTGAATCGGTTGATGTACCAGAGCCGGTTGTCACGCTGGTTGTCAAAGGCGAGTCCGTAAACAAGACCAACTTCATCGGTGTCCGCCACCTGCGCCTGATGGGCGAATTCCAGATTGTCCCAGAGACGCCGGGACTGTTCGACCGACCAGGGGATCACGCCTCCCTGCAGAAAGAAGAGAAGACCCGAAAGGACAAAACCCACCACCCAGATCCATCGGGTCATGCGGACCAGGCCGATCCCGGCCGATCGCAGTGCCGTGAACTCGTTGTTTCGATGGAGGCGGCCCAGGCTGTAAAGCAGTGAGATCAGGATGGAGATCGGCAGCACCATCTTGAGGAAACTCGGCGCCAGTATCAGGTAGTAGAATCCGATCTGCCCGATGCTGGCCCCGAACCGCAGCAGATCCCGGATCCCGCCAAACATGTCTTCAAGCATGAGCAGACCGAAGGTGGCTCCAGTCACCAGCCCCAGAATTGCCAGCCACTCCGAAAGGATATGACGATCGAGCGTCTTGAACACACCCGCAGTGTCGCCATCTCCGGATTCCTGTCCAGACGAGAAGCAAACCCCTTCGAGTCCCGAGTCCTCCACCCTGCTCCACCGCCCCCGCGGTCTCACCTTCCCAAATAAAGGTTTGGCACGGCCTCCGAGACCGCTTAACTCGACCCACATGTCCCACAAACAGCCGGCGGAAAGCTGGAATTCAAGACTTGGCGTCATCCTCGCCGTCTCCGGCAGCGCCGTGGGACTCGGCAATTTCCTCCGATTTCCGGGCCAGGCCGCCCAGTACGGGGGCGGGGCCTTCATGATCGCCTACTTCGTCTCCCTCCTCGTCATCGGGATGTCGATCTGCTGGGCGGAGTGGACTCTCGGACGATATGGCGGCCGCTACGGCGTCCACTCCAGCCCCGCCCTTTTTGCCCTGCTCATCCGCAGACCCTGGGCCAAGTACCTCGGCGTTCTCGGGATCATCATCCCCATCGGCGTCTACATGTACTATGTCTACATCGAAGCCTGGTGTCTTGGCTATGCCGTCAACTACCTGACCGGCACCCTCGGTCAGGTCGGAATGGATTCCGGGGCCTATTTCGCGCGCTTCGTCGGCCTGAACCATGATGGGTTCGCCATCGGTTTCAGCCTCGACCAGGTGGGCATTTTCGTCATCGCCGTCTATTTCCTCAACTACTTCCTGATCTACCGCGGCCTCTCCCGGGGCATCGAACTTTTCTGCAAGTTCGCCATGCCCTCACTCATCGTCATCGCGGTCATCATCCTTGTCCGCGTTCTCACCCTCGGGGCTCCCATCCCCGACAAACCCGAACAGTCCGTCCTCGCGGGTCTGGGCTTCATGTGGAACCCCGGCGATGTCGCCCACCAGCTGAAGAATCCGGAACTCTGGATGGCCGCCGCCGGACAGATCTTCTTCTCTCTCTCGGTCGGCTTCGGAATCATCGCGACCTACGCCAGCTACCTGAAGGATACCGACGACGTGGTTCTGAGCGGCCTCACCGCAACCAGCGCCAATGAGTTCTGCGAAGTGGGCCTCGGGGGACTGATCACCCTGCCCGCCGGTTTCGTGTTTCTCGGCGCGGCCGGCCTCGTCGGCCAGGGCACTTTCGGCCTCGGCTTCAATGTGCTTCCGATCGTCTTTGCCACCATGCCGTTCGGGGCCTTTTTCGGGTTCCTCTTCTTTTTCCTCCTCTTCCTCGCCGCCGTCACCAGTTCCCTCTCCATGCTGCAGCCGGGCATCGCCTTCCTTGAAGAGGCCCTCTCGATCCGCCGCCGGGAGTCGGTGGCCATCCTCGGAGTCCTGACCGGAATGGGCTCGATGTTCGTCTGGTATTTCAGCCAGAACCTGAAGGCACTCGACACCATTGATTTCTGGGCCGGAACCTTCTTCATCTTCATCCAGGGCTTCCTCATGATCATCCTCTTCTCGTGGGTCATGGGAGTGGAACGGGGCTTCGAGGAAGCTCACCGGGGGGCGGCCTTCCGCATCCCGGATTTCTTCAAACCGATCATGAAGTACGTTGCCCCCGCCTACCTCATGATCATCTTCGTCCTCTGGGTCCTCTTCAACCTGCTTGGCTGGAACGGCCAATTCGCCGGTGCCTCCTTCAACCCGACCGGATACGTGGTCGATCTTCTCGGGTCGGAAACCCGACCCGCCAGCACGGTGGCCCGCCTCAGCGTGGGCATCATGATCCTCTTCACCGTCTTTATCTCCATCGTCGTCTCGATCACCGGAAAACGCTGGGACGAGAAATTCAAGAACCTTCCGAAAGGATTCACCTCATGACAACCGGAGGTTGGGTGACCATGACCATCTCGGTCGGTTTCGTGACCGGCCTGTTCGCCTGGTGTATTTATAAAGTAATGACAACTTCCGGGGAATCCGAGAAGATGCACGGCTTCGAGTTCGAGACACCCGACGAAAAGGAAGCCCATGAAAACAGAAATCGATGACTGAGCCCAACCGCATCGACGGCCGGGCTGACGACCAGCTCCGCCCGATCCAGTTCGAGGCCGGCATCGCGCCGCACGCTTCCGGATCCGTCCTCGTCAGCTTCGGCCACACCCGGGTCATCTGCGCCGCCACCATCGACCGGCGCGTCCCCGCCTGGATGCGCCAACAGGGCGTGACCGGCGGCTGGTTGACCGCCGAGTACTCCATGCTGCCCTACAGCACCCACGAGCGCAAATCGCGCGACATTTCCCGTGGGAAAATGGACGGGCGCACCGTCGAGATCCAACGGTTGATCGGTCGCGCCATGCGCGCCGTGGTCGACCTGCAGAAGCTCCCCGATCACACCCTCTGGATCGACTGCGATGTCCTCCAGGCCGACGGCGGCACCCGGACCGCCTCCATCACCGGGGCCTACCTCGCGGGCCGGCTCGCCGTCCAGCAACTGGTCGACTCCGGCAAGATCGCAGAAAATCCGTTTCGGGATTCCATCGCCGCGGTCAGCGTCGGCATGTTCGAGGGCCGCCCGGTTCTCGATCTGCCCTACCTCGAAGACAAGGACGCCACCGTCGACTTCAACGTCGTCATGACCGGACAGGGACAATACGTCGAAGTCCAGGGCTCGGGCGAAGAGGCCACCTTCTCGGAGGAAGAGTTCCAGGCGTTGACCCGGTTGGCGAAAAAAGGCATAAGCGAAATTGCTGCCATGCAGGCGGGATTCCTAATGAAGCACCTGCTCGGATCAGGATAACCTAGACGCAGTTATCCCCTGCGGTTAACCTTTGCCCCCAATCCGGGTCCGCGCTCTCCCGGCCCACCGGTTTTTCTCTTCTCCCACGACTTCCACCCGACATTCGCTCCATGAATATTCACGAATACCAGGCCAAAGCCCTTTTTGAAAAGTTTGGCATCCCCTGTCCAAAGGGCGTTCCCGTCCAGGACCTCGCCGCCCTGCCCGCGGCCATCGACGCCATTTCGACCCCCCTCATCGTGGTCAAATCCCAGATCCACGCCGGCGGACGCGGCAAGGGCACCTTCACCGACGGATTCAAAGGCGGCGTCAAGCTGGCCAGGACCAGAGATGAGGCGATCGAGTTTGGCCGGAAGATGCTCGGCAACACCCTGGTCACCGTTCAGACCGGACCGGTCGGCCGCAAGGTCCAGACCCTTTACGTGACCGAAGGTTGCGGAATCAAGAAGGAGTACTACCTGGCAATCCTTCTCGACCGGGCCACCTCGCGGCCCGTCATCGTGGCTTCGACCGAAGGTGGCGTCGAGATCGAGGAAGTCGCCCGCGAGACCCCCGAAAAGATCGCCAAGGTCTTTGTCGACCCGGCCATTGGTCTCGCCGATTTTCAGATCCGCCAGATTGTCTTCAAACTCGGCCTCGACAAACAGGAGGGGAAGAGCGCCACCGGACTGCTCAAGAACCTCTTCCGCATGTTCTGGGAGACCGATGCCTCCATGGTCGAAGTCAATCCCCTCATCTCGACCCCCGAAGGCGAGATGCTGGCGCTGGATGCCAAGGTCTCATTTGACGACAATGCCCTCTACCGGCACCCGGAAATCGTCGCCCTCCGCGACCTGAATGAGGAGGACCCCAAGGAGGTCGAGGCCTCCAGGGTCGACCTCAACTATATCGCCCTGGACGGCAATATCGCCTGCCTGGTCAACGGGGCCGGCCTTGCCATGAGCACGATGGACATCATCAAGCATTTCGGGGGCAATCCCGCAAACTTCCTCGATGTCGGCGGCGGAGCCTCGCGCGAACAGGTGATCACGGCCTTCAAGATCATCCTGACCGACGCAAAGGTGAAAGGGATCTTCGTCAATATCTTCGGAGGGATCATGGACTGCAATGTCATTGCCGAGGGCATTGTCGACGCGGTCAAGGAGGTCGGCCTGACCATCCCCCTCGTTGTTCGCCTCGAGGGCAATAATGTCGAGGCGGGCAAAGCCACCCTTGCATCCAGCGGTCTGACCATCGTCAGCGGCGATTCCATGGCCGATGCCGCCCGGAAAATCGTCAAACTGGTCGCCTGAACAACGGACCGACCTCAGACCCAATTGCCCGTCCGACCCTCAATTCACCATGTCCATACTGATTGACGCATCGACCAAGATCATTGTCCAGGGAATCACCGGATCCTTCGGCGCCCGCCATGCCTGCCTCTCCCTCGATTACGGAACCGCCGTGGCGGCCGGGGTGACCCCGGGCAAAGGCGGACAGGTCTTCGAACACGGCCCCCACCGCGTGCCTGTCTTCAATACCATCGCCGAGGCCTCCGCGGCCACCGGCGCACGCGTCAGCGTGATTTTTGTCCCGCCACCCTTCGCCGCCGATGCCATTCTTGAATGCGCCGATGCCGACCTCGACCTGGTTGTCGCCATCACCGAAGGAATCCCGGTCAAGGACATGGTGCGGGTCAAGCGCGCCATGATCGGAGCCCGCACCCGGTTGATCGGACCCAATTGCCCGGGCATCGTCTCTCCCGGCACCGGCGAGAACTCCCACGGCGGCTGCCGTATCGGGATCGCTCCCGGCTATATCCACAAGAAGGGCCATGTCGGGGTTGTTTCCCGCTCCGGCACCCTGACCTATGAGGCCGTTTTTCAGCTGACTTCGAAAGGAATCGGCCAGAGCACCTGCGTCGGGATCGGAGGCGACCCCGTCCACGGAACCACCCATCTTGACATCATCAAGATGTTCGACGCCGATCCCGATACCCACGGAATCATCATGATCGGTGAGATCGGGGGTACCGCGGAGGTGGAAGCCGCCCGTTGGATCAAGGAACACGGCACGAAGCCCGTCGCCGGGTTTATCGCCGGAGCGACGGCTCCTCCCGGCCGCCGGATGGGTCACGCAGGAGCCATTGTGGGCGGAGCAGAAGACACCGCCGCCGCCAAGATCGCGGTCTTCCGGGAATGCGGCATTGAGGTGGCCACCACCCCGTCCGATATGGCCGACGCCCTCCTGCGTATCTGGACCCCGACGAACTGAGCCGGAAACTCCGACTCAGAACTGGTATTCCCGGTTCGTTCGTTTGCCTGTTGTAACCGCCCCAGTCTCTTGGGGCGTGTCGACGCGGATTCGCGGCACGAGACTGCCGTGGCTACAACTCCCGATTTGCCCCAAAACATCCCTCGAATAATCAGGAACGATCGCCCTCAAATTCTCCGGGATTCGGCCGATTGAATGGGTTTCCTGTCATGGAACCCACGAAACGCCCGCACCGCAGTCTCCGCCTTTCGGCTCAATCCTGGTTCCGAAGGCTTTTCCCCTGGCGGTTTCGCGCTTCCTGGCAGAAGTGCCTCCGGGCGCCCGAATGGGCAATCTGGTCGCATTGATCGCCACGGCCCATCCGTAACTCCGCCTCAACCATGATCACCACCATCAGCCGCGTGGAAAATACCAACGAATTCACCCTTCCCTCCGGCCGCGAACACGCCCGGCCCCATCACGACATCACCGCCGACGAACAGGGCGTCGAGATCTCCGCCATCATGCCGGAAGTGTCCGACGAAGGGCTCGAACTCATCCTCTTTCAGGATCAAATGATCGTGACCGGACGCCGAACCCGGACAGTCCGACCCAACTGGGAAGCGCTTCAACTGGAATGTGTCCAGAAAGACTACCGCCTCTGCGTCCGTCTCGGCTTCACCGCCGAGCCCGAATCGATCCGGGCCGAATTGGCCTGCGGTATCCTCAGCATCCGCATCGACCGCCCCAGGGTCGCCGCCTGACAGTGCTGATAGGAAGGTAGGGACGGACCGGCGGGCCGTCCGCGAGGCACCTGGTCGGCCTCGGTCCCGGAACAAAGAAGGCGCGCCCGGCAGTCACGCCCTGCTACCCGGCCAAAACATCGGCAGGTGGCCCGGACCTCGGGTCGAGACCGCCTCAGACGACCGCCTCTCCCTACCAACGCATTTTCAGGTATCCCTCAAACCGGATCGGGGGCTCCAGGCTGATCAATTGGTTGTTCATGAACTCGTCGCCGTTGTGGATCCAGTTGCGGGCATTGGTCAGATTCAGACAATCCAGACCAACCTCCCAGCCGGGCCGGGTATAGGTGACAGAGGCCTGGACCGTCAGCTGTGCCGGAATCTGGTATTCGCGATCGAGATTGCCCCATTGCGGACTCTGCCACTGGGTCTGCAGGGAAAGGCCGAGGCCGTTCTCGAAACGGTAGGCGGCACTCGCATTGAGCAACACCTTGGACAGTCCGGAAATCCGGTAATCCCCGACCGGGACCTGATTGACGAACCAGAAATCGTAGCCGACCCCGGTCCCTTTACCCTCCGGACCCATCCCTGCGGGATACATGTCGTAGAGCGATCGCCCGCCCAATTGGGTCGGGGCCGAGTTCACATAGTTTGCGTCCATCCACGCGGCATTGGCCGTCAGATAAACCCCGCGCCGCGGCTGATAGACGACTTCGGCCTCCAGACCCTCGGTCTCGATTTCATTGCGCCCACCTCCAAATTCCGCCCGGCTCCGGTTCTGCTGAAAGACCGAAATCCCCAGAAAAAGCCGGTTCTCATCGAAGGCAAACTTGGCCCCCGCTTCCAGCAGATCACTGCGCCCGTCGTAATCCTCCGGACGGATTGTCCCGGGCGGATAGAACTGGAGAACCCCTCCGCCGGTCACGCTGCCGTAGATCTCCGCCACGGAGTTCCAGGCCAGGTAGAACACTCCGGTATCGACCGGCGTCCAGCTCAGGCAGGCCTGGCCCGACGGCGTGGTGAAGGAATCACGATCCGAGATCGGCCTCGTTCCGGCGGGAGGCAGGGCATCCTCCACCTCCACGCTGTAGGCATCGCCCCGCACCCCGAACATCAGATTGAGATTTCTGAAGGGTTCGACTTCCACCTGGAGGAAGAGTGCCGGGTTCCAGACCCGCGAGTCGGTGGTTTCCGGTATGCCGTTCTCGCTCCCGAAGAACTCCCGCCCGTCCGGACCCGCCTGTCCGGGGTAGTAGCTTCCCGGGTAGTTGCTGAGCGCCCCGAAATCGGTCTCTGTTCCGCTGATGTCACCGGCGTAGAGGTACTCGTTGAAGTAGTTGACGAAGGATTCCCGTTCTTCCAGCCGCACCGTCAGCCCACCCGTCAGGGCCGGCTTCCAGTCCTGATCGCCGCGCCAGCGCAGTTCGGTCCGGTTCTCCAGGGTCAGCTGTTCCGCGTATTCGGTGTACTCAAATGAATGATACCTGCGGCGGTCAACCGACTCGAACAGGGTGCGGTTGACCAGGGAGAAGGTCTCGGAGAACCGGGCGCGGACCACTCCCTGCAACTCAAGGACCCGGGCATCGCTGAAGTCGCCCCGGGAAAACATGAGCATGCGCGGATCGACCTCGACCGTCCCGGTCGGGGTGACCAGACCGGACAGGATGCCCGTTGCGCGATCGTCGGCCCATCCCTGAAAATAGATCCCTTCGTCGATCATACCCTGGCTCGGACGGTTGATGCCGTTGGTCTGGGGCGTGTTCTGCCACTGGAATTGACCGTTGATTTCCACCGAGAGGTTCTCTGACGGGCGCCAGCTCCAGGCGGCGAAGAGATCCTGCCGGTCGTCCTTCACTCCGTTTCGATGGTGGTAGGTGTCCCCCCCCTTGCCTTCATAGCTGACCCGATAACCGGAGACTCCCTCCTCAAGCGGTGCCGTGTGGTCGATCTGCACGCTGCCATTGAGATGCGATCCACCGCTTGGCACCCACGTCCCGAAGCGCGTCGTCACCTCGGTCCGGCTCCGCTCGAGATTGGGGGTCTTCGTCACGTAATTGACGTAGCCGCCGCTGAAAAAGGCCGGCCCGTAGACGACCGAACCGGCTCCCCGGACCATCTCGACGGATTCAACCCCGTTGAAACTCGGGAAATAGCCGAACAGGTTGTTGCCCCGGCGCTGGCCGTTCAGGTAGATCTCCGCCGTGTCACCGCGGATATTCGGGTTGGCCGTGCGCCCATAACGGGCCGGTGCGTAGGCTCCGGGCACATATTGCAGGATCTCCTTGACCCCGTGGATTGTGCGCTCACGGAACAATGCCGAGCTGATCAGGCTGACGCTGCGGGGAGTCTCGAGGAGTCCGCGCCCATCGCCGAAGACACCGGTGACCGGAACAACCAGAGGATTCACCGAATCAGCCGGAGGGAGGCCGTCGACCTGAAACACCTCAAGGGTGATGATTTCGTCAGCACCGACCGGCAACACCACCGCCAGGACCAGAAGTGAGAGAAAGGTGAAAGAAGGTCGCCCAGGATGAATCATCGGAAAGAATATCGCTTCCGGACCCTTCCGACATCAGTCCTCAGTACGCACGGCCCCACTGATTCCCTCCGCCGGCATGATCCGGTTCAGGTTCGAAGGGTAGAGGGATCGATCGCATCCCAGTCTCAGCCCTGCGCTCAGGACTCCCCGCTTGTGTTGCGCCTACCCAAGAGCCTTAAAAGCCTCCATGGCAATCCAATTCCCGCAAACTTCCCACTTCTTAAATCCCGGGAATTCATTCTTAATTCCGCCTTGTGATCATTCTCGACACCCTTCTGCCGGTCTTTGCCATCATCGCCCTTGGCGGTGTTCTCGCCCGGACCGGCTTTCTCCCCTCCACCCTTCTGAAGGACCTCAACCGCCTGGCCTACTATGTCGGACTGCCGGTCCTGATTTTCCACGGCATCGCCGTCTCCCATTACACCAACGATCGTCCGCTTATCATCTTTGCCGTGATTTTCGGCGCCTCACTGGTCAGCATCCTGGTTGCCTACCTCGTCGCCTTCGCCATCCGTCTTCCCTGGGGTGATCAAGGCACGTTTGTCCATGCCGCGTTCCGGGGAAACTTGGTCTTCCTCGGGCTCCCCGTCATCATCTACGCAGCCGGCGGAGTCGACCTGGCGACGACCTCCGGAGTCCTGCAGCTGGCCACGCTTTCAATCGCACCGATGATTATCCTGAACAACGTTCTCGGGGCCGCCGTTCTTTCCATCAGCCAGCATCGTCTCTCGCTCGCCACCCTCAAGCCCGTGCTGACCAGCCTCGTGACCAATCCGTTTTTCATCGCAAGCGTGGCCGGCCTGCTCTTCTCCCTGAGCCCGCTGACCCTTCCCTCCGGAATCGACCGCACCCTGCGCTCCCTCGGTCTGATGGGCGTCCCGATTGCGCTTCTTTGCGTCGGCGGCACCCTTGTCACGACCCGCGTCCGCGACCGGATCGGCCCTTCCGTCACAGCGGCTCTGATCAAGACTCTGGTCACCCCTCTCGCCGGCTGGATGATCGCCCGATGGCTTAACCTCGGCATTGAAGAGATGCGCATCGCCCTGATCTTCGTGGCCGCCCCGAGCGCCGCCGGAGGATTCATCATGACCGTCCAGATGGGCGGTGACCCGCGGCTGGCCTCGGCCCCGATTGCGATCAGCACCGCCATCACTGTCTTCACTTTTGCCGCCATCCTCTACCTTACCTGAGGAAGGTCCCGCGGTTCCCATGGTCATTGACTCGGGTGGGATCCCCTGCAAAACAGGGATCGCCGGGATTCCGCATCATGATTCGCCAACGACATTCCATCATCCGATCCGATCCGAGAATCCTGGTCCGGATTCTCCTTTCCGTTCTCTTCGTATCGTCCACCTCCCTGGTCCTTCGGGCGGGTTCCGAGTCCAGTCCGGGACCGACGCATCCCGCTTCCGCCGGCTCAGGGACGGATGAATCGCGCACAGAATACGACCGGCTCTACCATCAGGCGGCCGACCATATCCTCAAATCCGAATGGACCGCTGCCTACGAGGATCTCAACCGCGCCATCGCTCTCGATCCAGACCGTTACGAAGCCTATTATGTCTATGGGCGCGCCCACCTCCTGCGCGATGAACCCGCCGCGGCCGAGCAGGCCTTCCGCAAGTCCTTGGAGACCGAGCCCGACCTCTCGGCCTCCTGCTACGAGCTTGCCCGATTGATGGTGCTGAAAGGGGACCTGAACAGCGGCCTCGAATTCGCCACACAGGCAGTCACCCTGACCGATGGACGAAACTGGAAATACCAGACCCTGCTCGGAGAACTGAAAGCGGAATTGGGGGACCGCCCCGGCGTGGTCGAGGCTTTCGACAATGCCATCCGGATCCTCGAGGAACGGTGCACCACCATCGAACAGGCCATCCGCAAACGGGAACAGGAGGAAGTGATCGGCGACCTGATTCTGGATGTTGACTACTATGTCGTCTACCAGGAAATGATCCCCGTGCCCAACGTGCGGTATGAGACCCGGCATCGGGTCGCCCCGAGCGATTGGGTCGATGACCTTGCGCGCCACAAGCAGGACCTGGCCGAAGTCACCGAGCGCAAAGTCGAGGTGCTCGAGTGGATGGAAGCCCGGGGGAACTGAGATCCGCCCTGGGGCAGCCGGCCCGGAAATCCGCGGTCCGTCGTGGACCGCCTGCGGCCGTTGAGTGATCGAGGACGGAGACGGTCGCTCAGGAACCGTCGGCTGCCAACGCCCGTCTTCCCGCCTCGAGCAGCTCGATGATCCGGCCGGCGTCGTAGACGGATCCGCCCCAACTCCCGCCGCCGGCATGCTGAAGCGCCGCCCAGAGCCGGGTGTCCTCCGGTAACCTCGGATGCACCTTGAAGACCGGGTTGATCGGACGGGTCTTGAGAACATTTGCGGCGTCCGCCGGCGTCGCCCCTTCCGGGGGAAGCAGGTCAATCGACCCGACCTGATTGCGACAATCGATCCGGATACGCACCCGGTCACCGTCCCGGAGCTTGCCAATCGGACCACCGGCCAGCGCCTCCGGGCTGACATGCCCCACACAAGCTCCGGTCGAGACCCCGGAGAAACGGGCATCGGTCAGGAGGGCCACCCGGCCACCGAATGGCAGGTAACGCAGAGCCGAAGTCAATTGGTAGGTTTCCGGCATGCCCGCCCCGATGGGTCCCACCCCGGCCAATATGACGACGTCTCCCTCCCGAATGGCATCCGTCCCACGCGACTTCACCGCCGCGATCGCCTCGCGTTCGCTCCCGAAAACCCGCGCCGGACCTTCGTGCAGAAACACCTCGTCCGCATCCAGCAGCGCTGGATCGATCGCCGTGCTCTTGATGACCGCACCCTCCGGAGCAAGATTTCCTGACGGGAAGGTGACCGTGCTGCCCAACCCGGCGGCCCGGGCCCGTCCGGGACTCATCAGAACCGCATCCGGATCGATTCCGTCCAGCTGGACCAGTTTTTCGCGCATCCGCCGACGCCGCTCGGAGCCCTCCCACCAGGCAAGGACTTCACCGAGGTCCAATCCGGATACCGTGCGTGCGCTCAAGTCCAGCAGACCGAGACTCCGCAGGTGCAGCATGACCTCCGGAACCCCCCCGGCCAGGTAGGCCTGCACCGTGGCATAGCCATGAGGGCCGTTCGGCATGATGTCGGCCAGACGCGGCACGTCGCGGTTGGCCCGGCTCCAGTCCGCCACAGTCGGACGTTCAATCCCGGCCGCATGCGCGATGGCCGGCAGATGGAGAATGAGATTGGTCGAGCCCCCGAAGGCGGCATGAACGATCAGGGCATTGTGGATCGAGCGCCGGTCGAGAATCCGCCCAAGCGCATCCCCAGCCCGGTGCATGGCCATGAGCGCCTCGCTCGAACGGCGGGCGAGATCCTTCCAGGCATTCGTCCCGGAAGGACAGAGCGCACTGTGGGGCAAGGCCATCCCGAGGGCCTCGGCCACGACCTGGCTGGTCGCCGCCGTCCCGAGAAACTGACACCCCCCGCCCGGTGAGCCACAGGCCCGGCAACCCATCTCGGCCGCATGATCGAGGGAAATCTCCCCATGGGCGAAGCGGGCCCCGATCGTCTGGATCTTGCCCAGGTCCTCCGTCTCCTCACTGAGCAGGCTGACCCCGCCCGGAACCAGCACCGCCGGCAGATCACCGCAGCCGGCCAGGGCCATCATCATGGCGGGCAGACCCTTGTCGCAGGTGGCCACTCCGAGGACACCCTTCCGGGTGGGCAGCGAACGTATCAATCTTCTGAATACGATGGCCGCGTCATTGCGGTAGGCGAGACTGTCGAGCATCCCGTCCGTGCCGTTGGTCCGTCCATCGCAGGGATCACTGCAGAAAGCGGCAAAGGGAATGGCTCCCGCCTCGGAAAAGGTGGCGGCGGCTTCCTCCATCAGGACGCCGACTTCCCAGTGCCCGGTGTGGTAACCCAGGGCGACCGGGCTCCCGTCCGGACGGCGGATGCCGCCCTGGGTGCTCAGGATCAGGTATTCTTCGCGCCCAAGCCATTCCGGGCGCCAACCCATCCCCACGTTCTGGGTCCAGCCGAAGAGATCACCGCTGGCCGCTCCCGCCAGTTGTCCGGGCGACAGGGGCAGGCGACCCTCGGGTCCCCTGACCGTGGTTCGCAACTCGTAGACGGCGTCGTCATCCGACGCGAGAAAACCAGGAACCGGCATGGCTCTTCGAAATCAACCGCGACCATTGTCACCGTAGAGGTGACAGGAGACAAAGCGTCCCGGACCGGCTTCCTCCAGGGAGGGAACCATCTGGTCGCAGGGCTTGAAGCAGTCCGGGCAACGCGGATGAAAACTGCAGCCGGCCGGGAGATTGCCGGGATCCGCCACCTCGCCACCCACATCGAAATTGATGGCTTCGTCGGGATTCGGGCTGGGAACGGCGGAAAGCAGGGCGCGGGTATAGGGATGCTTGGGATCCGCAAAAAGCTCATCGGTCGGGGCGAGCTCGACGATCTTCCCGGCATACATGACCGCGACCCGGTCGCAGATATGCTTCACCACGCTCAGATCGTGCGCGACAAAGATATAGGTCAGGTTCAGCTCTTCCTGCAGATCCTGAAGCAGGTTGATGACCTGGGCCTGAACAGAGACATCAAGGGCCGAGACCGCTTCGTCCGCCACAACCAGCTTCGGCTCCATGATGAGCGCCCGGGCGATCCCGATGCGTTGACGCTGACCGCCGGAAAAGGCATGCGGGTAGCGTTGACGATGCTCCGGCTTGAGACCGACCTTGGACAGCATGGCCTCGACCCGGTCGATCAGCGCCTTGCCTTTGGCCATCCGGTGAATGACCAGGGGCTCCCCCACGATATCGCCCACCGTCATCCGTGGGTTGAGGGAGGAAAAGGGATCCTGGAAGATCATCTGCATATGGGGCCGCAGCGGACGCAATTCGTGCTCGCCGAGCGAGGATAGGTTGATCTCGCGCCCGTTCAGCCGGAAATCAACCGAGCCCGACGTGGGACGCAGCGCACGCAGGATGGTGCGCGCCGCCGTTGTCTTTCCCGAGCCGCTTTCCCCCACGATGCCCAAGGTCTCCCCGGGCATCAGGTCGAAGTTCATGTTGTCAACCGCCCTGACATGACCGACCACCTTCTTGAAGAAGCCCTTGCTCCGGATCGGAAAGTACTTGCACAGGCCCCGGACCCGAAGAAGCGGTTCAGTCGTTTCGGCTACCATATTCTTGTTTCAGATTTCAGATTGTGGGTTTCGGATCTGCGCGTCGGCCCGGATGATTCACGATGCCGAAATGTGATGGAGCGCAAGGCGGAGGACGTAACACCTCACGGGCGCGCAGCGATCCGTGCGTATCAGCGGGAGGAATTGTGAGAAATCAATACTCGAGGCCAGGATGGGGTTTCTCATCGGGCAGTTCATGGATTCCTTTCTCACGATTCCGGTGTATATTCGGGTCAGCGGGGGATGCCCTCCTCACCGAATTCCTCCATGATCGCCTCGGCCCGGACACAGGCCACCATCCGGTTGCGGATCCGCTTCAGCTCCGGCGGCCCGCCGGTATCGCACATCCCGGGCCGCGCCTGGGGACAACGCGGGTGAAAGGGACACCCTTTCGGTATCCGACTCAGGGACGGGACACTGCCCTCGATCGATGACAGCCGACGCTGCTCGCCCGCCAATCCCGGAATCGATTTCAGGAGCCCCATCGTATAGGGATGCCGCGGAGCCTTCAGCACCCGGCGGATATCCCCCTGCTCCACCACCCGCCCCAGGTACATGACGGCCACCTCGTCGGCGGTTTGTGCCACCACGCCTAAATCGTGGGTGATCAGGAGAACGGAACAGCCCATCTCCGCCTGCAGCTTCTTGATCAGACCGAGAATCTGGGCCTGGATGGTCACGTCGAGCGCAGTCGTCGGTTCATCCGCGATGAGCAGTTCCGGATTGCAGACCAGGGCCATCGCGATGACCGCCCTCTGCCGCATCCCACCGGATAGCTCATGCGGATACTGGTCGATTCGTTTTTCCGCACCCGGGATGCCCACCTTCTTCAGCATGTCGATCGACAATCGCCGGGCGTCGTCCTTGGTCACCTCCTGGTGCAGGAGGATCGCTTCCATGATCTGATTGCCGATCGTATGGACGGGGCTGAGCGCCGTCATCGGCTCCTGGAAGATCATGCTGATCAGACCGCCCCGGACATGATAAAGGGTCTCATCCTTCTCCCCCAGTGCCGTGATGTCGATCGGGGCCCGGTTCTTCGGGTGAAGGATGATCGAGCCGTCCATGATCTTGCCCGGCTTCTGGATCAGACGCAGGATCGAATAGGCGGTCACGCTCTTGCCGCACCCGCTCTCGCCCACAATGGCCAGAATGCGCCCGCGCTTCAGTTTGAAGGTGACCCCGTCCACCGCCGGGATTTCGCCTTCTTCCGTGTAGAAATAGGTCTTGAGACCTTTCACCTCAAGCAGGAGGTCACCGGAGTCGGCCTGAGGGTTCGCGGGTTGGTTTTCGGGGTTCGCGATTTCGACAGTCATGAGGCAGAGACCGAGTAAACAGCGCTGCCACCCGTAGACAATGGAAAACTGGAGCGGTCCGAACCGATGAAACCGGGGGGACGCTCCACGGCCGGATCCAGATCCCACTCGCCAATCCGGCCGGGCAATGCTCTCCTGCCAATGCATCCGGAATGTCCTCCCTTCCTCCATCTCTCCTGGTCTGGCTCACCCGTCACACCGGTTTCCCCGCCCGACGGCTTCCGGCTCCGGCCGAGCTTCTCCTGCTCTTCGCCGCCGCCGCAGAGGCTGAAGAGAGACAACCTGGCAGGCATATCCGTCAGATCGCCCGCAAGAATCACGCGGAACAGGCCTCGCAGCGGCAACTTGCCGAAAACCGCAGACACGCCCACTTCAAGAGCGACAACCGCACCGCGGTCTGACCGTTCTCTTTTGCACCTGGAGGCCGGAATGCGACGCACCTTGAGTCCTGCCCGGGCAACGGCACGAGCGACTCGGATCCGGGTCCCGGCTTGTCGAAGGGGGCTTGTCGAAGGGGTCATTGCTTGACTCTTGACAACGAAGCTTGTAAGAGTCAAGCAATGACCCCTTTTGCAATGACCCTTCTTGTATCCCTCCGAGGGTTTGGTAGGAGAGGCTTTACGCCTCGATTCTCGTCCCGGCAGCTCTGGAACGAGGCGTAAAGCCTCTCTTGCAGGTTCTCGGAATTACCTGGTAACCATCATCTGATCCGTGTTTGCCCACTAGAAAGCCCGAAAGCCGAGCGAACGCCCATTCTCCAGGCATTCGCGCCAGGGACGCAGGCCGGCCGAACAGGTGGACGCTTCCAATGAAAGCGCCGCGGCGCAGACCCCCAGTTCCAGGCATTCGATCAGCGGCCAGTTCTCGTGAACACCAAGGAGAACCCCGGCCGAGAGAGCGTCTCCTGCCCCCGCCGCCCCGCGGATGCGTCCCGCCGGGACCCGGACCGCACCGTGCCGATGAACGACACCGTCGGCGGTCACCCCCACCACGCCTTCGGCACAATGAACGACAACCGCCCGGCGAACCCCGCCCTGGATCGCGTGCCGCGCCTGCGCTTCCAGTTTCTCCACATTGATCCCGCCGGAAGCGTCGGGATTCCGGGCGGAAATCCCGCTCAACAATTCGCCTTCCACCTCGTTCAGAAAGAGGAAATCGAGATGCGGCAGGACCGGAGCCACCAGGCGGTCAAAGGCCCGGCTCTCGTCGGTGACCAGGTCTGCGCTGGTCAGAAATCCCAATTCGCTGGCCCGGGCCAGCAAATGTTCATGACCGTTCCGTCCGTCCGCCCCGGTTTCATCCAGCAGGTCGAGCAGCCCGAAATAGCCGAGGTGAAAAATCCGAGCGGGGAATTCCCGCAGCGCACAGTCTTCCTCGCTGAAGACCGCGTTTGCCCCTTTCTGATGGAAAAAGGTCCGTCGCCCGGAAGACTCGACCGTCATCACGTCGGTGTAGGAGGTGGGGAAATCGTCGGTGCGGATCAACCCCCGGCTGTCGATGCCCAGCGCCGCCAGATCTGCGAGGATGACGGCGCCGTCTGCATCCGCCCCGATCCGACCACAGGCATGGAGAGGAAATCCGCAGCCCAGGAGCGCGAGATCCTTCAGCATATTGTAGGCGCAGCCTCCGTTGCTCTCCGATTGCTCCGTGATCATGGCCAGGGCGTCCTGTTGCGGCCATCGATCGATGATCTTGACCCGATCCACGATCCAATTGCCGGCGGCAAGGACGCCGCACCGCGATTCATTGAGGTTGGTCGCCATCATTCACTGACCAGTCGAATCGTGACCGGCTCGTCCTCCTCGATCCCGGGAAAACGACCGATCTCGGTCGAGACGAAGAAATTGTCGTGGGCATCGTCGTTGGCGGTCGACACTTCGCCGATCACACAGGGACCTCCCTCCGCCCAGAACTCGTGATAAACCCCGGGGACCAGGGTCACCCGGGATCCGGCCTCCAACCGGACCAGGCCTCCAGCTTCCACCTCGGTTTTCTTTCCGTCGACCTGTACCGTGAAGGCCTCGCCGGAAGGAGACTCATCCGGATGCCGCGGCCAGACCCGTACGACGAGGGTGCCGGCCCGCGCAATGATGTCCTCTTTTTTCTGCCTATGACAGTGAGCCGGGGTCGTCTGACCCTCCCGGGCATACATGAGCTTCTCGCAGTATTCCGGCTCCTCACAGAGGTTGACCAGGGTGAGACCCTGGCGGTCGAACTCCCCGAGTCCGAAATCGGTGATGTCCCATCTGGGTTCCGGAGGCAAAGCCCAGCCATGAGCCTTGAACGCGGCGGCGGCTTCACGATGGATACGGTTGATTTCTGATCTCTTCATGACGGTCGGAAAACGCCTTCGGCGTTCAGGTGTAACTCCTCGTGCTCGTCGTCAGTTCCAAATCCTCCCCCATCGGGCGATGGGCCGGAATCTTCAGCTTCTCGAGAACCGCGTGATAGGCCTTGACCGCCTCAACCGGACCCACCTCCCCATCCACGATCCGTCGCAGCAGTTCGATGAAGGCCAGCGGATGCTCGGAAAGATTGATCTTGCGACCGAACAGGGCGACCCGGGCGCCGTACTTCTGGGCGTCATGGATCAATTGAAACGCATCACGGGTCGTCCCCGCGCTGCCCCCGAGAATCCCCACAATCATGTCCGGGTCGTAGGCGACCAGTTCCTCGAGCGGTCCCGGGCCGTTGTAGGGAATCTTGAGAAACAGCGGCCGGCCGGCCCGCGTCACGCCTGCCAGACAGCGGACAATGGAATCATTGAGAAACGCCCCTATCCGGGCCGGTTCGATGCCCGGATCGACATTCGGATTGAAGACCTCGAGGAAGTAACGAAACCGCTTGGCCTCCGCTTCGATCCGAAACTCCTGAAAGGCACGCAGGGACTCGTGGTCGACTTCCAGCTCGTTCGTGAAGGTTACGGAATAGAGGCCCAGATCAGCCCCCGTCACCGGCTTGAAGGAACCCGACTCGATCCGACCGTACTTGATGTGGTCGATCGTTGCACTGCGGAATTCCCTCGAGGGCTGACTCAGATACCGGCCGCCCCTCACCGCCCACACATCCGTCGCGTCGTTGGCCCGGGCAGCCGGGGTGATGGCGGAACGGCTGAATCGCCCTTCATCCATGGCCAGGCGTTCGAGGTTGGAGGCCGACAGGAGCATGATGTCGACGATATCCTGATCGATCACCGCGCGGATCTGTCGGAGATAATCGTCGAGTGTCTTGTAGCAGCCTTCTGATTCATTGTACCCGTGCGTGCAGCGACAATGTTCGAGGCCCGGCGCGGTGATGCCAAAGGCCATGTCCGCGTCCTTTGCATCGGCAATGATGAAGTCCTTCCGGGTGGCCTTCCCGGTCCGGATCCGTTCCAGTTTCCGCTCGAGTCGTTTCTGCATGGGATCGACGTCCACGATCAAAAGACAGAGTTCCTCAGACTCCAAGTTCCAATCCGCGCCAAAGAAGCCCTTTTTCCCGTTTCATCGCGCCGATCGGGCGATCGCCAACGCCAAATCACCTCGCCGCGTAGGGGTCGGACGCGTCCCGCAGACCATCGCCCAGGAAATTGAAGCAGAGCACCGACAGGATAATCGGAAAGACGGGCATGAGCAGCCAGGGATACTGGGCCACCGCCTGGATGTTCATGCAATCCTGGAGCATGACCCCCCAGCTCACGATGGGAGGCCGCAACCCGAGACCGAGAAAACTCAGGGCCGTCTCACCGAGAATCATTCCGGGCACACTCATGGTCAGAACCACGATGATGTGGCTGGTGAATCCGGGAATGAGGTGACGGAAGAGAATCCGCGCATGAGAAGCGCCGAGCAGCCTTGCCGCGACCGCATAGTCTTCTTCTCTCAGCGAAAGGATCTTGCCCCGCACAACCCGGGCCAACCCGGTCCAACCCAACAGGCTGAGAACTATTGTGATCGCGAAATAGACGCGCAGACCCGGCCAGTCTGCCGGCAGGATCGCCCCCAGGGCCAGCCAGAGCGGCAACTGCGGGAATGCGTTGATGATCTCAATCCCGCGCTGGATGATCAGGTCCACCCGTCCTCCGAAATAGCCGGAGATTCCGCCGATGGTCAGACCGAGGATGAAGGTGATCACAATCGAGACCAGTCCGATGGAGAGACTGATCCGCGAACCGAAGACCACCCGGCTGAAGAGATCACGCCCGTTGTGGTCCGCCCCGAAAAAGTAGAAGGTCGCCCCCTCCGGAGCAGCCTCCCCCGGCTCCCGGACGATGCCGAAGAAGCGGTGTTCCATCGGGATCAATCCCCAGAGCCGATAGGGTTCTCCCCGCACCAGAAAGGACAACCGGATGACGGTCTCCCGATCCTCGTGATAAGTCCGGCGGAAGGTGACGGGATCAATCTGGCGGATCAAGGGATGAACATGGAATCCGTGTTCCAGGCTGAATTTCGGCAACTGAGGGGTCGCATAGGCGAAGGCCAGGTTGCGCTGGTCCTTCGGCTGCGTCGCCACGAATTCGGCCAGCACCGCAGTCGCGTAAAGCACCACGAGTATTCCCAGGGAGAAGACCGCCAGCCGGTGCCGCACAAACCGGATCCAGATCAACTGCCATTGCGTCAGAACCGCCGTATCCAGCCCCCCTCCCTGGATGAAGGGGTCATTGCTTGACTCTTGACAAACCTCCTTGTCAAGAGTCAAGCAATGACCCCTTTTATCCCGATCACCGCTGCTCATCGGCTACCTCCTTCCAGCCGGATCCGCGGATCCAGCATCAGGAGAAGGAGATCGCTGACCAGGGTCCCGAAAACCCCCAGGGTGCTCAGGACCATCAGCATCGAACCGGCCAGGTACATGTCCTGCGCCATCAGGGCGGAGAGCATGAGCGGTCCGACCGTGGGAAGGCTGAGGACCATCGCCACAATGGCGCCGCCGGACACCAGTTGGGGGAAGATCGCCCCGATCCCCGAAATGAAGGGATTGAGGGCCAGCCGCACCGGGTATTTGAGCAACAAGCGGAGGGGCCGCACCCCTTTTGCCCGCGCTGTTGTCACATAGGGCTTGCGCAATTCGTCCAGGAGATTGCCCCGCATCACCCGGATCATCCCGGCGGTACCCCCGACCCCGAGAACGATGACCGGCACCCAGATATGCTTGAGCAGATCGGTCAGCTTCGCCCAGGACCAGCCCACCTGCCCGGCAAACTCGGCCGAGAACAATCCCGAGATCTTGAGTCCAAACCACTCCGAACTAAGGTGAATGAGGATCAGAGCGAGCAGAAATCCGGGCACGCACATTCCGATGAAGCCCAGGAACGTCAGGATGTAGTCCCCGATTGAATACTGACGAACCGCCGAGTAGATTCCCGTGGGCAGCGCGATGGCCCAGGTGAAGAGGATGGTGAAGAACGAGATACCCACCGTGAGGAGGATCCGATCGCCCACGATGTCGTTGACGATCCGACCGTTCTCCATCGAACGGCCCAGGTCTCCCTGGATCAGGCCCTTGTCCGCCGGCTGCCAGGTCAAAAACCAGGGCAGCCCCAGCCAGCGGGCATAGCGCAGGATCATGCCTTCCTCGGTGTGGAAGAGGGTCTTCAGATCCTTGACCGACTGGACCGCGCCATCATCGCCCATCATCTCCAGCTCCTGGATCCTCGCCGTGAGGAAGTCACCCCTTGGTAGCTGGATGATGACAAAGACCACGATTGAGATGACGCCCAGGGTCGGCACCATGATGATCAGTCGCCGACCGACAAAGGGATGGCGCAGGATCAGGAGGGCGAGAACGACGGCAAACATCCCGAACATCAGGATACGAAGGAACCACCTCAGCAGGCGGCCACTCCCATCCTCGGAATCAGCAGTCAGCAGGCTCATCCGCGGATCGAGCACCGGTTCCATCACCGTCTCCCTCATGCGATCGAGAGTCTCCGGAGTATCGCCGGGGTTGTCCAGATACCAGGTTTCGATCCCGCCGTTGGCCGGAGTGGCAAACTGCGACCCGAAGACCACATTGCGCGGCACATTGTGCAGGTGCCGACTCGCCACGGCCAGTTGGGGCGGCGGCGTGCAGACGCTGATAGTCCATAAGTTCGCCGCCGCGATATCGAGGATTTCACGATAGATCTCCACCTGGGCCGCCAGCCCCGTGGTGGTCCGCGCCGTCTCGAGAACTTCCATCGCCCGCCGCAGAGGATGACCCGGAGGGGGTTCAACCGCGCCCGGATGCCGGGCCGCCGCCGGATCGCCCCAGAGCCCGCCCTGCATCTGCCAGACTCCGAATCCTGGCGCATAGAAGGAATGCACGGCTATCGGCACAAAATTGCGCGGCGCCAGCAGAGGGAAGTACTCGCCGTCCCCGGTCCATGCCGTCAGATCGTGCTCCAACGCGGTCTGCTCGGCCTGCCAGAGCGTGCGGGCACGGTCCTTCAGAACCACCCGGAGCCCAACCTTCGCCCAGTCGTCAATCATCAACTGGGCGGGGCCGCTTCCGGTGTACTCGGTCACGTAGACGAAGAAAACCATGCGGGAGCCGTCCGCAAAGCGGCGAAATCCTTCACCGTCGCGCTCAACCAGGCCGAGCGAGTCGAGCAGTTGATTGGCCCGCTCCGGGTCGTATTCGATGAAGCTGCGCATCAGATCCGGATGATGGAAGGGCGACTCCGGTCCCGGAGCCAGTTGGGAAGGTTCCGTCTGCCCGTTGAAATCGGAGTCGATGATGTCGGCCCGGTTGATGGCCAGGGAAAGGGCCTGTCGGAAAGCCAGGGTATTGAGGAGGGTGTGCTTCTTGCCCGTCTCCGGCCGATCGGGGTCGATCCGACGGTTCAGGTTGGGAAAAATGGTAAATGACGATCGGGTCGCCGAAAACCAGTGCAGCACATCGTAACCATTGGCCTCCCGCTCCGACATCAACTGGGTGTAGTCGTCGTAATTGATATTGCGGGTCTGGAAGGTCAACCGTCCCTGGGACGCGTCCAGTCCGATCATGTTCTGCGGTTTCACCTCAAAGAGAATCCGGTCCAGGTAGGGCAACTGATTGCCCGTTTCGTCGACCGCGAAGAAGTAGGGATTTCTGACAAAACCGAAGGGGGGATTGGGCGTATGGGCGCGATAGACCCAAGGCCAGAGCCGGGGACATTCCGGATTGAAGTTGTCCTTCATCCGCCCATAGAGCGCGCGCGGGCTGGCCAGTTGAAGCGCCTTCATCGACCGTTCGATGAGCTCGGGATCTCCCAACACCGGATGGAAGGGCTCCAGATAGTGTCTTGGCAGTGCGAAATTCACCTGATTGCAGAGCGTCTCGAGGAAGAGCGCATTGGGCTTCTCAAAAACATAGCGTACGGTCAGGTCATCGATCTTCTCCACCCGCCCGGTTGTCCCCCCCACCTCCAGCCAATAAGGCCGCGCGCCCAGGAGAATCTGGTCGTCCTCAACTGAATAGAGAATGTCGTCCACCGTCAGAGGATGCCCGTCCGACCAGCGCATACCGCGCCTCAGGTGGAAGGTGAATTCCCGAAAATCATCCGAGATCTCGTAGGATCGGGCCACATGTGGACGGATCGGATAGCCCAGAGGGGACCATCGGACCAAAGTCGCTCCGGCCAGGCGCCAATTGATGATGCTCACATCCGCGACCGAACTGGCGACCCGGAACCAGGTGCCCCCGTAGGTGCCCGGACCATCCACTCCGCGCATGACCAGCGGCTCGGGACCGACCCGCTCAGCCACCGGGGGCAGTCGTCCCTGCTCCACCAGCGGCGCCAGAAGGGAAGGCTCACCCCTGGGATACCACGGTGCGGCCGATCCCGCAGCGTAGTCGACGTCGACCGTCACGACCGGCAACTCGTCATGAATAATGGATACATCACGAGCCCGCTCGGCCGCCCCGACCTCCGCGGGATCGAAGATGGTCGGCTCAGAACCAACCTTTGGCCGCAGAAGGCCGGCCGCTGCGTAAAACACGGCCATGACAAAGACCAGGGATCCGAAGAGCAGCGCCAGGACCCTTCCGGCGGCTCGAAGCGCAAGCCGCGCCCTCAAGAATTACCTCCGGTTTCATCGTCCAGCCACCCGGGAGCGCCCATCTGTACGGGGCCGGAGGGACGGCGGGGTTCCATGAATTCGATCGCGGGGCAGACTGTCATCTCAAGAAAAACCGATCCCGAAGGTAGGCCGCTTTGCCTTCAGGGCAAGTCCAAGCCGGTCCGCGGCAACCCCGGCCGAATCCATCAAATTGAAAGGTGGGGCAAGCCCTCGAGAGACACCGTGCAGACGGAATCGGCGACCAACAGCCCTCAAGCGTCAATCAGCCAGGTGCCTCCACCATGCAGTCTGTCCGGCCCTTGGAGGTCTCTTCGGAAAGCATCCGGTCCTCCCAGACCACGCTCGTTCGGATTAGGCTTGACCGCAGGCCCTGCGGCGACGGTTGATCTCACCCCCCTCCGCGTCCAGCCCCGCTCCATGCGCTCCGCCCTTCCAATCACGCTGCTCCTCGCGCTTCCCCTTGCGTTTTCGGTGCGTGGCCAGGGCCAGCCCGAGTCGTTGGTGAGCGCCTGGAGGGATGCGGTTCTCCTTCTTTACGCGGATGCCCATCAAGTTTTTCGCACCGAGGTTGGGGTTGATCCCGCCCTGAGACGTGAACGCCTCGTCGGTGAAGCCCTCACCCTCCTCAACCTGCAGCCCCGCACCGAGGCCAATGTCAGCCGGGCCCGATCCATTCTCGACGGACTCCAAAAAGATGAGGCCGCCGATGAGATCGGCATTCTCAGCCGCTACTACCTCGGGCGCATTGCCCAGATCCACAACCTGACGCCCGATCCGGAGGCCGCCATCCGGATCTTCCGGAATCTTCTCGACGATCATCCCGACCACCTCTTCGGACAGTTTGCCGGCGTCAAATGGGCACTGGTTTATCTGGGGACCGCCCCGACACCCGAGATCCGCCTGACCCGCCTGACCGAGATCGAAGGGATCGTCCCGTTGATCACCCTGCCCGGTCCCGCCAAGGATCTTCATCTCTTCCTCGCCGACGGAAGCGAACGGTATGCCGGCGATCTCGAACAGTCCCTCCGGCACCTGATCGCCGCCGGCGACCTCGGGATCAGCAAACGCAACCTGCGTGGAGATGTCTTCGTCCGGATCGGCGAGATTGCCCTGGCCCTCGGGCAAACCGAAATTGCCCTCGATTATTTCCAGCGATTTCTCGCCGAGTTTCCACGCGATCTGCGCACCTACACCATCACCCGGAAGGTCCGCGAACTGGAGGCGGCACCATGAATCGCGAGCGTACTCTCAATACCATCGGGTTCGCCCTCCTCGCCGCCTGTTTCATTGTCGCCCTCGTCCGGGTCTTCAACCGCAATACGGAGGAAACGCAGCCCGGTACCATCACCATCCGTTTTGCCCATTGGCAGCTCGAGTCCGGTCTGCGGGATGCTTTCGACGAGGTCGCCCGAAGGTACATGGAGGCACATCCCGGGATTCGCGTCGAGCAGTTGGCCATCCCCGAAAGGACCTACGCCCAGTACTACCGCACCCAGCTCATCGGCGGGACGGCCCCCGATATCTTCGCCATCGGTTTCGGCAACAATGACGAAATCCTCGCCCGGTTTTTCACCCCGCTGACCCCGTGGCTGGAACGCCCCAACCCGTTCAACGTGGGCACGGAACTCGAGGGGATTCCCTGGCGGGACACCTTCATCGACGGACTGAACAGCAAGTACAATCAGAACCTGCTCGACTACTACATGATCTCGACCGCCATGTTCACCGTCCGGGTCTACTACAACAAGACTCTCTGGCAGGAAATCCTTGGCGACGCCCCGGTTCCGGAAACCTACGAAGACTTCCGGCTGGCCTGCGAAAAGATCCGGGACTTTGCCCGGGATACGGGCCGCGGTATCCTGCCGATCGCCTCGTCCAAGTTCAACGGCCCCCAGTTGATGGATAAGCTTTTTGAGGGGCAGACTCAGAAGTTGAGACTTTCGCTCGATCCAGTCCACGTCCTGAACACCGGCAATGTCGATGTCGTCATTCCGTATCTGAAGGGAGAATGGTCGATGGAGACACCGGCCATCCGCAGCGCGGTCGAACTCTCCCACGAAGTCGCAGGATTCATGACCCCGGGCTTCTCCCAACTGGGCCGGGAGGACGCGGCCTTCTACTTTGTCCAGAATCGTGCCGTCATGATCGTTTCGGGCAGTTGGGACGCCACCAGCCTGCGCTCGCAGGCCCCGTTTGAGATCGGGGTTTTCGCCGTCCCCCTTCCCTCCAGGGACCATCCGACCTACGGCCGCTTCACCCTGGGCCGCGCCAGTGAGGGTGATACCAGCACCGAAGGATCGTTCGGCATCGTCCGGCAATCGCCTCATTTTGAGGTCGCCCTGGATTTCCTCCAGTACCTGACTTCCCAACCCGGCAATCAGGTCTACGCGGATGAAAGCGGATGGCTTCCGGCCATCATCGGAGTGACTCCCGATCCCCTGATCGAGCCGTTCATGCCCGTGATCGACGGGGAGTTGAGGGGCTTCTTCCTCAAGTTCAACGATATCGGGGCCAACACCAAGGGACTCTACGAGAATGCCATCTCCCTGCTCGAACGCCGCGACGGGGTCGAGAGCTATATCCGGACGATGACCTCCCGCCTCCCCGAGGCGATTCGCGAAGACCTCGACCTGAGGGTGAAAAACAACAAGCACAACACCATCCGTCAGGACACCACCATTGCCGCGCTCCGCTCCCTCGACCGGCTGGGGGACCGAACGACCGATTATGCCGCCAAGCTGACTGAAGTCCTCGAAGCCCAGAATGGCCAGGAAGGCGAAACCTACAGGATTGAACAGGAGCTCCGTTTTCTGCAGAAATAGCCAGACCCTACCCCACCCATGGCCCAATCCATCTCCACCCGCAAGGCGCTCAAAGAGTGGAAACTCTACCTCTTCGTCGTCCCGTCGATCATCCTGGTGACGACCTTTTCGTATTTCCCCGCGGTCAGCGCCGTCTACCACAGCTTCTTCGACTGGTCGGGGGGAGACACCAAACAACTGATCGGCTGGGACAATTTCCGTCGGGCCCTCGGGGATACGGTTCTCTGGAACTCCTTCATCACCGTCTTCGTCCTGATCGTGGCCAATGTCTTCAAGATGATCCCGTCGATCTTCATCGCGGTCATGGTCCACCGCCTGAAGAGCGACCGCTGGCAATACTGGTATCGGGTGCTGCTCGTCGTTCCGATGATCGTGCCGGGGCTCGTTGTCCTCTTCATCTGGAAATTCTTCTTCGACCCCAATCTCGGTGTCCTCAACAAGGTCCTCGACTTCACCGGAATCAAGACCCTCCTCGTCAGCATGGACGGATTCTTCGGCTGGAACCTCTTCCTTGAAGGCATCCCCATCGCCTGGTTGAGCGAGCCCCGCCTGATCATCCCCTCGCTGATCATCTGGGGATTCCCCTGGATCGGTGCGGTCGGCGTTCTCATCTACCTCGCCGGGCTTCAGTCGATCGGGACCGAAGTCTACGAGGCGGCCGACCTTGACGGTGTTTCCCCGTTCCAGAAATTCATCCATATCGAATTTCCCCTCATCCTCACCCAGATCCGTCTCATGCTCATCCTCCTGGTCATCGGGACGATCCAGGGCTACGGACTGATGCTTCTGCTGCTCGGGGATTCCGGGGGACCCGGTGGAAGAGGGATGGTGCCCGGTTTATGGATGTACAACCGGGCCTTTATCGCGGGAGAATTCGGCTACGCCTGCGCCATCGGGATGATCCTTTTCGTCTTCATCCTCTCGCTGACCTATATCCAGAACAAGTACGTGAGGGTCGACAAATGAGCAGTGAAACCATCAGGACCGTGGGCAGCCACAAACAGAAGGATTGGCCCAAGCACCTCGTCATTCTGGCCGTCCTCGCGATCGAGCTGCTGCCCTTCTACATGATGGTGCAGATCAGCTTCAAGGACAACACCACCTTCAACCTCAACCCGTGGTTTCCGACCAATCCGTCGACCTGGGTCTGGTCAAATTGGACCTACGGAATCCAGCTGATCGGACCCTATATCGCCAATACCGTCTTTGTCGCCGTCACCACCACGGTCTGCATGCTCTTCCTCGCCATCATGGCGGCCTATTTCTTCGCCCGCTACAAGATGCCGTTCGCAACCGTTCTCTGGTCGGCTTTCATCGTGCTCATGCTCATGCCGGGTGTGGCCAACATCGTGCCCCTTTTCTCCCTTCTAAAGAGCCTCAGCCTGCTCAACACCCTCTGGGCCCTCATCATCGTCGGCATTTCCGGCGGCCAGGTCTTCAACCTTTTTGTCCTGCGCAACTTCATCGAGGACCTGCCCAAGGACCTCTTCGAAGCGGCCGAGATGGACGGGGCCTCTCACTTCCAGCAGATCATCAATATCGTGATCCCGATGTCCGGCCCGATCATCGGCACCCTCGCCATCCTCGCCTTCCTCCAGAACTGGAACGATTTCCTCCTCCCTCTCATCATCCTGCGCGACAAGGAGCTCTTCACCCTCGGCGTCGGCCTCATCTATCTCGACGGGGAATACGTGAAACAGTGGGGCAAGATCATGGCGGCCTTCTTCATCGCCTCCATCCCCCTGATCATCATCTTCCTCTTCACCATGAAACTCTTCGTCCGCGGCCTGTCCGCCGGCGCGATCAAGGGATAGCCTGAAGACGGGCCGGAGAACCGAGGACCTTTCGCACCAGGCGGACGATCCCGATGCAGCCGTCGCCCGCCCTTACCGGTATTCCGCACAGAGGTCCATGATCGCTTCGGCCTGACGGTAGCCCGCATCCTCCACCGTCTCACCTTCCTGCCTTCGGCCCAGGGCGAGGATTTCCTCAAGTTTCGCCACCATGGGATCATCCTCCGGCAGGGGCTGCGCATTGCGCTCCACATTGGCCAGGGCCATATCGAGTCCGACCCGGCCGGCCACCGTCAGATAGGCGCGCTCCAGCTTGTCACGCAGGCCTTTCGGTGTTCCCCAGGCGAAGTTCGACAGACCGACCGAGAAATGCAGGCCCTTCAGATGCGGATCCGCCGAACAGAGCCGCATCGCATCCAGCCCGATCGTGGTCAATCCGTAGGTGTCCGCGCCGACCGGCGCCAGACCCGGGTCGATGATGATGTCATCGGTCGTCCGGCCCGCCTCGGATACCAGCCGATCCACGAAAATCCGGATGGTTTCATGAGCCTCCTCCGCCGTCATCGACTGGCCGCTGCCTCCCCCGGGCAGGAAGCGCTCCGACGCCATGACGATGCAGCGCATGTCATGATCGCGGATCAACCCGATCAGGCCGTCCAGATTCTGCCGCGAGGCCGCCAGGGAGTTCAGGACCGGCTTGGCCCGGGAACGGGAGCGGTCGAAGGCCTTGAGAGCGACCTGGTGGTAGGCAATGTCGGGATTGTCAAAACTGAGGGCGATATCGCTGACTTCCTGGATGGCCGGAATGACCACCGGGAGAAACGCCGCCATCTCCTCAAAACGCACACTGAGGCTCTGGGTGCCATCAATGTTCAGGTTGATGATCTCGGCGCCTCCCTCGTCCTGCAATCGGGCCAGGCCCTGGTAGCCCACCACATCCCGGGCCAGCCAGGCCTTCTTGGCGCGGGCGTAGGCGTTGTTGATCAATTCTCCGATGACGGTGATTCTGGGGACGGATGACATGACGGTCGACAGGCAGGGGACGGGGGTTTGCGGACGACGAAGATGAGCGCCTTCGAATCAAATCTCCCTCACGGCCTGATGCACGCCAAATCGCGCGCATTCCAATGGGTGGATTACGAACTGGACGCAGAGCCCATCCCTCGTTTTGATCCGTTCCTATGACCCTCTCATCCGCAGCGCACACGATCCTTCCGATCGCCCCGACGACCTGGCGAAAGATTCGCCCGGGGTCTCGCGGCGCACTCCGGCATGGATGGTCTTGTTGAGAGATAGATCCAACCTCCTGATTCCGAAGCCGCGCCCAGTCCCAACTGGCGCGGCTTTTTGCATGATGACCACGACCACATCAACGACCGCATCCGAAACGACGATGCCCTCCACCCGGGGTGCCGTCGTCCTGATGCTGCTCTCGGTTGTCCTCTTTGCCGGGAACACCCTGCTCATCCGGGCCATCGGCGACCTCGGTTCCGTCAATGCCTGGATTGTCTCGACCTTCCGTTTTCTGGCCGGATTCGCCGTCCTTTACGCCTTCTTCTATCGGCGGGGGGGATTCCATCCCCGGCACATGATCTCGAACCCCCTGCTGATCCTCCGTGGCGTCCTAGGTGGCGTCGGCGTCTGGATCTTCTACCTGACCATCGTCGAACTGGGAGCCGGCCGGGCCACCTTCATCTCGAATACCTACGTCGTCTTCGGCGCCGTCATGGCCGGCGTCTTCCTGCGCGAAAAGCTGACCGGGCGAGTCGTCGTCAGCCTTGTCCTGTCCATGATCGGGCTGGCGCTTCTCACCGGGATCACCGACCTTCACGCACCCGATAAATTCGAGACTCTTGGAATCATCGGGGCGATCGTAGCCGGTGCCGTCGTTGTCTGCATCCGCCGACTCCACCAGAAGGAAAACAGCTCCACCATATTCGGGGCTCAATGCTTCTATGGCATCCTCCTTTCCGCCGGTCCCACCGCCCTGCACGGGGTCCCCCTTTCGGGACTCGTCATCGCCCTGCTGGTCACATCCGGGCTGCTTGCCGCGTTTGGCCAGCTCTCCATGACCCAGGCCTACCGGGATCTGCCCGTGGCCCAGGGCTCCATCATGCAATTGCTCCTGCCGCCTCTCATCGCCCTGGGAGGCTACCTCTTCTTCGGCGAGACCTTCACTGCGATCGAACTGGTCGGGGCCGGACTCATCCTCGCCGCCTGCCTCGTCACCGCGAGAGCCCGACCGCGGCTCGCCGCCGCCCGGGCCACCTGAAATCAGGAACCGGGAAAACTGCGAGGAATCAACGAATGAAAAGGCTGAACCCGATCCGGTTCGTTCCCATCGCCACCATCTTGGATTCATCCGTTCTTTGCATATCCCAATTTCCGATCTACTATTCTCCATTCCGAAATTACTCTCTCCAGTCTTCAATCCATGCGCCTCATTCTCTGGGATATCGACGGCACCCTCATCACTTCGGCTCGCGCCGGTGAACGCGCCCTCATCCGCGCCCTCAAGTCCGAATTCTCCATCGAGGGGCCGCTCGAGAGGGTTGAACTCGCCGGCCGGACCGACCGCTACATCGCCGAACAGATCTTCGCCCTCCACTCCATCGAAAACACGCACGACAATATCCACCGTTTTTTCGAGGCCTACCTCGGTTTTCTAGGCGAGGAACTGCACAACGGTCCCGCCGTCACCCTGCCCGGGGTCACCGAAGTCCTCGAGCGTCTGGCCGGATCGGATGGGGTCGCCCAGGGGCTCCTTACCGGCAACATTGCCAGAGGGGCGCAGATCAAACTCGAACACTTCGATGTCTGGCATTATTTCCCCTACGGAGCCTTTGCCGACGACAGTGCCATCCGCAACGAACTTGGCCCCCATGCCCTGCGCCGGGCGAGCGAGTTTCACGATTTCGGATTCTCCGGTGCGGACGTCGTGGTGGTCGGCGACACCCCCTACGACATCGAGTGCGGCAAGGCGATCGGCGCGGCCACGGTTGCCGTCGCCACCGGCCAGTTCAGCGCCGAACGCCTTCTCGCGCACAACCCCGACCTCATCCTGCGCGATTTCCGGAATCCCCGGCCCTTCTATCAGTTTCTGGGACTGGATTGAGACACGCCCGGTTCCCTTCCCCACTCCGAACGGATCCGAGCAATCCGCTCTCCAGGATTAGTCTTCGTCATCGACGCAGCCCCCGAGGTTAGCCAAGCTAATCCCAGACATGACTGAGCGCGAACGCTTTCTGGCCACTCTGCGGTATCAGGATCGCGACCGGTCGCCCATCAGCGACTTCGGCTTCTGGGATGAAACCCTCGTCATCTGGAGGGAGCAGGGACTTCCCGAATGGGTCGACAAGACCAACACCGACCGGGCTTTCGGCATGGACAACTACGAACCGAGTTCCGGGATCAATCCCGAGCTCTGCCCCTGGTTTCCCTACGAGGTCCTTGAAGACCGGGGAGAGAACGAGGTCGTCCAGCAGATCGACGGTGTCCGGGTGCTCAAGGGCAAGTTCATGGGCTCGATCCCCCAGCATCTCGAACACCTTCTCGTCGATCGCGAGTCATGGGAGAAGCACTACAAGCCGAGGCTTGATCCCGCGCATCCCGATCGCTTTCCCGCGGATCTCGAAACCCGCGCCCGGTCCTGGCGCGACCCCGCCCGTGAAACCGTCCTCGGGCTCTTCTGCGGCAGCCTGTTTGGCCGGATCCGCGACTGGATGGGGGTGGAAAACGTCTCCTACGTGGTCTACGACGATCCCGCCTTTTTCGAGGAGATGGTCACGACGGTGGCGGATTGCATCTATGGCACCCTCGAACGCATCCTCGCCACGGGCGGGATCTTCGACTGCGCCCACTTCTGGGAGGACATGTGCTTCAACAATGGTCCCCTCCTCAGCCCGACCCATTTCCGGAGATTCATCGTTCCCCACTACCGCCGCATCACCGATCTGCTCCACCGCCACGGGATCGACATCATCTGGGTCGACTGCGACGGGAAGATCGATGCCCTCATCCCCCACTGGATGGAGGCCGGTGTCAACGCCATGTTCCCGATCGAAGTCGGCACCTGGGGGGCCGACCCCGTCGCCCTGCGCCGCGAATACGGGAACGACCTTCTCCTCATCGGCGGCTTCGACAAGCATATCCTCGCCCGCTCCACCGCCGAGATCGACGCCGAAATCCGACGCCTGACCCCGCTGGTGGAGGCGGGCGGTTTCATCCCCCTACCCGACCACCGCGTTCCACCCGACGTCTCCCTGCGCAATTACCTCCACTACCTCGACCGCGCCCGCCACATCTGGGGTCGGGACACCCATCTCCGGCCGATGGAAGTCTCCCTCGCCACCCTCGCATCCCCCTGACACGCCCTCTGCCCCTCCGATCTCCGGCCTCTGACCGCTTCCCCACAGTCCTCCGTCCCACTCTGTCCTGACTCCTTGCCCCTGGCCTCTCGTCCCCCTTCCTCACCCTGGTTACCTCAAGCGCAGCGGGTGTTCATCCCCTCCCCAAGAAATTCCTCCTCTGTCCTCTGACCACCGACCTCTGACCGCTTCCCCCATGCCCCTCACCCTCTCCCTCAAGCCCGACTTCGAAGAGGCTGCCGCACGCTACGAATCCTGGTGGCTCTGCCAGAACCGCGGACGCCCGATCGTATCCGTTGGCGTTCGATCCGACCGTGAACCCGTTCTCCCCCCGGCCCCCTCCAGTCTTGTGGAGAGATGGATGAATTCGGAATACACCCTGGCTCTCGCCGATGCCCGGATTTCCTGCCGTCCCTGGGTGGCCGAGACATTTCCGGTGCACCATCCCAACGTCGGACCCGATCTCACCGCGACACTGTTCGGCTGCGATCTGGAATTCGGTGAAAACACTTCCTGGTCCCATCGTCGTTACGATTCACCTGAAGCATGGACCGACTTTCTGGAAACCGAGCCCGATTTCGACAATCCGTTCTGGCAGACCATTGAGCAACGCATGCGGCTTTGCCTCGAGCAGGGGCGGGGGCGCTACCTGACCGGCCTGCCCGACCTTCATGGCGCCTACGATATCCTTGCCGCGGTTCGCGGCCCCGAGGGAGTCTGTCTCGATCTGGTCGACGCACCCGACGAGGTTCATCGGGCAGGCCTCCACGCCGCCGACGCCTACGACCGGGCCTTCCGGCGGGTCTACGGGATTCTTGAGCAGGCCGGCCAGGGCTCGACCACCTGGTGTCCCCTCTGGCACGCAGGTCCGGCCTATGTCTCCAGTTGCGATTTCCTCGCCCTGGTTTCCGGGGAGATGGCCGCCAACCATATCCTGCCCACCATCCACAAGGAGATCGCCTTCACCGAACGGTCCCTCTTCCATCTGGACGGTCCCGATGCGCTCCGTCATCTCGACCTCATCCTCTCGATCGACCGGATTCAGGCCATTCAGTGGGTCTACGGCGCGGGCGCCGGCCCGGTCACCCGCTGGACCGAGACCTACCGCCACATCCTTGCCTCGGGTCATGCAGCCCAGGTCATCTGCGAAACCGCCCGCGATGCGATCGAGATGGCCGGTCACCTCGGCAGCGCCGGCGTCTGGCTGACCATCGGGGAGGAAATGGCCTCGGAAAAGGAGGCGGACGACCTGATCGGTGAAATCACCCGGGCCGCCCGGAGAAACAAAACGTAGCAAATGTGTTGGCCGGGCAAGTCTCTTCTGCGGAGTCCTTCCTGTATGATGCGATTGCGGCTGGCCAGGGACGTCCAGCCCTACCATGTATGCTATGTCAACGGTAGGGCGAGGGCCTCCGGACCCGCCGTCGAAGGGCTGGGTATATCTCTTTCGAAACCAAAGGTAGCATAGACCGTAGGGTTTGAGAACAAAAACAAACTGTAGTATGCTACGGTTTGTTTTTCCGTCTGCCGTCTCCCCTCTCCCATCTTCGGCGAGTTCCCCTCGCCCCTGCCTGGCCTATTTGTCGGACACCATACTAGATATTCTCGTCTTCGCCGCCGGAAAGCTCCCGGGCATTGGCCGGCAGATGATGCGGGAGGAAGAAGAAGTAGGCCATCAGCCACCAGCTCCTCGAGCTGCGGTAGAAGAGGACGGGGAAGAGAACCGCGCCAACCACCGCGAGTACGGCGGCGACCAGACCCGGGAATACCCCTACCAGATAAAGAACCAGGATCGGGGTCAGGACGCCGAAGACGGTGATCCCGTAATTGATCGACATCGACCCGAGGAAGAAGCCTTCGCCCCGCTCAAGGGACATCCCGCAGGCGGGACAGTCATGATGCACCTCGAACATCCGGCGGAAAAGCGAGACCCGGCCGCAGTTCGGGCACCGGTTGCGCAAGCCACGGGAGATGATCTGCCAACGCGAAACCTTCATCGCACGAAAAAGGCGGTGGATAGGTCCTCCACCGCCTTCAAATCCATATCTGACCGAACCCTCCGGCGACTTCCGGGGTTATTCGCCCACCTGGTAGCGGGTGAAGCGGCTGACCACGATATTCTCGCCCACTTTCTGGATCATCGCGGTCAGCAGATCCTGAATGGTCTGATCCGGGTTTTTCACGAAGGGCTGATCAAGCAGGCAGACCGTCGAGTAGAACTTGTCCATCTTGCCTTCCACGATCTTCTGGATGGCGGCGGGTGGTTTGCCGGCCACCTGGGCCTCGGCGATCTCCTTCTCCTTGGCCACCAGTTCGGGCGAAACCTGGTCGCGGCTCACCGCCGTCGGATTGGCCGCCGCGATCTGCAGGCAGAGATCCCGGCAGAGTGCCTTGAAATCATCGGTCTTGGCCACGAAATCGGTCTCGCAATTCACCTCGATGAGGACTCCGACCTTGCCGCCGAGGTGGATATAGCTCTCAACCAGACCTTCGCTGGTGGCCCGACCCGCCTTCTTGGCCGCCTGGGCAACTCCACGCTTGCGCAGGAGGGTCTCTGCCTGATCGGCATCGCCACCGGACTCGGTCAGCGCACGCTTGCAATCCATCAGGCCCGCGCCGGTCCGTTCGCGCAAGGCACTGACCATTTGTGCTGTTACAACATTGCTCATAGATTCAATCCCGTATCCCGAAAGATCACGCCTTTTCGTCGGCTTCCACTTCGTCCTCGTCGATGACCTTCTTCGGCTTCACCGCCTTGGGCTTCTTTGCCACGACAACCTCTTCCTCCTCGAAATCGACGACGTCATCCGGCTCTTCAATGACCGCAATCTCATCCTCCGCCTCGGCCGTCTCATCCTCCTCGACCGATGCCGCAGCCTCGCTCGGGCGAATCAACTCGCGCTGACCGGCCGGGACCGTGCCGACCGCAAACTGCTGGACCGTCAGGTTGCGCACATCCTGCATGCCCGCGCTGACCCGGCGCGATTCACGCTGGGAAAGACCGGCCTGAATGGCCTCAACAAGACACTCGACGACGATACGGATCGACTTGACGGCGTCATCATTGCCCGGGATCGGGTAGTCGACCGGTGTCGGATCGGAGTTCGTGTCGACGATCGCCACCACCGGAACCTTGATCCGATTGGCTTCGGCCACCGCGATATCCTCGTAATTGACGTCCACCACGAACATGATCGAAGGCATGTCCGGCATATCGACCAGCCCTTCGAAATTCCGATTCATCCGGGCCATTTCCCGCTTGATGGCCGACTCCTCCTTCTTCGGGAGCTTGGCCATCGCACCGCTCGTCTCCATCTCCTGATAGCGCTTGTACTTGGCGATGCTTCGCTTGATGGTCTGGAAATTGGTCAGGGTGCCGCCCATCCAGCGGTTTGCGCAGAAGGGCATATTGGTCATGGCCGCGGCCTCACGGATGATCTCCTGAGCCTGGCGCTTGGTGCCGACCAGAAGGACATTGCCCCCCTCGGCGACCTTGTTCTCGACGAACTTGCAGGCTTTTTCGAGCGCCTCGTGGGTGATCGTCAGATCGATGATCGAGATCCCCTGGCGGTGATCGAAGACAAATCCCTTGGAACGGGGATTCCATCGTTTGGTCTGGTGTCCGAAATGGACACCCGCGTCGAGCAGGTCTTTCAATGTAACGTTCATGGTGCGGGAATGCCGGTGAAGGCACAGGTCTGCGAAGGGTGCAGCCTTAAGTTTTCAGTTTACGGACAGGTTTCAGTTATCTGGTTTCGGGAATCCCCCGGCATCGAGGGAAAAGGGATAACAGGTAGGTCCCGACAGACTGAAAGCAAGCCCGAAAGCAGAGATTCCCGGGTGGAGGCCGCAGATTTCCCGGAAATAATCCAGATCGAATCTTGACAGGAACCCCATCCCCGGCAATTTCTCGCCTTCCCACAAATTGCAGGGTGGAGCAGTCTGGTAGCTCGTCAGGCTCATAACCTGAAGGTCCTTGGTTCAAATCCAAGCCCTGCACCCATGAAGGCCGGTTTCCGCAAGGAGACCGGCCTTCGCCATTTTCCAGGGCTTGGAGTTGAACCCTGGTCCTACCGAGGAGCGAAGCGACGACACTCGCGAGCATAGCGAAGCAGAACAATCCAAGCCCTGCACCCATGAAGGCCATGAGCGAATCTTTCGGGTTGTCGTGCTCTACAGTCTGGATGTCAGCAACATACAAGCCCACGCCACTCGGAGTGTGATCGGACAAAGCGTTTTCAGGATGGCTGCGGCTCCCGGCCGCTGTTGGGATGATCGGGATGAGGACCGATCCCGATGGTCCAAAAATGGCGTAACCCGGACAAACGCTAGGCCAAGTCTATGCTTTCGCCGCCCGATTCAGCCCGACATGGTTACCATCGTTCCGAGTCCCGATTTTACCCCGTAACCCCTGTTCGACAGAGCCACCCCGTTCCGATGAATTTGAAGGTCCTCTTTCCCCTTCCACTCATGTTCCTTGCCGCCGACATGGTCTTCGCAGCTCAGCCCGAACCCGTCATGACCCAGTACGGACTCGTTCAGGGCGTTTCCGAAGACGGCCTCACCGTTTTTCGCGGGATCCCGTTTGCGGCCCCACCCGTTGGTGACCTGCGCTGGCGGCCTCCCCAACCCCCCGTCCCGTGGGACGGCGTTCGTCCGGCCACGGAGTTTGCCCCCGACCCCTACCAGGGCGACGGCACCGGAAACGTCAGCGAAGACTGCCTTTATCTCAATATCTGGACTCCCGCCCGCTCCCCGGAAGATAAGCTGCCGGTTCTGGTCTGGATCTACGGGGGCGGTTTCTCCTTCGGCTCCACCTCCACGCCGGTCCACAATGGCGAGCACCTCGCGCGCAAAGGCGTCGTCCTGGTCAGCATCAACTACCGCGTCGGCTCTCTCGGTTTCCTCGCCCATCCCGAGTTGAGCGCCGAATCGCCCGAGGGGGTTTCCGGCAATTACGGCCTGTTGGACCAGATCGCCGGTCTGGAATGGGTCCAGCGCAACATCGCTGCCTTCGGCGGCGATCCGGACAAGGTGACCGTTTTCGGCGAATCCTGCGGCGGCATCTCGATCAGCATGCTTTGCGCTTCTCCCGTGGCCCGCGGCCTCTTCCGGGGCGCCATCTCGCAGAGCGGCGGATCGTTCGGGCCTTCGCGCGAAACGACCTACCCGGGCGAGAACATGCGCGAGCTGGCTGACGCCGAGCAAGCCGGCGTTGGCTACGCGCAAAGCGCCGGAGTCGATTCCCTCGCCGCGCTGCGCCAGCTGCCGCCCGGTCAACTTCCCGCAGGCTTCGGCAGCGGCGCGGCCTGGCCGGTCGTCGACGGATGGATCATCCCGGGCGACCAGTTTGTGCTCTACAAGGCGGGAGACTACCACGACGTCGATATCCTCATCGGTTACAATTCCGATGAAGGGTTGTTCTTCTCTCGAGACCGGAACGCGGGAGAATACATCTCGAATGTCCACAGGCGCTACGGTCCCTTCGCCGATAGACTCCTGGCCGCCTACCCGCCCGATGGCGACCGCGTCGGAAGGACCGCCCGCAACCTCATCGGCGACGCCGCCTTTGGCTGGCATTCGTGGAGCTGGGCCCGCCTCCAGGCCCAAACCGGAAACTCCCGGGTCTTCCTCTATTACTTCGACCAGCACGCGGAACACGATCCGGAATCCCCCGCCGCTGATCACGGTATGCCTCATGGCGTCGACGTGCCCTACGTCTTCCAGACGCTCGATTCCGGCGATCCCAACCTGACCGACGGCGACCGCGCCATTTCGGAGACCGTGGCCACCTACTGGACCAACTTCGCAAAGCGCGGCGACCCCAACGGCCCGGGCCTGCCCGTCTGGCCCGAGTTCACCAACGAATCACCGCAAGTCATGATCTTCCACAATACCGCATCACCCGGACCCGTTCCCCGCGAAGACTCCCTCCGGGTTCTCGATGAGTATTTCGCCTGGCGCCGCACTCCGGAAGGCGCGGCCTGGGCCCAATAACCTGCATTGGCACGCATTTGATTTCTCCCCCCCAGTTGTCCAACCCCAGTCTCCATAACCCATGAAAACCCAAGAACTCCTCTTCACCTCCGTCCTCTTTCTGCTGCCGCTCGGCGTTTTCGCCGGGACAGCGCGCATCTCCTTCGACCTCGACAACGTGATCGATCAGGTCGATCCACGGATCTACGGCGTCTTCATGGAACCGATCGGAATCAATCGCCCCGACCTGAAGTTCAACACACTTTATGGACCTCTCTACGCCCCGGAGGCGCCCGATGCCGACGAGAACGGCTGGCGCACCGGCATGCTGGAGGCTGCCCGCGAACTCAAACTCACGAATATGCGCTGGCCGGGAGGCAACTTCACTTCCAGTTACGACTGGCGCGACGGCATCGGCCCGAAGAGCCAGCGACCCAAACGCCGCGAGCTGGCCTGGGGGGTGATCGAGCCCAACCTCGTCGGCACGGATGAGTGGGTCCAGCTCAACGCCCTGCTTGGCACCGAGAATGTCGCCTGCATCAATCTCGGCACCGGGGGCGTCGACGACGCCCGTTACTGGGTGGAATACTGCAATGCCCCCGTCGGAAGCTATTGGGCCGACAAGCGAGCCGAGTACGGCCATCCCGAGCCCTTCGGCATCAAATACTGGTGCCTGGGCAACGAGGTTGACGGCGAACCCTGGATCATCGGCTACAAGAATGCCGAGGACTACATCAAGCTGGCCCGGGTGACTGCCCGGGCAATGGAGCGCAGTTCCCCCGGCACCAAGCTGACCTTCATCGCCAACGGCTCTTCCAACTACAAGGACACCTTGGCGTGGATCGACTGGAACTGGACCGTGATCAAGGAACTCAACGATGTCGCCGACTACATCTCCCTGCACCGCTACTGGGACAATTCCGACGACTACTACACCTTCGTCGGCGAACGCGCCGTCGATCTCCAGGAGAAGATCGATATCACCGTCGGCCAGATCAAGGCAGTCTCGACCACCGGGAAGAAGACGCCCATGTACATTTCCTTCGATGAGTGGGCGCCGCCCTTCCGCGGAGGCCACCTCTCGACCCTCGCGCTCGCGCAGTTCTTCAATGCCTTCATCCGCAACGCGGATTATATCAAGATGGCCAACTACACACTGCTCACGTCCATCCTCGCCCGCGACCCGGAGACCGACGCGACCTACAAGACTCCGACTTTTTTCGCCTTCAAAGCCTTCTCCACCCGCGCCCATGGCGCTGCGCTGCAGACCGCCGTCGTCTGCGATACCTTTGGCGTCGATGATTTCTACACCGCCATACCCTACCTTGACGTCTCCTCAGTCTACAACGCCGACACCGGCCGGGTCGTCATCAATGTGATCAACCGCCACAAGGAAGAATCCATCGAAACCGACATCCTCAGCATCGCCGCTCCTTTCGCCGCCACCGCCAGCGTCAGCACGATCAACCGGGACGAAACGGACAATCGACCCTACACCTACGCCGATCGCGATTCCTACCGGCCGGTCGAATCGGAAATCAAGACCGATGGCTCGTCCATCCACTACGCCTTTCCCGCCCATTCCTTCACCCAGATCGTGGTCGGCGTGGCCGGCCGGTAGCCGCCCGCCGCGCTGCTGAGCCGTCCGGAAAAATGTCACGCCTTCTTCTCGTGTTCGCCAGCCTCAACACTCTCGCGGCCGGTCCCATCCGCTCGGAAACATGGATGGCCGACAACGGCAACGGCACCTACACCAATCCGCTCTTCTACGACGAGTTCTCCGATCCGGATCTCATCCGCGTCGGCGAGGATTACTACCTCACCGGCACGACGATGCATACCATGCCGGGGTTGCCCATCCTCCGCTCCCGGGATCTGGTCAACTGGGAATTCCTCACCTACGCCTTCGACAAACTCGATCTGGGTCCCGAGTACCGCCTGGAAGAAGGCGGAGACATCTATGGCAAGGGCATCTGGGCCCCGACCTTCCGCCACTATGACGGCGTCTTTCACATCTTCTCCAACGTCAACGGCCAGAAGACCCAGCACTTTCGCGCCACCGATCCGGCCGGTCCCTGGACGCACGAGTCCATGCGGGTTTCTCTCCACGATCTTTCCGTGCTCTTCGACGACGACGGCGCTGCCTATGTGATCTGGGGCTACCGCGGCATCCGCCTGGCCCGGCTCACCGACGATCTGCTCGATATTGTGGAAGGCACCGAGCGCCTCATCATTCCGGAAGACGCCGGCATCGGCGAGGGCGTGCACTTCTACAAGATCAAGGGCCGCTACACTATCACCAGTTCCAACTATGATCCCGTCGGCTACATGGCCTGTGCGCGGGCGGATCGCATCGAGGGCCCCTACGAGGTCGCCACAATCAGCGCGCAGGAAACATTCGGCACCGGCAGTGGCCATCGACTCGAGGGCATGGGCTGGGGCGGATTCGGCACGTTCACCGTGCATCCACCCCGACCAACGCAGATGGGCGCCATCCCCATGCACCAGGGCGGCATCGTCGACACCCCAACCGGAGAATGGTGGGGCTTCTCCATGACCGATCAGAATGCAGTCGGCCGGCTCACCGCGCTTTCTCCGGTGACCTGGAAGGACGACTGGCCCTGGTTTGGTCTGCCCGGCAATCTGCTCCGCACGCCCCGAACCTGGGTGAAGCCGAACACCGGACGTGCCTCCCAACCGCACGCGCCCTTCCAACGAGATGATGATTTCTCCGGTCCCGCCTTGGCCCGGGTATGGCAGTGGAACCATGTGCCCGTCGATGAGGCCTGGTCGCTCTCCGAGCGATCCGGTCACCTCCGCCTGCACGCCCTGCCCGCCGATGATTTCTGGACCGCCCGCAACACCCTCACCCAACGCGCCATCGGCCCCGAGTCCACCGTCACGACCATTGTTGATCCCGCCGGCATGGCCCCCGGCGACCACGGAGGCCTCGTTCTCCTCAACTACCCCTACGCCTGGCTCGGCCTCAGCAGGAGGTCCGACGGTAACCTTGTCCTCCGCCGAGTCGACCAGAACGGGGGCGAGCGTTTCAGCGCACCCGTCAAGGCCGGCCGCATCTGGCTGCGTGCCCACTGCGACTTCGACACCGAGCAGGCTGTTTTCAGTTACAGCGTCGATGGCGAGGTCTTCACACCCGTCGGTGATCCCTTCACTCTCATCTTCCAGCTCAAGACCTTTCAGGGTGTGCGTTATGGTCTGTTCAGCTTCAACGACGCCGGCACCCCCGGCGGCCACCTCGACTTCGATTCCTTTGCGGTCCACGAACCCCGCGCCGTTCGCACGATTCCCATTGGTCAGTCGATCCGCCTGACCAGCCGCGCTGACGACTCCGTCCTGACCACCTGGCATGGTCGCCTCCGGCTCTTCCCCGCAGGGAGCGACGCGGCCCATTCCTCCGCCGCTTGGTTCCACGTGATTGACCGCGGTCTCGGACGCGTCGCTCTCAAAGCAAACGACGGCTCCGGCTACGTGACCGTGAGCGGAATTGGGGCCATCGCCGACGTCAAGCTCCAGGCAGACCTCGACGCCACCCGCTCCGTCTTCCAGTGGCAGCACATGCTCCAGGGCGATGCCATGCTGCTCTCCCTCGCCACGAACCGTTTCCTCACCGCCTCGTCCGCCGTCGGCGGCCTCGCCTCGGCCGACTCTCCCGGCGCTGCGCCCGACCGAAAGGGCGGCGCGACTTTCCTCTACGAAGTCAGGGAACCCGCCCCGGTCCAGACCGAGCTCAGCTATTTTGATCTCACTGATGTCCGGCTGCTCGAGGGCCCCTTCAAACACGCCCAGGACCTCGACAAAGCCTACCTCCTCACGCTCGACCCGGATCGTCTCCTCGCCGGCTTCCGCCTCGAAGCCGGCCTCGAACCGCGGGCACCCAAATACGGCAATTGGGAAAGTATCGGCCTCGACGGCCACACCCTCGGCCACTACCTGACAGGCCTCGCACAGATGTGGGCCGCCACAGGTGACGCAGAAATGAAGAGCCGACTGGACTACTGCGTGGCCGAACTCGCGATCTGCCAGGCCGCCAATGGCAACGGCTACGTCGGGGCCGTTCCCCATTCCGGAGAGGTCTGGGACAAGGTGGCTGCGGGCGGCTTCGAAGCCCAGAGCTTCAGCCTCGGGGGCGCCTGGGTGCCCTGGTACAACCTGCACAAGACCTTCGCCGGCCTGCGTGATGCCTGGGTGATCGGCCGCAACGCCCAGGCCCGCGATATTCTCATCCGGTTGACCGACTGGTGCGGCGACCTCCTCGCGGGCCTCTCCGATAAAGACATCCAGATCATGCTGGGCACCGAGCACGGAGGCATGACGGAAACCCTGGCCGATGTTTTCGCCATCACCGGCGACGAAAAGTACCTGCGCCTTGCCCAGCGCTTCACCCACCACGCCATTCTGGATCCCCTGCTCAAGCAGGAAGACACCCTCACCGGCAAACACGCCAACACCCAGATCCCCAAAGTCATCGGCTACGCACGCGTGGCCGAGCTCGGCGGCGACCCGACCTGGGACGACGCGGCCGCCTTCTTCTGGGACACCGTCGTGCGTCGCCGCAGCGTGGCCTTCGGCGGCAACAGCGTGCGCGAACACTTCAACGCGATCGACGATTTCTCGACCATGGTCGAGTCCCGCGAGGGTCCGGAGTCCTGCAATACCTACAACATGCTGCGTCTGACCGAGGCGCTCTACCGGCGCGGCGGCGACGTCCGGTATGCCGATTACTATGAACGGGCCCTCTACAACCACATCCTCTCCACCCAACACCCACGGCATGGGGGAATGGTCTATTTCACGCCCATCCGCCCCCGTCACTACCGCGTCTACTCCCAACCCGAGCAATGCTTCTGGTGTTGCGTCGGCACCGGCATCGAAAATCACGGCAAATACGGCCGCTTCATCTACGCGAGCGATCGCGATGGCGGCGTGTATGTGAACCTCTTCATCGCCTCGGAGCTCAACGCACGAGATCTCGACCTCGGTCTGCGCCAGGAGACCCGGTTCCCCGAAGAGGAAATCACCACCATCACCCTTTCGCTGGACGCCCCGCGATCTTTTGCCCTTCACTTGCGCCATCCGGCCTGGGTGCCCGCCGGCCAATTCTCGGTCACCCTGAATGGCGAGCCCGTTGAGGTCCGTTCCTCGCCCTCCTCCTACGCCACCATCACGCGCGAGTGGCACAACGGTGATCGCATCACCGCGGCTTTACCGATGTCGACGCGCGTCGAGCGCCTGCCCGACGGCTCCGACTACGCCGCCGTTCTGCACGGCCCCATCCTTCTTGCCGCCAGGACCGGAACCGGGGACCTCGCCGGCCTGATCGCCGATGATTCCCGCATGGGGCAGGCCGCGTCCGGCGCCTTCGAACCGCTCGACGCCGCTCCCATGTTCGTGGGCAACCCGCTCGAACTGGCCAGAGGCATTCACCCTGTCCCCGGTAAACCTTTGCACTTCACCGCCGCCGGTCTCATCCGCCCCGATTCATTCGACCAAGTCGAACTCGAACCCTTCTTCGGCGTCCACGACGCGCGCTACATGATGTATTGGCGCCTCGTCTCGCCCGCGGCCTACGAAGAGGTCGTGGCTGACCTGGAAACCGTCGAAGCCGTCCGACTTGCACTGGAAGCCCGCACCGTCGACCTGGTCACGCCCGGCGAGCAACAGCCCGAGGTGGAGCATGGTTTCACCACCGGCGACTCCTGGGCCGGCCATGAATTCGGCCGATCCTTCCGGGCCGCCAACGACTGGTTCAGTTACGAGCTGACCGCCCGCGACGAATCCGACCTGCAGCTCCAGCTTACCCACTGGGGCCAGGCCTGGCGCGCCGAAAGCTATACCGTCGAAATCAACGGAACCCTTGTCGGCACCGTCGCCGTGCCCGGCAATCGGGGTGAACGCTTCGTCACCGACACCCTTGCGGTGCCCGCCGACCTGCTCCATGCGGCACCACAGGGCGTTCTGCGTCTCACGTTCCGTCCCGCCGAAGACTCCCCGCGCGTGCCGCCGATTTACGAAGTGCGCCTCATCCGCGTTTCCCCCTGACGCCGGCCGGTTCTTCCTTCCTCACGCGGATTCCGTCACAACCGCAAAGTCCGGATCACCCTCTCTGATCCGCGGGGTCCTGAACCCTCTCCAGCAATACGATCCAGTCGTGGTCACCCCGGACAGGCGGAGGACAGCACCAGTTGCCATCCGCATCGGCGACAATCGGGCCGACCCTCTCCTCGTGCCCGGTGGCCGGATCGAACCGGGAGAAGTGCCAGGACGACAGGGCTCCCAGGTTTCGCTGAATGATCGGCCCGGCGTGGGGAACGTAGGTGACGCGGAGTTCACCCTCAATGCCCGCCGACTGCGGTCCATGCAGGTTCATGTCCGGCGAATGGACCAATCCCCATGGCTGATCGCCCGAACCTCCCAAATCGATCGCTGCCGGCCAGGCCCCGTCGTCGTAGTCGTGACTTTCCCATCCGCCGATTTTCCCGCCCCATGCTTTCCACCCCTGGTCGGTCACGATCCGTTCCACCCTGCCCCCGCATAGCGGATCTCCAGGCAGGCAAGCAGACCTCGGAGCTCTCCATTCTCGGCTCGGTGTTCGCAGCAGATCGTGAGAATGTTGCGGCCCGGTGGGAATCAAAGGGTCGCCCTGGCGTTTCCATTTCGGGAATGGAACGTGTCTTCACCCGATAAGTCAAGAGAACAGCGACGCATCGCCGCCGACTCCCGACTCCATTCCATCCTGGAACAGACCGACCAAGACTGAACGAGCCTGTTTGCTTTTCGCCGCGTCCTCATTTCGCTGTTTTCAACGGCGTTCGAATGACTTGAGTACACGCCGACGTCTCGAAACCCGCACCCGGTTGATCGACCAACCTCCCACCGCCAACCCTCGTTAACATTGACACGTTCAATTATCTTCTGCGCACTGACGCTCGCTTTGACTTCGACCGATCTACGCCCTGCCGAACCGGTGGTGTTTGAATCCTTCAAATACACCGGCCGCGATGAAGTTTTCGCGACGCCCCTCCGGCCCGGCGAATTCCGCAATCCGATCCTGGCCGGCTACTATCCCGATCCCAGCATCTGCCGGGTCGGCGATGATTACTACCTGATAAACTCATCGTTCGCCCATTTTCCCGGCATCCCGGTTTTCCACAGCCGGGACCTGGTCAACTGGACTCAGCTCGGCAACGCCATCAGCAGGCCCGACCAGCTGCCCTACGATGGACTGGGCCTCACCCGCGGCATCTTCGCCCCGGCCATCAGCTTTCACGACGGCCTCTTCTACATCGTCTGCACCTTCATCGATGCCGGCGGCAACTTTTTCGTCACGGCCGGGGATCCCGCCGGACCCTGGTCCGATCCCATCTGGCTGGATTTCGACGGGATCGATCCCTCCCTCTTCTTCGACGAGTCGACCGGACGCGCCTGGCTCGTCAACAACGGCCCACCGCCGGACAACCGGCCGCTCTACGACGGACACCGCGCCATCTGGATCCAGGAATGGGACGTGGCCGCCCGGCGCCCCAGCGGTCCCCGCAAGATCATCATCAACGGCGGGGTCGACCTGAGCACAAAACCGGTCTGGATCGAGGGCCCGCATATCTACCGGCACGGCGACTGGTATTACCTGACCTGCGCCGAGGGTGGAACCTCCGTCAACCATTCCCAGGTCGTCTTCCGCAGCCCGGAACCCGACGGACCCTACACGCCCTTCACCGATCATCCCATCTTGACCCAGCGTGATCTTCCGGCCGACCGCCCACACCCGGTCACCTGCACCGGTCACGCCGACCTGACCATCGGCCCGGACAACCGATGGTGGACGGTTTTCCTCGGCTGCACGCCGTATCTTGATAACCACTACAACACCGGGCGCCAGACCTTCCTCCTGCCCGTCACCTGGATGAACGACTGGCCTGTCATCCTCGAGCCCGGCCTTCCCGTGCCTTTCGTCGAAGAGGGCCCGCTCGGTGCCGGCCTTCGCGAACCCGCCGGCAGTCCGGAGGTCCTCGCCCCCGCGTTTCCCCTCACCGGAAACTTCACCTGGCGCGATGAATTCGATCGCGCCGAACTGGGCGACCCCTGGCTCTTCCTGCGGGCGCCGCTCGAATCCTGGTGGTCGCTCGTTGACGGCACCCTTCGCCTCACCCCGCGTCCCGAGTCCCTGCGGGATCGCCACAACCCGACCTTCATCGGTCGCCGCCTCCAGCACAACCGCTTCACCGCGGAAACCACCCTGCGCCTGCCCGCCGAATCCGGTGTCACCGCCGGCCTTTCCGCCTACCACAACGAAACACACCACTACAACTTCGGCGTCCGCCGCCCTTCGGCAGCCGCAGACACCTACGAGATCTTCGTGGAAGCCGTCGGCGGCCCGACCGAAACCGCAGCGATCACCTGGAGTCAAGTCGGCGACACCTTTGAGACCACACCCGGGGCAGAGATTGTTCTGCGTCTGACCGGCGACGATGAAGCCTACGTCTTCACATTTTCGACCGACCGGGGCCTCACCTGGAGACAAGTCGGCGACACCTTTGATGCCCGCCTCCTGAGCGTCGGCACCTCATACGACTTCATCGGTGTGCTCCTCGGTCTCTTCGCTCAATCAGATCGACCCTCTCATCTCCCCTGATGACTCATCCCTCGAATGCGCCGTCCGGGCTGGCGTGAACACCTGAAGACAACCGGGTCGGTCGAGATTTGCAGGAAGCCCTAGCGCGCGCTGGTGACCTTGTAGAAGAGCGGAAAATCCGAGGCCTGGGTGTCCAGGATGGTCGTGGTCGTCTGACCGAAACGATACTCCGGCTTCTCGACCACCGCCCATCCTTCCTGCGAAAGCGAACGGTTCCTCCACAACTCCGCCTCACCCCCCGCCACCGACTCGATTTCGAAACGGGCGACTCCCCCGCGAAGAGAATAATCGAGCACCGCAACCGGAAGACCCGCGTTGATCGATTGATCCAGATCGATGACGAAAGTGGTCAGGGAACGCGCCGGCAGAACAACCGTGTCGGCCGTGTCAACCGATGCAAGTTCCTGGAAAAACGTGCTGTCCGTCGACTGGTAGGCACTTGCCGACACCACCGACAGGGAGGGCAGATCCCAACTGACCGACTGACTCCCGGAACCACGATTGAGGGCGACCACCACGACCCGCTTACCGTCCGGACTCACGTAGGCCGTCGCCCGACAGAGAGCCGATTGTCCGGTCAATTCGAGGCGCTGGAAACCCTGATCGATGAATTTCGAGTAATGCTTGATCGTGTAGTAATGGGGTCCGACCGAATAATCGCCACCGGCGGTCAAGCCGATCGCCGCCGACGGCGAACCGGCATCCCAGACCAGCTCCCAATAAATATAGGCGGCGGCGTTCGCCTCGGTCACCGAATGGTGGATGGCCAACGCCGTATCCAGCCAATCCATACTGCTCTTGGAGAACTCCGTCATGAAGTTCGGCTTGTCCGCGTAATCTGTCCGGATCGCGTTGAGCTCTCCGTGTCCCTCCATCGAGGCAGCGCTGGAAAAGTTGTAGAGGTGATAGGCGTAGGCGGCGAGGTGATCCTTGCCCTTCAACGGAGCCGTGAACTCCTCGAAGGTATTGCTTCCCCATGACACCCAACCCACGTTTTCCACTTCCGGCCCGATCATCAGCGGCGGATTCTCCCGGTCCTTGATCCGGTCGTAGACCCGGTCGAACGCGATGGTGTAGCTCGGGTAATCTTCGGTCTCCCAAGGCCGCCAGGCACAGGTATCCCAATCAGGCGTGATGAATCCCGGCTCGTTCTGGATGCTGATATAGTCCGGCTCAAACCCGATATGGTCGAGCGAGTCGACCCAGTACTGGGCCAATGCATCGTAGACGAAAACTCCGTCCTCCTTCTTCAGGGTTCCCTCCCGCTGGCTGCCGTTGCTCTTGAGCCCGGCCGGCGGGCTCCACGAACTGAGCAGGACCTTGACCTCGGGGTCTGCCGCGCGGGCAAGCTGGAAAAACTCCCTGGTTGCGAGGAAGTCGGACCGTTCGCTCCCGATCTGTTCGGGGTCGGTCGTCGCGGGATAGCCGTCCGGGTAATACCAGTTCTTGAAACGGATGATGTCGCCCCCGAGTTCCTCGAAAAGAAGCGCCGCCAACTCCGCCTTGTGCGGGCTGGAAAGCACCCGTTCACTGTACCAGGTCAATGCCCCACCGAAACCGACCATCATCTGGTGTCTCTTTTCCGGCACGATCCTCAGCGTGACCGGGTCGTTCTCCGACGTATCACCCTCCAACGCCAGGTTGTCGAACCAGTAGGTCCCGGGATCAAAATGATGCATTTTCAGCTGCGGCGCCGTCTCCTGGGCGGCGAATGTCCAGGAATAATTCGCCCAGGCTTCGGTCAGCACGAAATCCTTCGAGAGGTAGCTGTTGTTCTGGAGGACCATGCGGGCGGTCGATCCGGCCGCCGCGGCCCTCGCCTTGAACTCCAGGGTGTAGGTCTGTCCGACAGACAGATCCAGCGTCGGGCCGAGCGTCTGGGCATCCCAGGGATTGGCCCCGGCCTGGCTCAAGATCACCTTGAGCGAATTCGCGCCGGCATAGGGAGCCGCGGTTTCCAGCGCATAAGCCGCCACCGCTGTTCCCCCGCTGAGATTGTTCCAGCCGGACATGCCGCCCTCAAAATCCCCATTCGTGACCAGGTTCGCCGCCGAACAGAGCCGGACGGACACAATCCCCACGAAAACAGGAATCACCCATCGGAAATCCATCATGGCGATACCCAACGCAACACCTGCCGGAAGGTCAATCCGGAGGTCGATTTCGTCCGGGTTGGTCGCCGTCCGGAAGACCGGGCGCAATCCGCGGCGGCCATTGATCAAAATCTTGCCTCCATCGCTCCGAAGGCGTATCGGGAACAGAAACTGAGCAGAACCTCAGAACGACCCGTATGAGCAATGACCTGAAGAATGTCGCCACCGAACAGGCAGCCTCCGGGCCCCGGCCCGCTCCCGTCTCCTGGTACCGGACTCCGATCGAGACCGGCCTGCTGAAGGAGCTTCACGAGCGGAGCGATCTCCGCGGATGGTTCCAGACACTCGGTTATCTTGGCGTGCTTGCCCTGACCGGGTCCCTTGCGTTTTACTCCGCCAGTCACTGGCCGGTCGGGCTGACGGTGGCCCTGGTCTTTCTGCACGGCACCGTCTTCGCCTTCCAGATCAACGCGGTCCACGAACTCGGTCATGGCACCGTTTTCCGGACCCGCGCGCTCAACGCCTTTTTCGACCGGGTCTTCTCCTTCCTCGGCTGGATCAATTTCCACATGTTCGAGGCGAGTCACGCCCGCCACCACCGCTACACCCTGCACCCTCCCGACGACCTCGAGGTGGTTCTGCCCCTCAAGGTGATGGTCCGGGATTTCTTCCTCAACGGCTTCATCAACCTGCGCGGCTTCTGGTGGACCCTCAAGTATGTCGTGCGCATCGCCCGGGGCCGCTTCGAAGGCGAGTGGGAGTTGAAACTCTTTCCGGCTTCCGATCCGGAGGGTCGGAAGGTCCCGGTCCGCTGGGCGCGGGGCCTGCTGCTCGGACACGGCCTCATCCTCGTTCTCTCCATCGTATTCAAACTCTGGATGATACCGGTGCTCGTCACCCTCGCCCCCTTCTACGGAGGATGGCTCTTCTTCCTCTGCAACAACACCCAGCACATCGGCCTCCAGGACAACGTCGGCGATTTCCGGCTCTGCTGCCGCACCTTCACGCTCAACCCGGTCGTCCAGTTCCTCTACTGGCACATGAACTTCCATATCGAGCACCATATGTTCGCGGCGGTTCCCTGCTACAAACTGGGGCGCCTGCACCGGACGATCCGCCACGACCTTCCGCCCACGCCCAAAGGCATTGTGGCCACCTGGAAGGGAATCGCCGACATCCAATTCCGACAGAAAAGGGATCCGGACTACCAATACATACCCCCGCTTCCTGATCGCGCCGAACAGGCCACTTAATAGGCGACGGATCGGACCCTTTGAGGCTTCCAACCGGCACTGAACGGGCGCACCATGGATGGCGCCCTCCCACACCATGAACGCATCCATGAACGGGCGAGAACGTATCCTCACCACCATCCGACATGAGGAGCCGGACCGGGTCCCCGTCTCCCCACGGATCTGGGCCTGGCTGAGATCCGAGCACGGCGACGACAGCCTGGCCACCCACCTGAGGGCCTGCCCGGATATGGACCCGATGTTCATCATTCCCCAGGGCACGCCCAACTACCTGGACTCGTGCCCGGATGCCTACGACCTCCCGGGGGTCTCCGTCGACCAGAGCAAGTCGATGGAGGGGGAACTTACCGTTATTGAGAGGACCTTCCGGACGCCCGCCGGCGTCCTCTCCGACCGGACCCTGGTTCCACCCGCCGGGGGGAAATTCGGCGTCTCACCCAATCCGTTCCGGACCGAGCATCTGGTCAAGTCTCGCGCCGATCTGCCCGCCCTGCGCTACCTGCTGCCGCCGATCAACCGCAACTTCGACCACCTCGATCAGGCGAGGAAGGAGATCGGCGATCGCGGCGTCATCATGGTCACGATCAACAGTCCTCTCGATTATCATGCCGGCTGCGCCCGCGATATGCAGGACCTGATGATGGATTATTACGACGATCGGAGCCTGTTTGACGAATTGTTCCGTCTCTTCCGGCAGCGCTGCCTCGAACAGATCCGTGCAACCCTGGAAGGAGGCGCCGAGTTCATTTTCGGCACCTGGTTCTTCAACTCGCTCTCTTCCGGATGGTCACCGGCCATCTTCGAGGAGGTCTTCGTCCCACAGATCCGGGAGCAGGTCGAGCTCACCCACGAACTTGGCGGATTCTACGACTATTACGACGACGGGAGACTGAAGGATTCCATGGAGATGATCGCCTCGACCGGCATCGATATTCTGGAAACCTGCACCCCGCCCCCGACCGGTGACTTTCCATTGGCCTCGGCCAAACAATCGATCGGCGGCAGGACGACAATCAAAGGCTATGTCGACCTTCTCCATGTGGTCAAAGACGGCTCACCGGCTCTGATCGAGCGGACAGTCCGCCAGGCGATGGAAATCGGTAAACCCGGCGGCGGATTCATCATCGGCAGCTCCGACAGTTTCCGCGAAGGCACGCCGCGCGAAAATGTGGAAGCTTATTTCAGGGCCTGCCTGCGCTACGGAGTCTATTGATCGACCGGCCGCTTCCCCGTCATGTTGAGCAGTGCCTCGGCCCTGATATAGTCCAGAGTGATCACTTCGAGGGTGCCCCCGATGACATCGCCTTCGATCGTCCCGGATAACACCTTGCCGGTGATTTCGGGCTCCTTCCGGTCGATCGTCGTCCACGTCTTCATCTCCACTTCGCTGCCCGACATGTACTTGGTCAGCTTGCCCCGGCGGCCACCGGAATTGGTTTCCATCAACGCACGGATCATGAAATCGGAAAACGGCTCAGGCTGAGTGTAGTAAACCCGGACGCACTTGTCCTCGACCATTGTCACCACAACCGTGACCCCATCCACCTCGAAACGGATTTCCTGCATGATCTCACCACCATGGCTCCCCCGGTAAATCTCGGTCGAAATCGGATCCCCATAGTGGGCCAGCACCTCGTCGGTCGTTTCGCCGATTCGGGCCCGACCAGGAGTGGCGCAGGCGATGGCCATAAGGATCAACGCGAATACAAGCTTCAATGACTTCATCATGAATGGAAGTGGCTTAAGGTTTCCCCACACTCTGCATTGACCCTTTCGAAGCGTCAACCCAACCGGAAATTCCTCCCGTCATTCATGTTTTGTCGTGGCGCCTCAAGCATTTTCCTGTTCATTGTTTTCCTTCCGATTCACCTCTCTCCCAGCCCGTAACAACCCGGAAACCTGTCATGAATCCTCCCTTCCCGATTGAACTCCAGAAAAAGGTCGAAGCCAGCGGCGTCGTCGCGGTTCTCGTCATTGACGAGGTCAAGCACGCCGTCCCCGTCGCCAAAGCCCTCCTGGCCGGTGGAATCTCGGCGATGGAACTCACCCTGCGCACCCCGGCCGCGATCGAGGCGACCCGCGCCATCCGATCCGAAGTGCCCGAGATGTTGGCCGGCGTCGGCACCGTCATCCGCCCCGACCAGATCGCCGAGGTGGCCCGCGCCGGTGCCGCGTTCGCCGTGGCCCCCGGATTCAATCGCAGGGTGATGGAGGCGGCGATCGCGGCAGGCATGCCTTTCGCCCCGGGGATCGCGACCCCGACCGATATCGAGTCCGCACTGGAATTGGGCTGCCGCCTGCTCAAGTACTTCCCGGCCGAACCGTTCGGCGGAATGAACACCCTCAAATCGATGGCCGCGCCCTACCAGCACCTCGGCCTCAAGTACATCCCTCTTGGCGGCCTCAGCCTCAAGAATATGGCGTCCTACCTGGAGAGTGCACTCATCGCCGGACTGGGCGGCTCCTGGCTGGCTCCACGCGACCTCATCAAGGCCGAGAATTGGGCCGCAATTGAGTCCAACGCCCGGGCCGCCTCCGGGGTGGTCAAAGAGATCCGCGCCCGCAAATAGGGAGTGCGTCGGGACGCTACTGGAGCGATTGGCCCCCGTCGATATACACCTCGGTCCCAGTGGTATGGGAGGAGGCGTCGGAAGCGAGAAAGACGATCGTGTCCGCAACCTGGCGGGGTTCGCCTCCGATCCCCTGGGTCAGCGGAATACCCCGGTTTGATGAGGTCCGCTTCACGCTGATTTTGTCCAGATTGCGGCTCACGGAGTTGCGGCTGATCTCGGTGTGGATCGCACCCGGGCAGATCGTGTTCACCCGGATCCCGCTCGCCGCCAACTCAAACGCGATCATCCGGCCGAAGGCCACCTGGGCGGCCTTGGAAGTCGCATAGGCGGATGCGCCGGTCACACTGAAAGACCGGTTTCCCTGGATAGAGGATACAATGATGATGGAGCCTCCCTGCTTCTTCAGCAGGGGGACGCTTTCCCGGACGGTCAGGAAGGTGCCCCGCAGATTGATCGCCATCGTCTGATCCCATTCCTCCGGAGTGATTTCCTCGACCGGCGCCCAGACCCCGTTGATCCCGGCATTGGCCACCACGATGTCGAGCCGGCCCCAACGGGCTTCGATTGCTGCAATGACCCCGCGCATGGCATCCGCCGAGGACACATCACCGACCAGCGCCAGTCCTTCACCACCCGCCTCCTGCACCTGACTGACCGTCCGATCAACCTCTGATCCGGTTCGACTCAGGGCCGCCACCCGGACCCCGGCGGCGCCCAGCGCGATGGCCGCTGCGGCGCCAATCCCCGAGCCGGCGCCCGTCACCAGGGCAACTTTCCCGCGCAATGTATCTGAGGAGGAGTTCATCGAAGTGGAAATGGAATCGTGGAGGAGTCGATCCAGAGACGCTGATCACCAACCATCCCGCCTGTCCAGAGCGACTCATGCTCCCGGAGCGCGAATCGAACGTCTTCAATCGAAGAAATGAAAAACATGAATTGAACCATTGATTTTTGCAAACGCACAACTAATATTATCTAATGTTACTCCGAATTAGTATAAGTTCGCGTAATTCAGGAGGACATTGATCTGATCCATGAAGAACCGGAGCATTCCCTTCCCGGTCCTGGTGCTGGCCCTGATGGCCTCGGCCCCACTATCCAACGCCGCGCCCTCCATGGAGGAGATGGAAGCCCGGCTCGTCGAATTGCAGGCCCGGATGGCGGAGATGCACATCCAGATGACCGCCCTCCAGGAAGAGCTGACCACGATGAAGGAAAGGGAAGCATCGGCAACTGCTCCCGCTTCCCTCGGTTCTCCTCCCCCGGCATTGCCGCCGCCAGCCGGAGCGTCGGCTCCCGCCGCCACTTCGAAGTTCCCTTTGCGCTTCTACGGGAAGGTCAAGTTCGATGCCATCTACGACTCGAACAATTTCGGGTCGGATGAGTACATCCTCTACATCCCCAGGAATGCCGACGGTGATGCCCAGTCCACCTTCACCGCGCGGGAAACCCGTCTGGGCATCGCCGTTGACGGCCCGGCTTTCGGAGACTGGAAGACCGCCGCCAAAGTCGAAACCGACTTCTACGGCAGCGCTCCAAGCAGCGGCAGCGGCAGCCTGCGCATCCGTCTGGCCTACGTGGACCTGACCAATGGCCAGACCTCGGTCCGGGTGGGACAGGACTGGCTGCCTATCGCGACCGCCAATCCGTCGACGACCAATTTCACCATCATGGGCTACAATGGAAACCTCTGGGGACGGATCCCGCAGATCACCGCCACCCAGCAGTTCGGTGAGGATTTCAGCGGTTTCGTATCCACTTTCCGGTGCCGCGACGAGGAAGACATCGAACACGGGTTGAGCTGCGATCTCGTCATGCCCTGGGTGGCCGCAGGCCTCCGCCTGCAGGGCCGTTTGCTTGACGACAAGAAGAACGCAACCCTGGCGATTGGCGGAGCGGTCCGCAATGGCGATGTCGAAGGCCGGTCCGTGACCCCCGATCTGCTCTCCGCCGAGTTCTCCATTCCCTGGAAAGCCCTCACCCTGAACGGGGAGATCTATTCCGGCAAGGGCATCGGGGCCGAATTCCTTCACCGCAACGGGGCCTTCAACCTGAGAGGCGAACCCATCCACACCCGGGGCGGTTTCCTTCAGCTCGGTCTCCAGGCCGCCGCCGCCGTCCGAGTGCACGTCGGCTATGGCATCGACGATCCCGACAACGACGACCTCGTCGATGACGAATTCTTCCAGAAGAGCACGTCCCTGTTCGGCAACGCGATCTATGCCTTCACGCCGGAACTCTCGGCCATCCTCGAAGGAACCCTGGTGGAGACGACCTGGAGTGACGGTCCGGAAGATGGCTACCGTATCCAGAGTTCCCTTGTCTTTGTCTGGTGAACACCGGCGACCCACGCCTGAAACGACCCTCGGAGAAACCAAACCTCAGCGACAGCCCAAAACCCGATCAGTCATGACAACGAAATCACAATCCAAGCGCTGGACCGTCATTGTCGGAGCCCTCATCGTGCAGGTCATCCTCGGCACTGTCTACGCTTTCAGCGTCTTCGTCCGACCCCTTGAGAACGAGTTCGGATGGGACCGCACCACCACCCAGTGGGCCTTCTCGACCGCTCTGGCGACCTTTGCCCTGATGATGATCCCGGCCGGCAAGCTGCAGGACCGGATCGGCCCCCGTAAAGTCGCCACGATCGGCGGCATCCTCCTCGGGCTGTCCTTCCTTCTCGGCGCCCTTCTCGTCAATGGCGACCGTCCCTGGGCTCTCTACCTGACCTACGGGATCATCGGCGGGGCCGGCATCGGCATGGCTTACGTCTGCCCGATCTCCGCCGCCATCAAATGGTTTCCCGACAAGAAGGGTCTGATCAGCGGCCTGGCCGTCGCCGGATTCGGTGCCGGCGCGCTGGTTTTTGCCGGACCCGCCTCCGCCCTCGTCCTCCCACCGGCTGAAACCGGCGAGGCCATCGGACTCTCCCAGATCGTTCTCGTCGGTCTCGGAATCAGCCAGGGTTCGGGTTTCGGGATTGGATGGAAGGCCTTCTTCATCCTCCACGGTGTGGTTTGCCTCGTCGCCGTCCTCCTCGGGGCGATGCTCCTGCGCAATCCGCCCGAGGGCTATCGTCCGGAAGGATGGACTCCGGCCAAGGCCAATGAAAAGCCCGGACGCGACGTCGACTGGCCGGCCATGTTGAACACCCCGCTGGCCTGCATGCTCTGGCTGACCTTCATCTTCGGGGCCACCTCCGGACTGATGGCCATCGGCCAGTGGAAACCGATGATGACCGGCATCCTTCACGGTCAGTCATTCGCTCCCGAATGGATGGGCGGATTCGGCCGCTTCGTCGAGCCGGTCGGCATCCTCGCCATCTTCAATGCCCTCGGTCGTATCTTCTGGGGCAAGATCAGCGATCTCATCGATCGCCCCCGTGCCATGATGATGATGTACCTGGCCCAGGGCATGGCCTTCATGATCCTGGTCAGTGCCCGTTCGCCCCTGACCATCTTTCTGGCCTCGGCCTGGGTTGGCCTGAATTTCGGTGGGAATTTCGCCCTCTTCCCGTCGGCCACCTCGGATTACTTCGGTTCAAAGCATTTTGGCATCAACTACGGCTGGATCTTCACCGCCTACGGTGTCGCCGGCATCCTCGGTCCCGTCGTCGGCGGTGTTCTTTTCGACGCCACCAAGAGCTACGTGGTCGCCTTCGTCTTTGCCGGAACCCTCTGCTTTCTCGCCGCCGGATGTGCAGTCGTCGTCTGGGGTCTCGCCCGGACCCGCGACCTCGAGATCGCCGAAATCATCAGCCACCCGGGAAGCGATCGGCCGACCGCGGACTTGAGCCCGGTCGGGTCCCGGAGAGGTTGAGAGGCCTCCTACAACCGGCAACTCCAGAGGCTCCCCCGGGATGAGAAATAGATCTTCCCGCCCAGAACCGCGAGACCGGCCGTGATCGGCACCGGAGACTCCGCGATGACGGTGATCCGGTGGTCCGATGGCTCCACCCGGAACACGGTCCTGCTGAGCACTCCGTAAATCACCCCGTCAGGACCTCGAGCCAGGGCCGGTCTCACCAACTCGCCGAGAGCGGAGAGGTCCTGCCGCTCCGTCACCTTTCGGGCAACCGGATCAAAGACGAAAAACTGCGAACCAGTGGCGAGTCCGCATACCCTGCCGTCCGCGCCCACCTCGAGGCTGAAGACCTCGGGCGCACCCGGGACGGGCACGGTCCGAAAGACCACCTCGCGTCTCGCCCAATCCATGAGGTAGAGCAGCCCCTCCGGCTCGGTCGCATGGCCTCCGCCCGGCGCATGAACGCTGGTTCCCCCCACGAGATCGCCCGAGGGCAGAGCCTTGAGCGTATGCGTGCTGTGCCGTGGGACGACCTGTTCGTGAGTCAGGAGAGTCTTTTTGCCGGTCTCCAGATTGACAATACCCAGCCCGCCGCCGACCTGCCCGTAGTCCATGAAACCCGCGGATACCACATGCACGCCATCGGGATGGGCGAGGCAGGTCCGTGGCCGCGAGATGTGCCGCTCAAACCGCGCCAGCACTCGAGGATTGGGCTCAACCGAGTCTTCGGGCACAAATGGCCTGTCGGGGTCGTGGAGATAGAAATCTCCCCACGGATAGGCAGGGCCGACCAGGTGCCGACCCTGCGCGGCCAAGGCACAGATGTTCCCGCCTCCGATCGCCTTGATTGCCCCGAGGTCGCAAACCTCGCGCGCCACCGGGTCATAGCGGAAGAAATGCATGGGGTGTGCGGTGCTTCCGTAGATCTTCCCATCCGGTCCCACTCCCAGGGTCGTGACGACTGCGCCGCCCGAACGGAACATGAGTTCGATTTCGAGAGTGCCATCACCGTCGGTCCCTTCGATCAGCAGACGACGTTCGGGCAATTGGCAGATGGCGCGTCGTCCGTCCGGAAGTACTGCCACCGTGTTCTGGAAACGACCGGCGCGGATCGGCAACGTTCCGGGAACCTGTTCCGGATCAACTTCCCGGATTCCTCCATCCGCCAGACGAAAACGTCGCCCGTCGGCTTCTCCATAGACCACGCCGTCGACCCCCGCCCGGACCACCGCCGTTCCCTGACCCCGCTCCGCCTCGGAAAGGAGCGACCGCGTCTCGCCGGAATCCGTATGATAGGCGACGAAGTTCCAACGCGCCGAACCGATCCCGGCATAGATCCAACCGTCGGCATCTGACGCGAGACTGTTCGGGTAATGCTCGGCCGGGTCCAGCTGACCATGATCCCGGAGTTCCCGGGTCGCCGGGTCAAATGATACCAGTCGCGCGTTGGGGTGACTCGCGGCATAGATCCGGCCATCCGGACCGTCCACCATGGCGGTCTCCACATAACAGGACTCGCCCGCCGCCGGCACACCGTGAAAGGTGAACTCCCGCAGGTCCGGATCGAACTCCAGAAGAGTCTTGCCGGCGAAGGTGTAGAAGCGCCCGTTCCCACTCAACATTGAGGCATAAGGGGCCCACTCGGCCCAGATATCCGATCGCGTGCTCTCGGGAAAGAAAACCTGCTCCGTCTCACCCGACTCGACCTCCGTGACCAGCAGCGATCCCAGTGGACTGAGATCGAGCAGCAGGGTGAGGACAAGCTGGCGACCCGAAGAATCACGCAGCGCAGCCACCCCGCGACTCTCGGAAACCGCAGAGGCCAGACCGAGGTCGGCGAAGCGGCTGTCCCGGACCAGGCTCGCACCTGTCGCGGCAGGATCCTTCAGGTGCTTGTCGAGCCATCCGCAAATAAGCTGCCGGGCTTCGTGGGGCGCCGCATGTCCCTGACCATGGGCATAGAACGCGAAGTTGGCCGCGGCCTCTTCAAGTTCGTAGACATCCATGACCTTCATCAGCATCAACACTCGTTGCCGGTAGGTCCAACCCGCGAGTTGCGGGTCGTCTCCGGCGATCAGATCGTTCAGCGCGGACAGGTCGAGAAAGGGCCGCGGCGCGATCAACGCCATGATCTCATGCATGTCGATCGGTGGCAGTCTGCCCTGCAACAACCCGGCGCGCATCGGCTTAAAATAGATATAGAAATGGTCCCGCGCCCACGCCTCGACCCTGCTGTTCTGACGAAAGGGAGCACAGCCGGAATTGGACACGGCCACGCGCACCCGCTCGTCATAAGCCGCCAGGAAATAGGCCCCATGTCCTCCGAGCGAATGACCGAGCACCCCGATGCGCGCAGCGTCCACTTCGCCAAGCGTCTCCAGTACATCGATCGCGATGGCATGCTCAAAGGCCGCCTTGCCCACTGCCGTCCACTCGGGATGCTTCTGATAAAACCGCGCCGTATCGTAGGGGCCCTCGGGCGGGATGCGCTCGCCCGCCACGAAATGATCCGGTGCGATCACCACGTAGCCGCGCCGGGCCAGTTGATCAAGGAAAGCCTTCTCCGGGTTCTCTTCCAGCCCGGCCTCGCGTTCCTTGCCGCGCGCATAAGTGCCGTGCAGCGAAACCACTGCCGGCCCGGGTGCCGTGAGCCCATGGGGAATGGCCAGGAATGCATGCGCCCGCTCATCCTTCTCCACCGCGTAGCTGATCAGGCGGCGCTCGTAGAGCCCCTCCACATCGACGACCTCGTGAACCCGCAGGTCCAGCGGCGGCTTCACAGGTTTCCGGTCGTCGCGGATGAGCTCTAGATAAAGGCGGTGCAGGATGGCCTTGCGAGCCCGCCAGTCTCCAGGGGTCTCCACGCCTTCCAGAAGATCGTCCCAGGAACTGTGGATGGGCTCGGGTTCACTGCGGAGACGATCGATCGGTTGGGTCATGGAGGTGATGACGCAAATCCGCCATCCGGATAGGCTGGAACGCTATCCAGTCGCCGACCGGAGGGTCAAGATAACCGATGGCTATCGGCCGATCCGAGCCTGTCACTCCTGATGGCGTGGCTCAATTTATTCTTGTTAATACGCATATGCGCATTTATCTTTTCTAATAAACCAAACTGAAAATGATCACAAATTCTACTTCCACCCCGGATCGACCCATCCGCTTCGTCATTGTGGGCGGTGTGGCCGCCGGTGCTTCCGCCGCCGCCCGTGCACGTCGACTCGCTGAGTCGGCCGAGATCATCCTGATCGAACGCGGACCCGATGTCTCTTTCGCCAATTGTGGCCTGCCCTACTTCATCGGAGGCGAAATCCCCGACCGCGCTGCCCTCGCCGTCCAGACCCCCCAGACGCTCAAGGCCCTGCTCAATATCGATGTCCGGGTCCGGACCGAGGCGACCCGGATCGACCTCAAGACGAAGACACTCGAGGCAACGCACCTTGCGACTGGAAAAGCCGAGATCATCCCCTACGACCATCTCCTGCTCGCCACCGGCGCCTCCCCCATCCGCCCGAATCTGCCGGGCATCGACGACCCTCGTATCCTGACGCTCCGATCGCTCGAAGACATGGATCGGGTCAAACTGAAGGCATCGACTGCCTCTCATGTCACGGTGATTGGTGCAGGGTTTATCGGACTCGAAATGGCCGAACAGCTCAAGCGGATCGGCAAGGAGGTCACCCTGGTAGAAATGTGCGACCAGGTTCTCCCGCCTCTCGACCGACCGATGACCCTCTTGATGGAGGACGAACTCCGGCGCAACGGGATCGACCTCGCCCTCGCCGACCCCATCGCCGCCTTCGAAGCGGACCTATCAGGCAAACTCGGCTGTCTCCTGAGATCGGGCCGCCGCATTTCAACCGATCTGGTCATTCTGGGGATCGGCGTCCGACCCGATACCGGATTGGCCACCCGGGCCGGGCTCGACGTCAGCCCTCGCGGACATATCCGGGTCAATGCCTTCATGCAGACATCGGCTCCTTCGGTCTACGCCGCCGGAGACGCGGTCGAGACCGAGGACCTCATCACCGGAACCCCGGTCGTGGTCCCACTCGGCGGCCCGGCCAACCGTCAGGGTCGAGTCGTGGCCGATCATATCTTTCTCGGCAGCCGCGCGCGTCCCTATCCCGGATCACTCGGGACCGCCATTGTCCGGGTCTTCGAAGTGGCCGCCGGTCTTACCGGATGGACCGAAAAACGACTGAACGCGGCCGGACTGCCCTATCACACCGTCACGGTAGGTGATCAGCACCATGCCGGCTACTTTCCCGGAGCAAAACCACTCACCCTCAAGCTCCTCTGGAATCCGGAGAACCGACGGATTCTCGGCGGACAGGTCACCGGCTTCGAGGACGTCGACAAGCGACTCGATGTCCTCGCCACCGCCATCGCCGGAGGTCTTACCATCGATGATCTCTGCCACCTCGAGCTGGCCTACGCGCCTCCTTTCGGCGCCGCCAAGGACATCGTCAATCTGGCCGGCTTCACGGCCACCAACGCCGATGATGGTCTCGTCACCATGACCGACACCCTGCCGGAAGACAAAAGCACCCAGATCCTCGACTTGCGCCCACCTGTCCTGGTCAAGGGTTATCCCATTCCCGACAGGACCGTCATCAATATCCCGCTCGCCATGCTCCGCGGACGGCTCAATGAGATCGATCGAAACCGACCGGTCGTCACCGTGTGCGCCCTGGGCAAGACGGCCTATTTCGGAGCACGGATCCTCCAACAAAACGGATACGATGTCACCACCTACTCCGGCGGCATCCGGGCACACTTCGATCCGCGAACCCCGTTCAAGCCACCCGCCCCCTGACGGACACCTGAGGACAACCGTTCCCCGTTCGGAAGGTTCCAGAAAGTGGAGCCTACGATCCGGTTTGTAACGTAATACGTTACAAACCGCCTTCCTCTCCGACTTCCATTCCTGGGGACAGCATTGGGGAGGACCGGCAACGGCGCCTTCCCGACGGGAAAAAGCTGCGGTTGTTCCGTGAATCGCCGGAACCCGGTCGAAATCGGTGATGCCTGTGCCCATCTCTCCGATTCAGTTGCCAATTCCGCGTCGATCCCCAAGTTACTTTGCCATGACCACCCTCTCAAGAGTGGCCGCTTTCTTTGCCGAGCAGGCCCGTAATCTCTTTCCGGACGGTGCTTCGCCGGAGCTTCTCGCCAGAGCCGCCACGGCAGCCGAAGCGCGGGGCCCCTGCCGGGCCGACGACCGCATCCCGATCGGCCCGAAAGGACGTCAGCTCTCGGTCAGCCGCCTTGCCGTCGGCTCCGGGACCGACGGATGGTTGGGATCCTCGGAACAAACCCGCAAACTGGGGCTGAAGGGTTTGAGCGATCTCTACCTCCACGCTTTCCATCAGCACAATCTGAACTTTTGGGAGACGGCCGACCAATACGGCTCGCATCCCCATGTGGGAAAAGCCCTCAAACAGGTTCCCCGCGACAAGATTGTCATCCTGACCAAGACCGTGGCAGAGACCCCGGAGGCAATGCGGCGGGATCTCGACCGCTTTCGCCAGGAACTGGGAACCGATCACATCGATATTCTGCTGCTCCACTGCATGACCTCGCCCACCTGGCCCGGGCAGATGCGCGGGGTCATGGACGTGATATCCGAGGCCCAGGCCGAGGGAATCGTCGGACTCAAGGGCGTCTCGTGTCATACCTTCAGTGCCCTCGAGGCGACCGTCGACGAGGCGTGGGTGGAGGTTGATCTGGCCCGGATCAACCCGGGGGGGCTCAACATGGATGCGGGGCCGGATCGGGTCGTCGTGGTGCTCGAACGGATGAAGCAGGCGAAAAAGGCGGTTCTCGGAATGAAGATTCTCGGCAACGGCAAATTGGCCGAGCACAGGGCGGCCTGTCTTCGTTTTGCGCTCGGCCTGCATTGTGTCGACGCCTTCACCATCGGATTCGAAAGCCGCGGACAACTTGATGACGTGGTCCGGCTGATCCAGCGGGCCATTCCCGGGGCTGCGCAGCCGGTCCGGGCACGTCGTTGAATCGTCGTCAGGCGTACGCGGTCATCCAGCCCGACACCGAATCCAACTCCGAAGTCCCGCTGGAACACCGATGCGCCGGCCAGGACTGTTTGTCTCGACCCGGCGCCCCGGCATCTCCATCCCCGGTTCGGGCGTAAAACCCGACACTCACACTTTGCCAATGATCTCACTTTTCCATTCACAGAGCTGCACGCCTCGATCTTTTAGAATAGCAGGAGCGGCGGCCGTCCTTTTCACCCTCCTGGGTGCCAGCGCAATCCAAGCCCAACCGGTGGGGAAACTACCGGCTGGAACCACCTTCAGCCGGCTGGAAGGCGTGGCCATCCACCAGTTCGCCGCCGACCTCGATGAGGGTGGCGACATCGGCCTGACCAGTGCCGGACTCAAGTTCGATCTTCTCCGCAGCCTCGGAGAGGGTCGTTCGGCCGGTGGAAGCCTCGGCTACACGGCCGACATTTACGACTTCGGAGGAACGACCGGTCTCGGACAAACGGGGCCCTGGGACACGGTCAACACCCTGACCCTCGCAGGTTACTATGGCTCTCCCCTCGGTGACGACTGGCAGTTGATGATCGCACCCTCGATCACTGCATCCGGAGAGTCCTCAGCTTCCTTCAGCGACTCTCTCACCTTCGGTGCAGTGTTCTCCTTTACGCGGGAAGTCAGCCAGACCCTGACGATCGGGCTTGGTGCGGGTCTCTTCACCGGTTTGGAGGACACCCGTGGATTTCCCTTTCTCGCCATCCGTTGGGAGTTCGCGCCCGGCTGGACCCTGCAGAACCCGTTTCGCCCGGGACCGGCCGGTCCCGCCGGTCTGGAAGTCGCCTACAAGACAGATACCTGGGAATTCGGCATCGGCGGGGCCTACCGTTCGTTCCGCTTCCGCCTCGCGGATGACGGTCCGGTTCCCAACGGAATTGGTGAACACAACAGCGTGCCCTTCTTTGTCCGGGCCACCCGTCCGCTCTCAGAAAATCTGACCCTCGACCTTTACGGCGGATTTCTCTTTGGCGGATCCATCGAGTTGGAGAACTCCACGGGCAACAGGCTTGCCCGGTCCGACTTCGACCCCGCCCCCATCGTCGCCCTGTCATTGAGCGGGCGGTTCTGAATCAGCGGATCGTCTCCTGCGGGTTGAGTTGAGTCACCCGCACCCCCGTCAGACAGATCTTCGTTGCGGGTCCACTAGCTTGACTGTCCAACAAGAGGAGCCGGCCCCTTGCTTGCCGAGGACCGGTTGCGGTCTAGGATCGCGATTTCCACGGCGCATCCCGGCGCTGCCCAGAACCCCTCACCAGACCGATGGACAAACCCGCCTCCGTCCTCCACTTCCTCGATTACGTCGCCTTCTTCGGCTATTTCCTCTGCCTCAGCCTCATCGGCTACTTTGCCGGCCGAAAGAAAGGAAAGAGCGCGGCCGACTACTTCCTCGCCGGCCGGTCCCTCCCTTGGTACGTGGTCGGCAGCTCCTATATCGCCGCCAACATATCGACGGAGCACTTCATCGGGCTGATCGGGGCCGCCGTCATCTACGGACTCTGTGTCGCCACCGGGGAGTGGAGCACGGTCATCGCCTTTACCTTCCTGATCTGGCTCTTCATCCCCTACCTCTTCAGTTCCAGGGTCTACACCGCTCCGGAGTTCCTTGAGAAGCGCTTCAACCGGCCGATGCGCAATGTCTTCGCCGGCGTCACTCTCCTCGTCAATGTGGTCGCCTTCCTCGGACCGGTCATTTACGGCGGCGCCTTCGTCCTGACCGAATTCTTCGGGATGAACGAGATCCTCGCCATCGTGGTCATCGCGATTCTTTCGGGCTTCTGGGCCATCTGGGGCGGACTCAAATCGATCGCCCTGATGGACGTCCTGACCATTGGCATCATGGTCTTCGGCGGGCTCAGCGTCACCGTCCTCGGCCTCATCCACATGGGGCATGGCGACGGCCTGATCGCGGGCGCCATCAACACGATTGAGATCAATCAGGGCAAGGTCGAATGGGCCGCCCAATGGATCAGTGCAAACGCCTCCAATATCTTCAAGGGGGCCGGGCCGACCGAGAGTTATGACCGACTGACCCTGCTCCAACCGATCAACCACTACGCCACCCCCTGGACCCATTGGGTCTTCAGCTTCTTCTACATCGGACTCTGGTACACCGTGATCAACCAGCACATGATCCAGAAGGTTCTTGCCGCAAAGGACATGTACCACGCGCGCATGGGCATGGTCTTCGCCAGCTTCCTCAAGCTCCTGCTGCCCTTCTTTGTCGTCGTCCCGGGTCTGATCTTCTTCGCCATGAAACCGGACTTCCTGATGAGCGGCGATTGGGCGGTAATGAGTGATCAGGCCAACCGAACCTACGTCCTCATGATCAAGGAACTGGTTCCGGTCTTCCTCGTCGGTATCCTCGTCGCCGCCCTTTTCGGCGCCATCCAGTCGACCGTCTGTTCCGTCCTCAACTCCACCTCGACGGTCTTCACTCTCGACGTTTACAGGATGTTCATCAATCCGAAGGCGACCGAGCGGCAGGAGGTCATCGTCGGCCGCCTCGCCGGCATTGTCATCCTTCTCCTCTCCATTGGCGTGGCCATCCTCCTGGCCACCGTCCAGAAGATGAATCTCTTCGTCTGGATCCAGATGCTCTACGTCTTTTTCGCTCCGCCTTTCTCCGCCACCTTCCTTCTCGGATCGCTCTGGCGGCGGGTCAGCGGATTCGACGCCCTGCTGGCCAGCATCGTCGCCTTCGCCTTCGCCATCACCCTGAAGATCCTCGAATTCGGCGGTGCGCTCCCTGACTGGATGATGCCCTTTGCCAATCAGGGCATGCTCGTCTGGGCCGTCTGCATGATCGTCTGCACTGCTTCGGCCCTGATCACACCGCCCCCGAGTCCGGAAAAGGTCAGCGATGATCTCACCTTCAACTGGAAGAAGATGGATTTCAAGGGAGGCCTGGGCACCCATTGGTGGAACAGTGTCACCCTCTGGTGGGCCATCGCCCTCGCCGGGATGTTCTTCTTCGTCTTCCTCTTCAGCGTCGTCCTCTGAAAAACATCCGATGGATTCACGCCTTCAGATTATAGCCACTTCGCTGTGTCGAGGCGCCCTCATGACCGACCCGAGCGCCGACCCAGCGGCGTTGCGACATCGTTCCCATCTTTCGATCCGCCCACCCAACCGATGAACTATCTGCATTTCGCATTGATGCTCACCCTCGCAGCCCTGACCCCCGGCCGGGCCGAGGACGAGCCGCTTCTCATCATCCATCCCTCCCCGGGCGATCTCAGCACGGTCGAAGGCCTCGAAGAGTCACCCCTCTTCGACCTCTCGGTCAACGGCCGGGACACTTTTGTCTACCGCGGTTTCGAGCTTGAGTTCAACAAATACGGGTTCGCCCGCAAAGGAGGCTCCTATGTCAGCTTTGCCTTCGCCCATGCGGAGGCCGTCGTCGAAATCACCACGGCCCGGCCGATAACATCGTTCTCGATCAAACCCCTGGTCCGGAAGGTCGAGCAAACCTCCCCGACCACCCTCCGGATCACGCTCGACCAACCGGCGAAATTCCTCCTGACGGCCGAACTCGAGGAACTCGGCGAGAACTGGTTCATCATCAGCGCAGAAGCCCCCCCGGAGGAGAAGATCGACCCCGATGACCCCACCGTGCTCTCCCTCGGTCCCGGCGTCCATGATTTTGGCCGGGCCTGGGACCCGTTCGTCGACGGGATCAAGACCCTCCACCTCTCCGGTGGTGCCGTTGTCACTGCCACGCTGCACTGCGTCGGCAAGGATGGCATCCGCATCATCGGCAACGGTCTTTTCGCCCAGGCCTTTCGACCCCACGCACGCCGCGAAGACCCTCTCCAGGCCGAGTGGTTCGGCGACGCGATGGGCGCCTTCTTCCGCGATTGCCGCAATCTCCGCTTCGAGGGTTACGCCGTCATCAACAGTCCGAGCTATCAGCTCGAGGTGGCCAATTGCGACGACATCGTCATCCGCAACCTCAAACTCCTCGGCTTCGGCGAGAACAACAACGACGGAGTCCACCTTTACAGCCGCAACGTCCTGCTCGAGGACTGCTTCATCGCCGGCAGCGATGACCGCGTCTGCATCACCGGCCTCTACGATTCCGAAGACCGAGAGGTCAAAACGCTCGAGGATCAGACCCAACGCATCACCGGGACCATCGTTCGCGATATCCATGTTCGGGATACGATCTTCTGGGGCCAGAAGAACGGCGGGGACATCATGTTGACCTGGAACGGAGCGCAAACCTGCGACAATGTCCTGATCGAGGACTGCGAGAGCATCGGGGCGACCAACAAGGGCTTTCTCGCCTCCAAACACGGCGGCTCCGTCTTCGTCACCAACGTGACCATCCGCAACATCCGCATCCATCACGACCGCTTCCTCTCACTCGAAATCAACCCGGCAGGAGTCTGGGGCGCCGGGGGCGGCGGAGTTCGCAATCTCCTTCTCGAGAACATTCGGATCAATGCCGATCCCGCCGATGTCGGCATCCGCATCCTTGGCCTGAATGATGTCGGCTCCTTCGCCAACCTGATCTTCCGTCAGGTCACCATGAACGGAGTTCTGCTGCAAGGCTTCGGGCAAACGGACATCGAAACCAACCCATTCATCCGGAATGTTATTTTTGAATGACACCACCCGTTTCGCATAATCCATCCTCGTTGCTCCCCCCCCTGCAGACGACCCGAATTCCCGTGGAACATCAACCTTCGGATATGGCAAGAGACTGCCGTGACTGCAGCTTCCACGACAAACGAATCCCCGCACGACAATGAGAGATTACCTCTTCATCCCTATCCTGCTCGTCACCGCCTCCACTCTCGCCGCCCGTCCGGACCTGCCGGACACCCGGGAGATGAACATCCTCATGATCGTGGTCGAGGATTGGTCGGCCGATGCTATCGGCACCTACGGCAACACCGTTGTTCAGACGCCCAATATCGACCGGCTCGCCGCGAATGGACTCCGTTTCGACCGCGCCTACTGCCAGGCCCCGGTCTGCAATCCGTCGCGCTCGTCGTTTGTGACCGGCCTGCGGCCGGATTCTTCCCGTGTTTTCGGCAACGGTGACGACATGGATGACTTCGTTCCCGAAGGGGCCCCCAATATGGCGGAAATCCTGCGCCAGCGGGAAGGCGTCCACACCGCCACCGTCGGCAAGATTGTCCACAAATGGACCGATGCCGAACGCTTCGCCCGGGGCTATGATTATCTGGAATACACCCATTCCTACGACCGTCCGCATCATTTCGACGGCGAGATCCACCTCACCCCCACGCCCGAGGGCGCCCCGGTTCACCCAGAGGACGAGGTTCGTTTCCTGCCGGACCCTGCCGTCTCCTCCCGTCTGGTCCAATTGCTCGAGGACCGCAACACCCGCCTCGCCGCCGGCGCCCCCGACAATTGGGAACTGCGCAAACCGTTCCAGCAACTCCACGCCGAGCAACTCGGCGACTCGGGCCTGCCCGAGGAATGGATGGAAGACGGACGCATATCCCGCAGCGTGGCCGGCCTGATCGAGGGTTACGCACGGAATGAGACGCCCTTCTTTCTTTCCGTGGGGCTCTACGCGCCCCATACGCCGTTGCTTGCACCAAAGAAATACACCGATCTTTACGACCCGGACAAAATGGCCCTGACCCCGGCTCCCGCCTCCCTCGACGAGGGCATCCCGGCCGTCGCGAAACGGAACGGCCGCAACTATGACATCTTCAACGGGCTGTATCCAGAATACGGGCCCACCCCGGAGAGGGAAAGGCTGGCCATCGCCGCCTACTACGCCTGCTCCACCTACGTCGACCACCAGATTGGCATCATCCTGAATGCACTTGAGACCAACGGTCTGGCCGACCGGACCATCGTCGTCTTCTTTGCCGACCACGGTTTTCAGCTCGGCGAGCACGGCCTCTGGAGCAAGTACGCCCTCTTTGAACAATCCACAAGGGTTCCCCTCATCGTCCGGGTTCCCGGAGCCCCGGCCAATGGACAATCCTCCGACGCGATCGTCGAGCTGGTCGATGTCGTGCCCACCCTCTGCGACTTCTGGGGCATCAGGAAATCACCCCTCTTCGAAGGGACCAGCTTCCTTCCTCTGCTCGACGTGCCCGATCGACCGTGGAAGAAGGCGGCCTTTTCCATGATCGGCATCGGCGGACTCGGACGGTCGGTCCGGACCCGTGACTTCCGCTACTCGGAGTGGCGTTCGGACACCCGCCTGCCCGGAGAAACCCCGCCAGCTCAACGCGAGTTCTACGATCTCTCCATCGACCCCTGGGAACAGATCAACCGGATCGACGACCCCCTCTACCAGGAACAGATCCGCCAGCACCAGCGCCTGTTGGTGGAGGGTTATTCCGCGGCATTGCCCTGAGCATCCATAGGTAGGAGAGGCTTTACGCCTCGATCCCTAAGCGCTCCTCACACTTCCCCCCTTACCCGCTCACCGTTGACCGTCCGCATGATTCCCAGCGGGTTACCATCCTGCAACTCCGCCGGAAGCGCATCCTGTGGAAAATTCTGGTAGCAGACCGGTCGGGTAAAACGGAATATCGCGGCGGTGCCGACCGAAGTGGACCGCCCGTCGGTTGTGGCGGGATACGGTCCCCCATGAACCATGGAGTGGCATACCTCGACCCCGGTGGGAAACTGATTGAAGATCAACCGGCCGACCTTCCTCTGCAGAACCGCGAGCAATCGACCGCTCGCCGCCAGTTCCTCCGGCGACCCGAAGACAGAGGCAGTCAGGTGCCCTTCAAGTCCCTCGGCGATCCGGATCATCTCATCCATGCCGGAACTCTCAACAATGAGAGTCGACGGCCCGAAGACCTCCTCACCCAATGAAGGGTCCTCCAGATAGGCGGCCGCATCCGTCGCAAAGACGGCCGGCATCACGTCACTGCCGCCGGCTCCTCCGTCACATTCGCCCAGCGCAACCGGCTTCACCCGGTCGTTTGACGACTTCCGGCCGACCCCTTCGGTATACGAATCGCGGATACCCCGGTGCAGCATGGTGGCCGGGGCGGTCGCCTTGACCTTTGAGGCCAGGGCCAACTGGAACGCTTCGGATGCCCCGCCCTTCCCGGTGAGAATCAATCCCGGATTGGTGCAGAACTGCCCGACCCCGAGCGTGAGGGAGCCATGCAGGCCGGTCGCCAGCGTCTCCGGATCCCCGGCCAGGGCCGAGGGCAAAAGAAAGACCGGGTTGATGCTGCTCATCTCGGCATAGACCGGGATCGGTTCCGGGCGGGCCGCCGCCAGGTCAAAGAGCGCCCGGCCGCCCGAACGCGAACCGGTGAAGCCCACCGCCCTGACGGAGGGATGCTTCACCAGGGCCTGACCGACCACCCGGCCCGATCCGTAGAGCATGGAAAACGTGCCTTCGGGCAGGCCGCAGCTACGGACCGCTTCGGCGATGGCCAGGCCGACGATCTCCGATGTACCCGGATGGGCATGATGGGCCTTGACGATGACCGGACATCCCGCGGCCAGGGCGGAAGTGGTGTCGCCGCCCGCCACCGAGAAAGCCAGGGGAAAATTGCTCGCGCAAAACACGGCGACCGGACCGACCGGTCGCAGCATGAAGCGAAGGTCGGACCTGGGCAGGGGCTTGCGGTCGGGCAGCGCGGGGTCGATCCGGGCATCGACCCAGGAGCCTTCCTCGAGCAGGTCGGCAAAGAGCCGCAACTGCCCGGTCGTCCGCCCGGTCTCCCCGGCCAGACGCGCGGCCGGAAGTCCCGTCTCGAGTGTCCCCCGCGCCTGGATGGCATCGCCGGCGTTCTCGATATTCACGGCAATCTGCCGGAGGAAGGCCGCCCTCTCTTTGCCGGTCAGAGCGGAATAGCCATCGAACGCGTTCTCGGCGAGACGGGCGGCCCGGTCCACTTCGGCCCCGTTCGCACTGTGGAATTCGGTCGGCAGGGTTTCGCCGGATGCCGGGTTTATGCCATGGAAGACTTCGCCGCCGGTCGCACCGCGTCCCGCTCCGATGATTGAAAGGCCTGTCAGGTTCATGATTTCGTCTTGGTTTTGACCAGATAGTTGATCAGTTCCGTAACCCCGTATTCCCATCGGGGAATGGCGTCGGTATGGTTGACCCAATTGACCAGCTTGCCAAGGGATTCGGTTGAAATCTCCACCCGGTCACCGACATGGTGGGTGAAACCCTCGCCGGCCCCGCCACGGTCCGCCGTCGGGGCAAACATGGTGCCGAGGAAAAGGACGAGGCCGTCCGGATACTGGTGGTGGCGACCGATCGCCTGGGCGACCAGTGCCTCCGGCGAACGGCTGATTTCGCTCATCCGGTTGCGCCCGCCTGTGGAAAATCCGTCCTCTCCGACAATCTGCAATTCCACTTCCATCCGGGTGATTGCGTCCAGACCGAAGGTCTCGTCGAAGAGGCGGATGAATGGCCCGATCGAACACGACCCGTTCTGGTCCTTGGCCTCTCCGAGCAGGAGGGCGCTGCGGCCCTCATAATCACGCAGGTTGACGTCGTTGCCGAGAGTGGCTCCCCGGATCACCCCGCGATTGGAGACCGCCAGAACGATCTCGGGCTCAGGATTGTTCCATTTGGAATCCGGCAACACCCCGATCTGGTTCCCGTAGGTGACAGAGGCCATCGGCTGGTGCTTGGTGAAGACCTCCGCATCCTTGCCGATGCCGACTTCCAGATACTGCGACCAGATACCGGCCCTGATCAGGCGTTCCTTGAGAACGTCCGTCTCCGGCGAGCCCGGAATCACCCTGGAAAGGTCGTCGCCCAGCGTATCCAGAATCATGGCCCGAATCTCCCCGGCCCGCGAGGCATCACCGCGGGCCTTTTCCTCAATGACCCGCTCGAGAAGGCTGCGGACAAAGGTCACTCCGCAGGCCTTCGTCGCCAGAATATCGTTGGGGGCAAGCAGGACGACACGATTCTCGTCCTGCAACCGGTTGACCCGATTGAAAAAGAGGCTGTTCTCCAGCACCTCGTCGAGATCGCCGAAGCATTCGCCCTCCCTTGCGGAAAGCCCCTCTGTTGCGGTGTCATTGATCAACGCGGCCATGGTCTGGTGGCCTGTCGTCCAGATCCGACCTTCGCGCAAGACCACCACCCGGGGACCGGCCAGCCCATCCGCCGCCATGGCGGCCGGAACCCAGACCCGACCGACCCAGGTCCCGGTTCGACCCTGGTCCGGAACAACCGCGGTTGAGACGAATTCCGTAACCGTCCTGAAAGTGTGAAGGCTCATCGGTAGAGGGATTGAAGCGAAGACCGAAAGCATGCGCCGTCACCGGCGCTTGAGGCAAGTCTTCAGGGCGCGTTCGATCCATACGCCAAACCCACCCATCCTCAATCGATCCCCAATAGCCGGCCCATCACTCCCGCCATCTCCTGTTCAGGGATTGACCGCCCGAGCGCACATCCGGCAGAATTCCGCGCCCTCCAACCCCCATCAAATCCCTCCATGAGCACACTCGATGTCATCCTCTTTGTCGTTGCCGTTGTCGGCGTGATCACCCTCGGTATCTGGCAAAGCCGCAAGGAGGAATTGAAGAGCGAACACGGTGCCAGCGACTACTTTCTCGCCGGCCGCGGCCTGACCTGGTGGCTGGTGGGCTTTTCGCTGATCGCCGCCAATATCTCCACTGAACAATTCGTCGGCATGTCCGGCAAGGCCGCCGACTGGCTGGGGATGGCCATCGCCTCCTACGAGTGGATGGCGGCGATCACCCTGGTCGTGGTGGCCTTTCTCTTTCTTCCCAAACTCCTGCGTTGCGGGATCTACACGATTCCCGAATTTCTTGAATACCGCTACGGACCCTTCTCGCGCTTCATCATGGCCGTGGCGACCCTCGTCATCCTTGTCGGCGTCCCGACCGCTTCCGTCATTTTTTCGGGGGCCAAGGTTGTCAGCGTCTTCTTCCAGGACACGTCCCTGCTCGGCCTCGACCTCGGCAATATCACGGTCGGCTGCTGGCTGATCGGGACCTGCGCCGCAGTCTACGTCTTCATCGGTGGCCTCAAGGCCTGCGCCTGGACCGACCTCGTCTGGGGGTCATCGCTCATCGCCGGAGGCGCTCTCGTCATGTTCCTGGCCTTCCAGGAACTCGGATCCAAGCCCGCCGAGGAGCTCTTCCTGACCAAGGTCGAGAATTCGTCGGCCACCGTTCAGGATCTCGAGGCCGCCGGCGCCTGGAGCCGCTTCAAATTGCTCAACGACGGCGTCGACAAGGAAGCCATCGCGGTCAGCGGACCCAATGGTTCCGGCGGCAAGATTCACATGGTCCGTCCCAAGGACGACCCGGAGATCCCCTGGACGGCCCTTCTGGTCGGCCTCTGGATCCCCAATTTCTTCTACTGGGGACTCAACCAATATATCATGCAGCGAACCCTCGGCTCAAAATCACTGGCCGAGGGCCAGAAGGGCATCATTTTTGCGGCCGCCCTCAAACTGCTCATTCCATTCGTCGTCGTCATTCCCGGGATCCTTGCCTTCAACCTTTTCAACGGCGACCTGAAGAGCCAGGCCGACATCAAGAACGAACGGATTCTCGCAGAGTTTGCCAGCGCTCCCCAGAAGGTCTTTCCCTTTTCGGAGAACTTTGCCGAGCTCAACCCTGAGTTGGCCGGACGGATCGTCGCCCACAACGCCGGGGTGACCGGAAGTGCGGTGCCCGTCGACCTCTCCCCTGATCCCGATCTGCTCTTTGCCGCCAACCAGACTGCCATGCAGCCGGCCGCAACCGCAAAGATTCCCTCAGCCACCCGGCTGATCGGCTACGACTACGACGCGGCTTTCCCGACCCTCCTGAAGAACCTGCTCAAGCCGGGCATCACCTGGTTTGTCCTCGCCGCCATCTTCGGGGCCGTCGTCTCCTCGCTCGCCTCGATGCTCAACTCCGCTTCGACCATCGCGACGATGGACATCTTCACCAAGGTCAAGAAGAACGCCACCCAGTACCAGCTGGTGACATCCGGCCGTGTCTTCGTTGTCGTCTTTGTCCTCATCGCCTGCCTGATCGCCCCGTCCCTGGGCAGCCCGCATTTCGGCGGCATCTTCACCTTCATCCAGGAATTCCAGGGTTTCATAAGCCCCGGCATCCTCTCGGTCTTCATCTTCGGCTTCCTCGTCCACAAGGCTCCGCGTTACGTCGGGTGGGTCGGGATTGCCCTCAATATTGTTCTTTATGGGGGACTGAAGATCTTCGCCCCGCAGATTGCCTTCCTCAACCGGATGGCCATCTGCTTCGGCATCGTCCTCCTCGTCCTCACCCTCATCCGGCTGATCAATCCGATGAAGCAGCCGGTCGTCATGCCCGTCACCGACATCATCGCTTTGGAGAGTTCGAAATCGGCCAAGCTCTGGGGCGGGGTCGTCGTCGTAGCCACCCTCGCCCTCTACTGGTTGTTCTGGTAGGATACGGTTGGCTCAAATCATGAATCCGATCACCCAGACCGACTTCGGCCCGACCCCTGAAGGCCAGACCGCCCGCCTCTTCACCCTGCGCAATGCCCATGGGATGGAGGTCCGGATCACCAACTACGGCGGCATCGTCACCCATCTGTTCGTCCCCGACCGCCGGGGTGTCGCCGCGGATGTCGTCCTCGGCTTCGATTCCCTCACTCCCTACCTCGCCGGTTCGCCCTACTTCGGCGCCATCATCGGCCGGGTCGGCAACCGGATCGCCGGCGGGCGCTTCGACCTCGGTGGTGAGACTTACAACCTGGTCACCAACGACAACCCCCAACAGATCCCATGCCATCTGCATGGCGGGAGGCGGGGATTCGACAAGCGACTCTGGGAGGCCGACGCCAGCCTTGTCGACGGCGGTCCCGCCCTTCGTCTCCGCTATCTGAGTCCGGACGGCGAGGAGGGCTATCCGGGGAATCTCGAGTGCTACGTCACCTACACCCTGACCGATACAAACACTCTCCGTATCGATTATCTGGCGACGGGCGACAAACCCACCCCGGTCAACCTGACCAACCACTCCTACTTCAACCTGAAGGGAGAAGGCGACGGCACCATCCTCGATCACCTGGCGATGATCCGGGCCAGTCGCTACACGCCGGTCGCCCCCGGAATGATCCCGACCGGTGAGTTCCGGCCCGTGGCCGGGACGGCGTTCGATTTCTCCACCACGAAACCAATCGGCCGGGACATCGGGAGCTCCGACGAACAGATTGGGTTGGGGAGCGGTTTCGATCACAACTTCGTGATCGACGCCACCGATCCCGACGAACCGATCCTTGCCGCCACCGTCACCGAGCCCGAGTCCGGTCGGATCATGGAGACCTGGACGACCGAACCCGGCGTTCAGTTCTATACCGGCAATTTCCTCGACGGCACCCTCATCGGAAAAGCCGGGAAGCCTTACCCGAAGTGGAGCGCCTTCTGCCTGGAGACCCAGCACTTTCCCGACTCACCGAATCAACCGGAATTCCCGAGCATCATCCTCGAACCCGGCAAGACCTGTCGTTCGACCACGGAATACCGGTTTTCAGTGCGATAATTCCGCTTTGCCCCCCTTCGAAGGCAGGCCCTGCTTATTTCCCGGGCCGGGCGTGGCCTGGCACGATTCACGATTGACCCGAATGGCACTAAGATAGGCAGATTCTTTGGCTCAGAACTGGCATTTCTTGTTGGTGTATTTGTCTGGTGTAGTCGCCCCACCTGTGGTGAGCCTGCCGAACCCAGTCTCTTGGGGCGTGTCAACGTGGATACGCGGCAAGAGACTGCCGCGGCTACATCTCGTGATCCCTCCTGAATACCCCCTAACTTGGTGCCGTTCGACGTTGCTGCCTTTTCAGGATTGATGGGGATGAGCCCCTCAACCTGCGGTAAATGCGGGAGAAGTGGAATGGGTTGGCGAAGCCCAGGGAGTCACTGGCTTCCTTGATCGACAGGCCCTGGTAGCGGATCAGATCCTCGGCCCGCTGGAGGCGGGCCTCCAGCAGGGCCCGCGCCGGCGTCCTCCTGAGGAAGGCATGGCAGATGGTATTCAGTTTCCGGACACTCATGTTCATCGCGGCGGCCAGAACACCGATCGAGGCCGGCCCTTCACTCAGCCGGTCGATGGCCAGCATGAGCGCCTCCCTCGTTGCTTCCTCCCGGTGCAGGCGCCGGATCTGACTGCTGAGCGCCTTCGGGTCGAGCGCCCGGACCAATCGCCAGAAGAAGGCCTCGAGCAGACAGTCCTGGATCGCACCGGCATGATCCTTCTGCGCCTCCGCCTCCAGCTTCAGTTCATCAAGCAGTGCTGCGTTGGCGATGTGGTTGCCGCCCACGATCTGCCGGCTCGGGTGCACCTCCGGAAGAAAGAGCGGCGGCGCCTGACCCGCCCCGGTTGTCTCGAGTCGGAAATGAACGACATAATGACGTTGACCGTTCCGGAGATGATCCTGGTGCCAGTCTCCCGGCTTGATGATGAGCGCCTCCCCGTGCCGCAGCTCCAGTTCCGAACCGTTCAGTTCACAGCGATAGGGTCCGGATTCCACCAGAATGACTTCGTGGTTGGTGTGGCGGTGTCGGGGATACTCATAGTCACCGCCCATCCTCAGAAGGTGAAAATCCTCGAAAACAGGTCGCAACCGCACCGGGACTTCCCGCGAGAGAGGCCGTCCGAAACGATCCTTGACGAGATGAGTGATCACCGGGGGGATCTGCCACGTGAAGCAGAAAAAGACAAGCGGGAGAATGGACACCAAATCGCATGATCCCGCCACTACCACCGATGAAACCGGCGAATCGGGTTGTCCGGCAGTCCCCGTGCATTCAATGTTCTTTGCAGGAATCGATAGGTTTTTGCCTGCCGGGACATTCCAATTCCCCGGAGAATCCGTTACCCTGCCGGAGATCCCATGCCTTCCCCAAACCCCAAACCCGCCGCGGCCGTCGTCGGCACCGGATTCATCGGTCCCGTTCACGTCGAAGCCCTCCGCCGCCTCGGCATCCCCATCACCGGGATTCTCGGTTCGTCCGAGGAAAAATCACGGACCGCCGCCCAATCCGTCGGCCTGCCCCGCGCCTACCGCGACCTCGACGATCTCCTTGCCGATCCGGCCGTCTCGGTTGTTCACCTCGCCTCCCCCAATCGCGTTCACTTCCAACAGGTTCTTGCCTGCCTGAAGGCCGGCCGACACGTGATCTGCGAAAAGCCCCTGGCCATGAACACGGCCGAGACAGCTGAACTCGCCCGTGCGGCCGCAGCCCATCCCGGCCTGATCTGTGCGGTCAATTACAATATCCGCTTCTATCCACTGGTCGTCCACGCCCGCGCCCTGGTCCGGTCCGGTGAAATCGGTGACGTCCTCCATCTTCGCGGGGGCTATTCCCAGGACTGGCTGCTCTACCCGACCGATTTCAACTGGCGGGTCATGGCCGAGGAAGGTGGCGTACTCCGCGCCGTCGGCGATGTCGGCACCCATTGGCTCGACCTGATTGGTTTCATCACAGGGCTGGAAATCGAGTCCGTTTTCGCGGACCTACGAACGGTCCATCCGGTCCGCCGGCGCCCGACCGAACAATCGAGCGAGACCTTCACGGGGAAATCCCGCCGGCCTGCTGCCGCATCGGAAGACTTCCCGGTCACGACCGAGGACCACGGGACCATCCTGCTCCGTTTCAAGGGCGGTTCCCGAGGTTGTCTCCATGTTTCCCAGGTCACCGCCGGCCGCAAGAACTCCATCCACTTTGAAATCGCCGGATCCCGACGTGCCCTGGCCTGGGACAGTGAATTGCCCAACGAGCTCTGGATCGGCTCCCGGGACGAACCCAATCAGCGTTTCCTCAAGGACCCCGCCTTCCTCGATGCCTCGGCCCGTTGTTTCGCCGACTATCCCGGTGGCCACAACGAAGGCTTCCCCGATTCCTTCAAGCAGCTCTACAAGGCCATCTACGCCGACATCGCAACCGGCCAATCTTCGCCTGACCGACTCTATGCCGATTTCACCGACGGCCATCGGGAACTCCTTCTCTGCCAGGCGATCGCCGAAAGCCACCGGACCGAACGGTGGGTCAATGTTCCCCAATAAGCGACTGCCTCTCCACCGCGCCCTCCGTCTTCACTCCTTACCATGAAACTTGGATTCGTATCCGCCATCCTTCCCGAACTCAGACTGGAGGAGGTCCTCCGCTTCGCCGCCGACAACGGTTTCGACACGATCGAGCCCATGTGCTGGCCGGCCGGCAAGGCCGAGCGCCGCTATGCCGGCGTCACCCACATCGACGTCTCCGACTTCGACAAATCCGAAGCCGACAAAGTCCGGAAGCTGACCACGGAACACGGCATCGGGATCTCCGCTCTCGGCTACTACCCGAATCCGCTGGTCGCGGACGACGCCGAGGCCGCCGTCTACATCGCCCACCTCAGGAAGGTCATCGATGCCGCCGTCCTCCTTGGTATCAATCAGATCAATACATTTGTCGGACGCGACCCCGGACTTTCCCAGGCCGCAAACTGGGAGCTTTTCGATCGCCGTTGGCCCGACCTGGTCCGTTTTGCAGAGGAATGCGACGTCCGAATCGGCATCGAGAACTGTCCGATGTTCTTCAGCTCCGACGAATACCCCGGCGGAAAGAATCTGGCCGTTTCCCCGGCCGCCTGGAGGGAGATGTTCTCACGGATCCCCAGCGAACATTTCGGCCTCAACTACGACCCATCCCATCTCGTCTGGCAGCAGATGGACCCGATCAAACCGCTCAAGGAATTCGCCTCGAAGCTCTTCCACATCCACGCCAAGGATGTGCGCGTCGACCGTGACCGGCTTGACGAAGTCGGCATCCTCGCCACGCCCCTTGAATACCACTGCCCTAAGCTTCCGGGCCTGGGCGAGATCGACTGGGGCCGCTTCTTCTCCGTCCTCGGAGATACCGGCTACGACGGCGCGGTCTGCATCGAGGTCGAAGACCGCGCCTACGAGGCCAGCCTCGACACCCGCAAAGCCGCCCTCAGACAGAGCGGTCGCTTCCTCCGTCAATTTATCGGATCATGAACCCGGCCAACTCCGACCAGCCCTCGTCCATCACCGGGGCGCACGCTTTCTCCGCGAAACCATGCTGTGAAACCGATCCAGAGATCCTTTCAGGCCCAGCCCAAGTCTTCCCACATCCATGAATACCACCATCCACGAACTGGCCAAGATGATCGATCATTCACTGCTGCATCCGACCATGACGGATGCCCTGCTCGACGCCGGATGCGCATTGGCCGCGCACCACGACGTCGCCACGGTCTGTGTAAAGCCCTACTATGTGCCGCGAGCGGCGGAATTGCTGGCCGGCACGAACGTGCTGGTCTGCTCGGTCATTGGGTTTCCGCATGGCAACAACCACACCTCGATCAAGGTTCAGGAAGCTGAACTGGCCATGGTCGAAGGGGCGAAGGAGATCGACATGGTGGTGAACGTCGGACGCGCGCTGGGCGGAAACTTCGATTATGTCGCCGCCGATATTCGTGCGGTAAATGAGGCCTGCGGCGCTCGTGGCGCGATCCTCAAGGTCATCTTCGAGAACGACTACCTCATGGACGAGCACATCGTCGAACTCTGCAGGATCTGTTCCGAGATCGGCGTGGCGTTTGTGAAGACTTCCACCGGCTACGGCTTCGTCAAACAGGCAAATGGCGACTACAACTACAAGGGTGCGACCGATCACCATCTGAAGCTGATGCGCGCCAGTTGCGCCGAGAAGGTCCAGATCAAGGCGGCTGGTGGTATTCGCACGCTTGATGACATGCTCAAGGTCCGATCGTTCGGCGTCACCCGCATTGGCGCCACGGCGACTGAAACGCTATTGCAGGAAGCTCGCAACCGGGGCTTTCCGGAACATCCCGGCCAACCAACCGTGGCCTCCAGCCGTTGATCTTCCGGTAGTTGTGAATCGCATACCTTGGGCAATTCAGGCGGGGTACCATGAAATTCAGCTTCCCGCCCCGAATCCCCATGCGGAAATGATCAGCAACCTTCGCGCTTCTTTCTCTTTGCCGGCTGGACCGCACCGGCCGGGGCGACCGGCATGACCGGGGGCGCCAGTTCCGGCAACGTCGGACCGCCGGATTCTCCGGATTCACCCGACGCAGTTCGCGGCGTGCCCCCGAAATAGCGGGACATCTCCGCCCTCCGCGCGAATTCCCGGGCCGCCTCCGGACTGGGATCCGCCGGTTCCGTCGGGTAAAGGACCTCTTCCATCCAGGCATCCAGTCCACCCAGCAGGATATAGACCGAAGGATAGCCCTGGGCCCGCATGAGAAACCAGGCCTGGGCCGCATGGATACCTCCATCGGAATAGAGAACTATCGACTCGTTTCGAGGGAGCAGATCCGGTTCCCACTCGGACAGCGGGAGATTCCGGGCCGTCGGGATATGGTAGCGATTGAAGCTCTCGGCATCCCGCAGATCAAGCAGGACATAGTTGTTCTCACCACGGATGATCCGGTCCGCCAGATCGTCCACCGTGAAGTGATCCTGCCGCCCACTCACCGTCATCGCCAGCTGCTTGGTATCCAGAACGGCCCGACTGCCCCGATACGGGTCGCCCGCGAAGAACGCAACGAATGCCAGCCCAAGCAACCCCGCCATCAATCCACGCGCCGGGGTCATCTTCCAGGGATGTCCGATCAGGGATCCGCCCGACAACTCCACTCCGCCCAGGCGGCGCTCGGCCATCTCCGAGGCGACGAAGGCAATGACCGCCATGACGACCACCGCGGCGACAACCAGGCCATAGGAAAGGTCAAAGAAAGCCGGCAAGGTGATCTGTCCCAGATCGGTCGATTGCGTCCATTCCGCGATCATCGGATAAATCTCGGCGTAGGCCAGAAGTCCGCCGACCACACCGACCAGATAGACCATACCGTCCACCCGACCGGTTCCGGCCGAAACAACCGAAGTGCCCGGACAATAGCCGCCGATGACAAATCCAACTCCGAGTATGATCCCCCCCACAATCTGGGGAACGAGGTAGGTCGGTGTCAGGTAGACCAGCGACAGGTCCAGATAACCACTCCGCGCCAGCAGGTAGACACCGACCATCGCCGTGACGATCGCGGTAAACATTACTTTGAGCACGGCCATGTCGCGGAAATAGAACTGGGCCGCCAGTTTTCGGGCACTGCCGAAACCCGCCCGCTCAAGGACAAAGCCAAAGCCGATTCCGATGACAAAGGCCACGATCAAGCTGACCTCATCCCCGAAAGCGCCGAACTTGTAGAAAGGTGCCATCATAGCCATTGCCTCCTCAAGAACCAGGCCAGCCCGTAGGCCCCGCCGAAAACGAACATCATGAATGCCCAACTGCCGAGATTGAGCAGTGCCCCCCCGGAAAGGGCCTGTCCACTGGTACAACCGAGGGCGAGCTTGGATCCGATCCCCATGAGTGCGCCACCGATCAAAGCGAGGACCAGACGCGACCCGGCGGTAATCCGGGGTCCCTTCTCGATGGTCAGGGCCAACCGGCTGGACAGGGCGGCCGAGAGAAAGCCGCCGACGAGAACGCCAAGCACTTCAAAGACGAGCCAGTCTTTCATCGGACTGGTTTCCCCGTTCCCAAGATATCGGGCGTAGAAGGCATTGCCCCCGGCGTGTTCCGGGGCGATGGCATTGACCGAGGTCGCCACCGCCGTGCTGAACGCTCCGGATGCGCCCAACCCGCGCCCCATGACGACAAAGGCGGCAAGCAGGACAAGCCCCAGGACAAATCCCGCGAGATATGGATTCCAGTACGGTTGTCTAGTCGATGATTTCATGAAAACGCGTCAGGTTGGACCCTGGTCGATCAACGGGCGAAGGCCTCCACCCAATGGCTTGCCTGCCCGGCATAGACCATGACGAAGCGGAGCACCAATCCTCCCATGATGACGAGGAGAGCCGGCACGATGGTCGAACGGATCCTGTGCTGGGCCTGGAGGAATTGGAGGATGAGGGGCAGGAGGATCCCCATTCCGATGACGAAGACCCAGAAGACAGCCGCATAGGGGCCGGTCAGGAGAAGCCGGGCCGCGCGCAGATGAACCTCGGATGCGGTGACCAGACCGATCAGGAAGAGAATCAGGATGAACAACTCCACCGTGAGAAAGCTGTTGTCCGCATGAGCCAGCTTGTCCGGTGCATCCGGCGCATCATCCGGCGGCCTCAGCCAATGCACGAGGGCAGACATGACCGCGTCGGTGAACTCGTTGCCGGCGGGTCCCCGGCGCGAAAGATGGGAAAGCGCATGGAGAGTCGCCGCGCCGGTCGAGAGGCCGGAAAAGAGGAAGAGCGGCCCCAGCAGGGCACTGCTCCAGAGAGGCCGCGCCCCGAGACCGCTGAGCAGGATCCCCGTGTAAATCCCGAGGAGGATGCCCAGGGTCACGTTGGCAAAGCCGATTGCCTGGAGCATCCGCGGCCGTCTCAACCAGGCGGATACATGGGTGACCAACGGAAAAGTTCCTGCCAGCCTTGGCATCGCTTGGGGAAGGGTCAGCAGGGTCGAAGCGATCAGGGCGGGATAAACGAAGAGCAGGATCCACGAGCCCCAGGACATGGGCGACGCCACTTCAAAGGTCAGGTAAAGACGCCAGACATGGAGTTTGTGCTCAAGGTCAAGGAAAAGGGTCAGCATGCCGAGCGAGAGCAGGATGAGGCTGAGAACCGGCGCCGTCACATAATGGCCCCGGTCGTCCTCCCGATCCCATTGCGCCCGGACCAGATGGTAGCCGGAGAGAATCATCAGACCCGCCACCAGCCCGCCCAGGAAGAGATAAACCGGAATCTCCCAGCCCCAGACATGAAAGGCGGGGTCAATCATCGGATTCGCTCGCGTCGACGTGTATTCCATCATGGCGGATCAGGTCAGGTAGAAGATGGAGGGCCGGGTTCCTGCCTCCGGAATGAGGGAATGATTCGCCCGCGCCCCCAGCAGCCGGCTCACTTCGCTCTCGGGATCATCAAGATCCCCGAAGTGCATGCAGCGGGTCGGACAGACCGCGACACAGGCAGGGTCGAGGCCCTTTTCCACCCGGTTGATGCAGAAGGTGCATTTGTCGGCATAACCATCCGGATGAATAAAGCGGGCGTCATAGGGGCAGGCCGCCAGACAGGCCTTGCAGCCGATGCACATGTCCTTGGTCACCAGGACCACGCCTCCCCGGGCATGGACGTGGCTCGCCCCGGTCGGGCAACAGGAGACACAAGGAGGATTCGCACAGTGATTGCAGCGCTCCGTCCGGATCTCCATCCGCAGATTCGGGCTCTCACCGGTCACCGTCTGGGTGATCCAATCACGGTTGTAGCCCTCCGGCGTGCCGTGCTCGGTCTTGCAGGCGATCACACAATCCATGCAGCCGACGCACCGCCGGGTATCAATGACCATGCCGTAGCGCGCCATCGTTCAGCTCTCCTTCTCGAGGGTTACGAAATTCATGTTCATCGCGGTGGCCCCCATCAGGGGATCCATCCGGTAGGTTGAGGTCAGGCCGGCGTCACTCGCCCCCCGGCCGAAAGCACGCCGCAGACCTTTCGAGGTATGCCCGAAACCATGCACCATATAGACACATTCGGGACGGATCCGGCGCGTCGCCTTGACGCGGATCGGGTTGCTCAACGCCCCGTCCTGATTGCGCAGGCGGACACGATCCCCGCTCTTCAATCCGTATCGGCCGGCCACCCGCGCATTCAGCCAGACTTCATTCTCCGACATCGCCTCCATCAGGAGCGGATTGGATTGGGTCCGGCTGAAGGAATGGACCGGGGCCCGGCCATAGAGCAGACGGAAAGAACCCGGAGGTCCTGATTCCGGCGGCGTGTAACGGGGAACTGGATCAAAGCCCGCCTGCTCAAGCTGAAGCGAATAGAATTCGATCTTGCCCGAAGGAGTGGCGAATTCCGGTTCGACCCCTTCCTCGTAGTAGATGGGCTGACGGGGTCCCTTGATCAGGCCCTTGGTCCGGAGGGTCTCGAAATCCAGTCCGGCCGCCTCCACCCGCCAGCGCAGGTACTCCTCTATCGTCTTCCACGGATAGTAATCGGACAGGCCAAGCTTCTCCGCAAGGGTCCGCGCGATCCACCAGTTGGGCTTCTGATCGTTGGGTGAATCCACCACCGGTTGGCGGAGGGCCACAAACGGCTCCCGGAACCATTCCACGTTCAACTCATCGTGTCGTTCGAGGTAAATGGATTCGGGCAGGACCACGTCCGCCCAGCCCGCGATCTCGCTCGGAATCACATCGACCACCACAAGAAGATCCAGCTTTTGGATCGCCGCGATCGTCTCCTCCTGGTTTGGGAGGGATTTGAGCAGATTGGTCGCGTAAACCATCCAGCCTTTGATCGGATAGGGTTCGCCGGTCAGGGTCGCCTCCCGAATGCCCGTGGTCAGGGTTTCATGGGCAAACGGATAGCGGTGATCCGGATTGTCGACCTTTCCCCGGATTGACTTTGGGTATTCCGGATACGGATACGATGGCACCTCCATGCCGACCTGCTGGTAGAATCCGCCCTTTCTCCCCCAGCTGCCGAGCAGGGCGTTGAGCAGCGCAATGGCCCGACTCCGCTGGGCGTCGTCGCCGTTCCAGTTCACGTGCCGCCCCGGATGGACCAGGGTGGCCGGACGAAACCGCGCCATCTCGCGGGCCGTTTCCCGGATCGCTTCCGGTTCAATCCCGGTTTCCGGATAGGCCCACTCCGGTGAATAATTGCGGATGGATGCGGCGAATGCCTCGAAGCCAAAGCCGTGAGCTTCGACATAGTCACGGTCGTAAAGCTTCTCCTCGACGATCACCTGCATCCAGGCCAGAAGGAGGGCCAGATCCGTGCCCGGCTTGATCGGCAGGTAATGACTCGCCTTGCTCGCGGCGACCGAAAAACGGGGATCCACCACGATGATCCTGCTTCCCTTGCCCACCGCTTCGGCGAACTCCTGAACCTGGGTGTTGTGCATGTTCTCACCCAGATGCGAACCGATCAGGACCAGGCATTTCGCGTTGGCGATATCGGTCCGCTCCGGCGATCCGACATCATCCCCGTAAGTCAGACGAAACCCGACTTCGCGCGGCCCCCGGCACTGCGCGAAGGACGGGGCCGTGATGTTCGGCGTGCCATAAGCCTTCAAGGTGTGCTTGAAAAAGGTGCCTCCAATCCCATGGCTGAACAGCGCCATCGATTCCGGGCCATAGTCGGCCTTGATCCGATTCATTCGTTCGGCGATGTAATCCAGGGCCTCTCCCCAGGTCACTTCCTTCCACTTCTCCTCGCCCCGCTCCCGGGTGCGGATCATTGGTGCCCGAAGGCGATCCGGGTCGGTGTGAGCCCCTACCCCGCCCGTGCCACGCGGACAAAGCCGGCCGCGACTGAGGGGGTCATCGGGATTGCCCTCTACTTTCCAGAGCTTGCCGTCCCGACGATAGGCGATTGCCCCGCATTTCCAGAAACAGATGTCACAGAAGGTCGGGATGGTCTCCACTCCGGATCCACCGGTCTTTGCCGACCGCCCAAAGCCGCGGGTCGGGAGAGTGCCCGCAGCCCCCGCAGCCGCAATGGTGGCAGCGGATATTCGGAGAAAGCGGCGTCGCGAGAGAGTGTTCATGAGTTGGGAAATCCAGATCCAGATCGTCCGGTTGAAGCCAATACATGAGCATCTACGCATTTAGTCAACTAATATTGAAAGCAATTTTACATTAGAATATTGAATAGGCTGAAGCAACCGGACTTCCTCAGGCACCGCCAAACAGTGCGGCGACTCCCGCCCCGGCTGAGGCGGGAGGAACTCGAATGTTTGGGCGTGGCTTGTCCACACTTTCTCCCGGATGGGAAGGCCTGCTCCAGGCGCAGGGACAGGTTTCCGGGGCACCGCGGGCTCGCGCGGATGCTTTATCCCGCGTAATCTCGTGGATGAGTTCCTTCTACTGCCTTGAGCAAAGCGGTTGCGCCCCGACCCGCCCCACCCGAGTCCCCCAAATCCTATCAGTCCAACCGTCCCTCAATCGCCACTGGATAGAGCAGGTACCGATCATCAAAATAGGGCGTCCGCGCATAGAACCAGCGCAGCCGCGCATCACGATTGCCCGCAAGTTCCGGATCCTCCTCCAGGGCCCGGGAAAACGCCTCGCGAAGGTCGGGATCCTCCGCCATCATCCGCTCGGCCAGGGGATCCATGACATAACCCTCGATATATTCTGTCTGCTGGAGAATCTCCGGGAAAAATCCCCAGGCGAAAAACGAGGCCGGACTCGTCGGCTCAAGGGCCACCACCACGAGGTCACCCAAAGGTTGATCGGTCGGAATCCGAAAAGTTCCTTTCGGAAAGGTCTCTTCCCGCCGCTCGACCTCGAACCCCGCCGACATCCGGTAGCATCCCTCGTAGGGCACCGAGGCGACCTTGGGGTCCACCAACCGCAGCCGACTGACCAGCTGCGTGGCGGGCTCCGGGATCGCCTCCATCTCCACCCCATGCAACCTCAGCCGTTCAATCACTTCGGACCAAGCCGCCGGAACCCAATACGCGATCGGCCGTTCGATAGTCGCTCCGACCGCCCCCGTCTGCATCGGATAATCCCGGTAGATGACCGGCTGCCCCAACCAACGTATCTCTTCTTCACCAGACACCTCGGAAGGGAATTCCTCGTATTCCATCCCGAGAAAATCAACCAACCGCCCCTCTTCATTCATCTTCCACTCAAAGTGCGGCTTCCACCCGCGCCTCCCGGTCAGCTGCGATGGCCGCCTTCAAGGACGCCGCGTTCTCGCCGACGCAGCGCAGGACGCCTTCCAGAAAAACGTAGGTGCCGAGAACCCGCTGACGGTAGGGCTTGAGCGAGTGATTCTCGACCAGGATCGTTGGCAGGTGCCGGAGATCGCCGTAGCCGTCGGAGAACCGCGGCATGGTCGACCCCAACCCGATTCCCTTGGCGGGATCGCGATCGTCGGCAGCAAAGACCAGTCGGCCCGGAATATGGCCTCCATCGAGCAGCGCTTTGGTTGCCTCGGGACGCAGGATCTCATCCAGCCAGGCTCCGATGCGGGGCGACCAGGCGGGATTCCCGTCATAGCCGTTATAGCCGAAGGTGATGTCATACTGATAATCGATCCCGTCGGTGACGTGAAGATCGAGATAAAGGTCCGGCTCCCATTCACGGATCAACCCCAACATCGCCCGCATCTCCGGACTGTCCGCCTTCAGATAATCCCGGTTCAGATTCAGATTGCGCGCCGTGGTCCGCCAGCCCTGGTGAATGGGCCCCCGCTGGTTGGGACGGTTGTAGAGGGAACGTCGTTCATGCCCATCGAGGTTGAAGACCGGAACAAAAAGAAAATCCACCTTCTCCAGAATCTCTCCCTTCCCGCCAACCGCCATATCCCGAAGGAGCATGAGTCCGGCATCCTTTCCATCGATCTCTCCGGAATGGATCCCCGCCTGGGCGAGGACGATCGGCCTGTCCTCACTCTGATCCTCCGATCGCGCAATCACCACATAAAGATCACGCCCCTCGCCTGTCCGGCCAAAGACCTCCAGCTCGAGCCGATCCGATGCGTGGCACAAACGCTCGAGGTAAGCCAGAGTCTCCGCGTAGTCGGGCGAATCCGCCAGATCCGTCAATTCCGAGGGAGTGACCCAGGGATGATCCGCACCAACCACGAGGGCCTCGCTTGAACCCGACCACGGGACGATCGGAGGCAGCACTGCCGGGGCAAAAGACTCTTCCTGAGCCGCCGCGGTCAGCACAATCGCTCCCCAGACGACGAACAATCCGGATACTCGGAGATCAGACATGATCCCCGATGATGATCCCCCGGGAACGAAGCATAAAGTCGAAAAGAACCGGTTGGCGCCGTGGAGCAACCTGTCAGGACGACCGGCCCCGGAACGATTAGGTTTGTAACCTATTATGTTACAAACTTGATCTACGACTGTGCGACAGCGATCCAAGCGGGTTCTTGCCCGGGACCTTGTCCGTGGCCAGGATTGGGGACTCGGCATGACTTCCCGCGAACGCATCCTCGCCACTCTGAACCGGCAACCGGTCGACCGACTTCCCGTCGACTTCGGCGGCACCCGCCAGTCCGGAATCTCGATCTGGGCCTACGCCCTTCTGCGCCAGGCACTCGGCCTACCCGCGAACCCTCCGCCCCGCGTGTTCGACACTTACCAGATGCTGGCCGAAATCGAACCGGAAGTGGCGCATCGATTCGGGGCCGACTGTGTCGGCCTGCATCGTCCGGCGGTTGCGTTCGGAATCGAGAACCGCGACTGGAAATCGTGGATTCTTCCGGGTGGACTCGAGGTTGGAATCCCCGGCGGTTTTCATCCGGAACCGGATGGCCACGGCGGATTCGTTCTCCGACGAAGCCGGGAGGTCATCGCGGCCATGCCATCCGGTGCCTGGTATTTCGACCGTTTCGAGAAATACCCCGGAGCCACTCATCCCGACCTTTCCACCTGGCGTCCTTCACTGATTTCCGATCCGGTTCTCGAACACTACCGGGCGGAATCGCAACGCCTCTTCACCCGAACCGAACAGGCGATCATCGCCCCGATGGGTCCTCCCTATGAACTCTTCAACGGAATCGGCCAGGGTGGATTCGAGGAATGGATGATCACCTTCGCCTCCGAGGACGATTATGTGACCGACCTCTTCGGCATCCTGACCGACGTCTGGCTGGAGAACCTTGCTCGCTTCCGGCAGGCGGTGGGCGATCGGGTCCAGATCATCCAGATCTGCGATGATTTCGGAACCCAGTCCTCTCCCTTTCTCTCCACGTCGATGTTCCGGGAGAAACTCCTGCCGGCCTACAAGCGCGGCCTCGACTGGATCCATGCCCACACGCCCTGGAAAGTCATGCTCCATTCCGATGGGGCCATCGAACCTCTCCTCGATTCGATCATCGAAATGGGGGTGGACATCATCAATCCCGTTCAAACCTCGGCCGCCGGCATGGATCCGGCATCCCTCAAACGTCGATTCGGTGACCGGATCATCTTCTGGGGTGGCACCTGTGACGGCCAGTCCACCCTGACCGACGGGACTCCCGAAGAAGTGGCGGAGGAAACCCGGAAAAACATCGGGATTCTCGGGCGCAACGGAGGCCTCGTGGCCGCTCCGATCCACAATATCCAGGCCAACGTGCCGCCCGCGAACATCATCGCGCTCTTCGACGCCCTCCGGAACTGACGGCAACGCCTGCAGCAGGAACCGTTTCCTCTTCACCCGGACGGATTTCCGGGCTAGAGTCGGAACGATCATGAAACCACGGTTGCATGCGGGACGCGCGGGGGTCGTTCTGGTCGGTGTCTTGTCCGTCGCCACCGGCGTCTTGAGCGTTCGGGCCGGTGAGCCCGACGCAACCGAATTGATCCGCGAATCGTTCCGCTATTACCGCGGCGAAGCATCCGAGGCCGTCATGGAAATGACCATTCATCGTCCGGAATGGGAACGTTCCCAGACCCTGGAAGCCTGGACCCGGGGCGACGATGACAGTGTCATTGTGATCACGGATCCCGCCCGCGACCGGGGAAACGGGACGCTGAAGAAAGGCGAGCAGATGTGGACCTTCAACCCGCGGGTCAACCGCGTGATCAAGCTGCCCCCCTCCCTCATGAGTCAATCCTGGATGGGGTCCGATTTCACCAATCATGATCTTGCCAAGACCGACAGCATCCTCGTCGACTACACGCATGAACTGACCGGGACTACCACCGAGAGCGGCTTGACGGTCTACGAGGTTCTTCTCACACCAAAGCCCGGGGCACCGGTGGTCTGGGGCAAGCAGGTCGTTCTCATCAGGGAGGACAAGATCATGCTCCGTGAGACGTTTTTCGACCAGGACGGAGAGCTGGTCAAGACGCTGGAAATGTCGCAACTGGAGATCCTCGGCGGCCGTCTGCTGCCCCGGATTCTCACCATGGTCCAGGCGAACGACGCGACCCGCTACACCCGCATCGAATACCGTTCGCTTCAGTTCCTCGAGAGCTTGCCCGACCGGGTATTCACGGAGACGTTTCTCCGGAATCCGCGCCGCTGATTGACGGCCATGAGGAACGATCTGCAGCTGGCCTGGAGGAACCTCTGGCGCAACCGGCGCCGGTCGATGCTCTCGATCAGCGCGGTGGTCTTTGCATCGGCCATTCTGGTCTTCATGCTCTCACTTGCAGCCAACCAGTACCAATTGATGATCCGCGCCTCGGTCAATGGCGGCACCGGTTACCTGCAGATTCTCGCCGACGACTACCGGGATGATCCGCAGGTCTGGCTGGTCATCCCCGACCCGGAAGCCGTCATCCACTCCCTGGACGGAAACCCGCGGGTGCGTGCCACGACGGTCCGTTCGGAAGGATTTTCCCTTCTCGCCGGCAAGGACCACGCCTTGGGTGCGATGGTCATCGGCATCGATCCCGAGACGGAGTCGAGGGTCACGACCGTGGCCGACACAGTCCGGGAGGGCACCTTCCTGAAACCTGAGGAATTCGATCGGGCCGTCATCGGTGGACTCCTCGCCCGCAATCTCGGCATCGGGGCCGGCGACACGGTCACTCTTCTCGGCTCGGCCCGCGATGGGTCGATTGCCGCCGGAGACGTCGTCATCCAAGGCCTGTTTGAAACCGGTCAGCCGGAGGTGGATCGATCCACCCTCTATGTCGGCCGTGCCTTCTTCGACGAAGTCTTTCGAATGGAGGGCGCAGTTCATCGTATCCTTATCCGGTCGGACAGTCTCTGGTGGCTGGCCGAACCGGCCCGGGAGATCGAGGGGAAAGTCTCCGGCCTCGGGACCAAAGAGCACCCTCTGGTCACCCTGACCTGGCGGGAGCTGTTGCCGGGACTGCTCGAGGGAATCGAGCTCGATATGCTGATCGGCGGTGTCATGTACCTGATCCTGGTTCTTGTCGTCGCTTTCAGCATCCTGAACACCTTCATCATGGCGGTCTACGAAAGGACCCGGGAGTTCGGCGTCATGATGGCGATCGGCACGACCCCGTGGCGCCTCGTCCGGGTGCTCATGCTCGAGTCCGGACTTCTCACCCTGGCCGGAGTCCTCACGGGTATCGCCCTCGGTTCAATCATCACCCTCTACTTCGCCCGGGTCGGCATCGATTTCGGAGAGGAAGCGGCCGCCTACATGGTCCAATACGGACTTCCCCCGCGAGCCTATCCCGAGCTCTCGCCCGTCACCGCCACCCTTGGACCCTCCGTGGTCCTGGTGGTCACCCTTCTCGCCGCCCTGCTCCCGGTCCTGAAGATCCGGCGCCTGCGCCCGGTCGAGGCCATCCACACCGCGTAACGCCGCCATGAATACCCTGATCGCTTGGCGCAATCTCTGGCGAAATTCCCGCCGCACCCTCGTCATCCTCTCCGCTGTCGCCGTTGGGGTGTGGTCGATGGTCTTCTTCAGTGCCTTCATGCGCGGCATGGTCGAAGACATGGTGCAGTCGAACATCGTGAATCTTACCGGTCACCTTCAGGTGCAGGCTCCCGGCTACTTCGAGAACCCCGTCATTGATTACAGGATACATGAAACGGACCCGGTCAGCCGCGCCCTGCGGGAGATCCTGCCGGCCGGAAGTCGCTGGACCAGCCGGGTCCGGTCGGCGGCCGTCATCCGCAGCGCGCGGCACACCGGCGGCATCACCCTCGTCGGGATCGATCCGGCCCGGGAAGCCGGCCTTTCCTTCATCGGCACCGCTCCGATCGAGGGTAGTAACCTCGCAGGGGCGCCCCATGGGATTCTGATCGGGAAGGCGCTCGCCGATCGCCTTGAGGCACGCGTCGGCCATCGACTGGTGATCGACGCCCAGAATGCGACCGGAGAAATCGAATCGCAGGCCTTCACCATCGTGGGCGTGTTTCGCGCCCAGATGGAGATGACCGAGAAGCAGTTCGTCTTTGCCCTGCGGCCGACCGTTCAGGCCATGCTCGCCATCAACGGCGACGTCACCGAGTTCAGTATTGTCCTGCCGCTGGCCGGAGAGGCGGAAAACACCGCCCGGGCCCTCAGGGCAGAGCTTCCGGAATCCGGGTTCCGGATTCTGACCTGGCGCGAGTTGGTTCCCTTCATCGGCGTCTATCTCGACAGTATGAATGTCTATTCCCTGATTTGGAACCTGGTTGTCTTCATCGCGATGGCTTTCGGCCTGGTCAATACCATCCTGATGGCGGTCTTTGAACGGATCCGGGAGTTTGGCCTTGTCCGGGCCCTCGGCGTGACTCCGGGTGGCATCATCCGGGGCGTCATTCTGGAGACCGCCATGCTTCTCGTTGTCGGACTGGGATTCGGCATCGCCCTGGGCGCCGCTTCGATCGCCCTGCTCAGCCAAACCGGCATCGATTTTTCCGCCTTCGCCGCCGGTTCGGAGTACTTCGGGGTTTCCCGCGTCATCTACCCCCGGGATCACCTCTTCGACTACGCCCTTGCCGGCTCAATGGTCGTCACCCTCGGCCTGCTGGTCAGCCTCTACCCCGCGATCAAGGCAGGCCGCATCTCCCCGGTCGACGCCATGACCCGGTTCTGAACGATTCTCCGAAAGACGATGACACCACACCCGGCCCCTCAACCGCTCTCCGGAACCGTCGAGGTCACGGACATCTCAAAAAGCTACCTGCAGGGCAAGATCAGGGTCAAAGCCCTCGACGGGGTCAGCCTGTCATTTGCCCGTGGCGAATTCGCCGCCCTGGTCGGACCATCGGGTTCGGGCAAGACCACCCTGCTCAACGTGATTGGAGGACTGGATACGCCGGATTCCGGGCAGATCGATCTCTCCGGACGCCGTCTCGACCAACTGAGCCCGGCAGCAGTCACTCGTATCCGTCTCAAGGATATCGGCTTCGTCTTCCAGGCCTACAACCTCATTCCGGTCCTCTCCGCTCTCGAGAATGTCGAGTACATCATGCTGCTCCAGGGTGTCACCCGGTCCGAACGGCACGAGCGGGCGAAGCGGATCCTCGATGAGGTGGGGTTGGAGGGACTGCACGACCGGCGACCGGCGGAGATGTCCGGAGGCCAGCAGCAACGGGTCGCGGTGGCCCGGGCCATCGTAAGCCACCCCACCATCGTGCTCGCCGATGAGCCGACGGCGAACCTCGATTCGGAAACCGCGAAGGAGTTGCTTGACCTGATGCTTCATCTCAATCGGAGCCATGACGTAACCTTCGTTTTTGCCACCCACGACGAACTCGTCATGAATGCGCCCGGAGAATCATTCGCCTGCGCGATGGCCGGGTGGTGGCCGACGAACGCCCGAAGTGAACGGGATCCCACCAATTCGGGGACAATCGGGCCGAGCCTGCCTTCTGGTGGCGGGAGCGATCCTAACCGGCATCCTCGGTCGGCCCCTCCTGGGGGCTCCGCCTGTCACCTGGGAATCCGGCTTCTACGCCAAGGCCGAAGCCCGTATCGGGCGGGTCGCCAACGATTCCTTCTGGAGTGCCTACGGAGACAGCGCCCTGGCCGACCTGGGGGGGACCGCCCGATGGATGACCACGGCGGTATCCGAGCCCGTGATCCTTGACTTCGAGGTCGATCTGACCACCACGCTCGGCGATACCCGTGAACGGATGCTCGCGGCCGGATTCGAAGGAGGGGCCGACGGTTTCGGGGGCGGCAACGGAATCTCGTCAACCAGCGATGACCGCCGGCTCTTCGACCTGACCTGGACACTCGCCGAAGGCAATCGCCATCTGACCACGGCCCGGATCGACCGGCTTGCCCTTACCCTGTCCCCTTCTTGGGGAACCGTCCGGATCGGCCGCCAGGCCGTCACCTGGGGAGGCGGACTCGCCTTCAATCCGTTTGATCTCTTCAATCCCTTCGCCCCCAGTGACATCGCTCGCGATTTCAAGACGGGCGACGACATGATCTTCCTTGATCTGCCGAGGGATACCGGAGGGATTCAAATCCTCGGGGTGGCCCGCCGGGATCCGGCTTCCGGTTCAGTCGCGGCCGACCAGACATCCGTGGCCGGCCAATACCAGACCATTCTCGGCGACGCAGAGGTCTTTGCTCTCGCGGCGTGGCACTATGGTCAACCGGTCATCGGGGCGGGCCTTTCCGGCCTTGCCGGCGGCACAACCTGGCGGATTGACGCGACCTGGAATCGGATCGAATCCGACTTCGGGCCTGAAACCGCGGACTATTTCGCACTGGTGGCCAACCTTCAGTATTCCTGGGCCTGGGCCGGGAAGAACATCTATGGCTTCTTCGAATACTACCACAACGGCCTGGGAGAAGAGGATTACGCGGCGGCGCTTGAGGATCCCTTCGTCCTGACCGCGATGGCCCGCGGAAGTCTCTTTGTCCTGGGCTCGAACTACGGAGTGATTTCCGCCCAGATTGAGTGGCACCCCCTCGTCAATTTCTACATCAGCGCCATCACGAACCTCGAGGACCCCTCGGCCCTGCTGCAACCCCGCGTCGTCTGGGACGCCAGCCAGCAGTTCCAGCTCACCTTCGGGCTGGATATCCCCATCGGGGGAGACGGCACCGAATTCGGCGGATTCAGCCCGGCCGGCCTTCCGGGAACAACCCGGGGGCCGACTTCAGCCTATTGCTGGGGTACCTGGAATTTCTGAGGTCAGAAATTGACCTGGAGTTGGGAACGGAGGCCGAATGTGGTGGCTTCGGCATCGGATCCATCAAGCCCGTCCATACTACGGCCAACGACCAGACCGCCCTGAAGTTTCAGGTCATTGCCCATGATGAACCAGTTGGCTCCGAGATAGCCTTCGTAGAGCTTGTCCATGGTGCCGCCGCCGGGTGCCGAGCGCACCCCATCGGACAGTCGGATGCCGCGTCCATCGGAGTCCACATAGCTGAGCCGGACGACGCCCTCGAGTGTCGGTGTGATCGCGAAGATCGGCTGGAGCGAGTAGCCCCAGGGGTTGCCGACTCCGTCGTCAGCCGCCAGCACTTCCGCTATCAGACGGAGTCCACCCATCTTGGCGTCGGTGTAGATCGACCCGACAGTGAGATCCCGCCCGGTCCCGACCACCGCGCCCTGATCCTTCATATAGCCAAAAGCCGCCCCGAAGATCGCCGATCCTCCTTCATATTTGGTCTTGATGCCGCCGTTGGCCCAGAAGGCCAGACCGTTGTTGAAGACGTCGCCCTGAGCGGCAGCGTCGGCCGCATTGATGGGGCGCTCCGGATTCGTCACCGACGCGCCGTAAAAGAGATTTCCGGATTCACCCTCATAGAAGGCGCCGATCCGGTAACTGCCCGCACCCAGACGCCGGCCGTTATTGGTCTCCACAAAGTAACGGGTCAGACCCGACCGTTCGATTGCCGGGATGCTCCCGCTCGAGAGGGTTTCCTCGTAAGCGAAGTTCACCTTCCGCAGACCGAAATCGAAGAGGTTCTGGTCGTCTGCCTCAAAACGAATATAGGCTGCGTCAAAGCCCGCGCTCGCGAAATCATAGGTCACCTTCGCGCTCCACTGCTCCCCGAAGTCGACCGAGGTGCCCAGATAGACCCGACGCAGAAAGAAATGGCGGGTCTGTGCAGGATCATTATCGGTTCCGTCAATATCGGTATCCAGCCCGGCATACTGCACCTGGAGACGGCCGCCCAGCTTGAAGCCAGTGGCAATCTTGCTGGCCGCGGCCACGTAGACCGGCTCCTTCTTGGCCGGTTTGGCCTCCGGAACCGGGGTCCCCACCACGTCAGGGGTTGCCTCGGCCACCGGAATCGCGTCCGGCGCCGCGGCGCCGGTCATTGCGGACATTTCCGCGACGACTTCCTTTGCCTCCGCTTCGGTCAGGATACCCTTGCGGACAAGAATACTGACCAGGACGGACGTTTCACTGGCCGCAAACGCGGCGGTGGGGAGGACGGCGGCCAGGGCCAACGCCATCCAGCGGACATTATTGAAGATCATGGTGCGACGGGTTTCGGTTTGCGTGATGAAGGCTGCAGGCTGCTGCCGCGATTTCCCGGACTCAACCCAGGAAGCAGCCCAAATGTTACAGAAAGGTTAAATCTGAGTGACATTGGAAAAATTCAGGTAACAAGCCCAAATTGGCCCGCGCCCGTCCCCGCCCGGGGCAGGGAATCCGGTCCGGAAGGTAACCAACTGGTTACTTGAAAAGGCAGCGGATCCCATCCATCGTCCCTGAAAATCTTCTCATTTGCTTCCCCAGACCCATGACCACTCCCTACCGCCTCACTCCGGAACAAATCCGGTTCTACCACGAAAACGGCTACCTCATCGGCCTGCCTCCCATTTACACCGCCGAGGAGATGAAGCGTTACAATGCCGAGCTCCCTCAGCTGCTGGCCCTCCTGCATCACGGAGAAACGGCCAAGGACATCCGCGAATGGCATGAGACCAGCCTCTATCTCTACGAGATCTGCATGAACCCGAAGATACTCGACCTGGTCGAAGGTATCCTCGGCCCGGATTTCTATCTCTGGGCCAGCAACTTCTTCATCAAGCCGCCCCACTCCAAGGAAACGGTTGGCTGGCACCAGGATGCCTACTATTGGCCGATGGAGCCCATGAACACCGTCACGGTCTGGCTCGCGTTTGACGACGTCGACGAGGTCAACGGAGGGATGAAGATCGTCCCGGGTTCCCACAAAATGGGTTTGATCAAGCACCAGCGCTCCACCCAGACCGATTCCGTGCTCACCCTGGAGCTCGAAGGCGGATCCGTTCGCGAGGACGCGGCGGTCCAATTCAAGCTCAAGGCCGGGGAGGCCTCGCTCCACGACGACCGTGCCATCCACGGCTCTCCGGCCAACCCGTCATCCCGGCGAAGAGCCGGTCTGACCATCCGCTACAGCGGCACCCACGTCAAAAACGACCTTTCGGTCAACCCGAACTTCAAGACCTACCTGTGTCGCGGGGTAGACCGTCACAGACTCAACCCTGTCGGCCCGGTTCCAACCCAGCGGTTCGCCCGTCCCGACTTCAAGCCCATCAGCAAGGAAGAGGCCGGCGTGGGGGGTTAAGCTTCCGCGACTGCTCCGGCCAGCAGTTCGATCCTCTTGTTCCGCAGAAACCGCCGGCAGGCGAAGGCCTGAAGATCCGCGAGGGTGACCGCGTCGACCTTGGAGTCGTAATGACGCCAGTCGTTGATTGGCAGGCCATAGATCGCGTTCAACGCCGCCTGGACGGCACAGGCCGAATTCGTCTGGACGGACATCCGGCGCCCCGCCTTCAATCGCGTCCGGCTGCGAATAAGCTCCACTTCGGTCAGCCCGCCGGAGCAGGCCCGATCGACCTCACGTTCGAGTTCGTCGATAACCTGACGGTAACCTTGCGGGCTGGTGCCTGCCACAAAAGAGAACATCCCCTCATGCATGGCCAGCACCCGGCCCGAGCGGACAAAATAGGCCAATCCCTTTTCTTCCCTGACTCGTTCGAAGAGCTGACTGGCCATTCCGCTGAAAACTTCATCGAGAACCTCGCTTGCCATGAAATCATCCGAGAGCAGCCCCGGTCCTGGAAAACCGTGATGCACGATGACCTGCTCGCGGGCCTGCGCCATCAAGTGGCTGCCGGATACCGCCGGGAGTATCTCTTCCCGTGCCGGGACATCCAACTCGCCGGCCGAAATCGCGCCAAACGCATCCTCCACCCGTTGAAGCAACGTATTGCGTTCAAAAACACCGGAAACGGCGACGACCAGATTTCCGCCCACCACCAGCCTGCGGCGATGGGCTTCGAGATCCGCCGGACGCAACCGTGCCACCGTTTCGATCCGTCCGTCGCTTCCCACCCCCAACGGGTGGTCCCCGAAGAACAGGTCCCGAAGCCGGTAGCGCGAGGCGTGGACAATATCGTCATTGGCCTCCCGGATGCCCGCGAGCTGGGCCTCGCGTTCGCGCTTTACCGTGTTTGACTTGAAGGCGGGCGAGCACAGGCCCTCGGCCAGCAGGCTCAAAGCGAGGACTTCGTCCTCCGGGAGTACATCGCAGGAAAGGCCAAAGCTGTTGTCGCCGGCGAACTCGCGGAAAGAACCGCCGGCCGACTCGATCAGACCCGCCACTTCCGCCGCCGACCGCTTGGCCGTGTCCCGCGTCATGAGGGAGCTCATCAACTGAGTGACCCCCCGCCGCTCCGGCTGCTCCACGAAGCCGCCGGCCCGACCTACCACCCTCAGGTGAAGATTCGGCAGGGACGGATTTTCCCTCAGAAGAACGCGCACGCCGTTGGCCAGGTGGACCTCCTCAAAATCGGGATTCGTCGACCGACGGACAATGGCTGCCGCCTCCACATCATGGACGCCTTTCGGGTTCATGACCACCCGGGTCAATCCGCCGGGCCGAAGTCTCTCCCGGCACACCCGTTTCAGGTCTGCCACCGTTACCGCAGCCAGCCGCCTGAGGTAGGTGGGTGCGAAATTCAGTTCCCCGACGACCACTTCCGCCACCCCGAGCCGCGAAGCCTGTCCGCTCATCGTCTTGCGGACGTTGATCTCGCCCACTTCAATCTGGCGGATGGCCTTGGCCAGTAGCGATTTCGTCACGCCGCGCTTCGCCACCCCTTCGATCACATCCTGAACTGCCTTGATCGCGGCCTCCCGTTTGTCCGCCTCGCAGATCATTGAGATATAGAACAGTCCGGACGAACCCGGATTCCAGTTCGATGATCCGACGGAATGTACGAGCCGTTTCCGCTCCCGGAGGGTCTGCCAGAGGAGCGAACTGTCGCCATGTCCGAGGATCATCGCCAGAAGATCAAGCGCCGGCGTATCGGGATGGGAAAGCCCGGGGACCGGGTAGGCCAGGGCGACCCGGGTGATTTCCACCTCCCCGGTCAATTCCCGACGCCGGGGCGCGAGTTGAGGGGTCTCGGCCGGGAGAAAGACCGGTTCGAGCCGGGCCCGCGAAGGGCCGCCGAAGTGTTTGCCGATTCCGGCAAAGGTCGCCTCCGGATCGACATCGCCCACCACCACCACGACGACATTGTTGGGCACATAGCGTTCCCGGTAGTAGGCCACCAGGTCTTCACGACTGACCTGCCTGAAGACATCCCGGTGTCCGATGATCGGCTGCCGGTAAGGGTGTTCACGGAAAGCCGTCTCAAAGAGGGCCTGGGAAAGCAGATGATCGGGATCATCCTGATACATGTCGATTTCCCGGAGGATGACCTCCTTTTCCTTAATCACCTCTTCCTCGGGCAGTCTTGAGTGAAAAACGGCATCGCCGAGAACATCCAGGGCCACCTCGACGCCTTCGCTTGGGATATCGATATAGTAGACCGTCCGATCGAAAGTTGTGTAGGCATTGATATAGCCTCCATTCTCCTGAACGAGGGCTGAAATCTCCCGGCCGGCCCGCCGCTCCGTTCCCTTGAAGAGCATGTGCTCGAGGAAATGCGAGAGCCCCCCTCCGATCCAGCGCCCCTCATGGATACTCCCACTGCGCACCCAGACCTGGACACTGGCCACCGAACTGCTGTGGTCCGGCTTGACGATCGCCACCAGCCCATTGTCAAGAACCCGTCGATCAACCGCCTCATTCAGGAGATTCTCGAGGGTGACCGGCGAAGTCTTCGTCGGATGCAAAGGCGTTTCATTCATCACAAGGGCACCTCAACAGAATCGGTTGATCGGTCACGAGTCGTCTCAGGACAACTCCACCGGGAGGACCGGAGGGTCCGGCAATCGGCGCTTAACCGGCCTGAACGGCTTGGCAAAAGCTTCATCAAAATCGAAGATCTCCGCAAAATCCTCCCGGGAATCCTCATCCGTTTTGCTGAGCACGCCATAGTCGATCAGATTAAAAACGATCTCCCCGAAATCTCCGCAGGATCCGATATTCCATGCCCGGAGCAGGGTCAGGGCCATCGGTCCGTATTGCTCGAGGGCGTAATCTCGAATTCCCTCGAGCAGTTCCGGGCCGGCCACATGGTTGCTGCGGCGTCCGAGAAGGAGCCCCGCCTTGCGCATTTTCGTCACGGTCTGGTCCAATGCACCCCGCAGGAAGAAATAGGCCTGGCGGTCAAACCGCGCATCCTCCTTCCGAATCAAATCGACGATCTCGCTGAACTCCTTTTGCTCCATGCAGTAGATCCTCCTTTACCACAAATCCCCGGTTCTGCAATGCCTGAGGCCGCCCCAGGCCCGATCCCTCGCCTTCCATGAAAAACCCAGTCAAAATCGGTGTGATCAACGTCTCCGACCGGGCCAGCGCCGGCATCTATGAGGACATACCCGGAAAGGCCGCCGTCGCCCTCCTGCGTGATTACCTCACGACGCCGTTTGAAACCGTCTATCAGATCGTCCCCGACGAAAGGGATGAGATCGCCGCCTGCCTGGTCCGCCTCGTCGATGAGGAGGGCTGCAGCCTGGTCATCACCACCGGGGGTACCGGCCCCGCCACCCGCGACGTGACCCCGGAAGCCACCGCCGACGTCTGCGAGAAGATGCTGCCCGGATTCGGCGAGCTGATGCGGGCGACCTCCCTGCGTTTCGTGCCTACCGCCATCCTCTCCCGCCAGACTGCGGGTGTCCGCGGGTGCGCCCTCATCGTCAATCTCCCCGGCAAACCCAAGGCCATCGGAGAATGCCTCGAAGCCGTTTTCCCCGCCATTCCCTATTGCATCGACCTGATCGGGGGACCCTTTCTCGAGGCCGATCCCGAACGGATTTCCATTTTTCGTCCGAAAAACGGGTGACGACCTGTTCATCGCCGGATCCACTTTCGACCCCTTGACACCTTTCGTATAATTCCAGCGGATGGTCAAAATGGGGATCGGGACGAGGACAGGTTTGAAAGGCGCGGTGGCCGGCTTGCTCGCCGCCGTTCTCCTGTTCGTCTCGCTTATCGCCACCAGCCCCGGCCTGCACCACGCAATTCACTGCGACGAGGACGCCTCGGTTCCCCATGTCTGCCTGCTGACCCTGATCCGGGACGGTCATTTCGAATACCCGGCCCAGTGGCACCCGGCTCCTCATCCAGTCGAGCTCGCGATTGTATTCCTCGCAACCCTCCCGCCGACCCCCGATTTCAAGCCACCTCCCCACCGGCTTCCCTGGGCCCTGAGCCCACCTGTCATAGGATAATCGATACATGCCGCGTCGGTCGGAATGAAAATCCGTCCTTTGCGCGTTCTCCTCCTGCGGGACCCTCCCCCGCGGATTCTTCGACTATCCAATGACAGTACCATGAAATCATTCACCTTCTTTGCCGGGGCGGTGGCCTCGGTGCTTTTTCTCCGCCCCACCATTCGCCTGCAGGCCGAAGCCCCGGAGCCCGGGATCGGTGACGAACCCATTGAGCTTGAGGCAGTCCTGGTGACGCCGTTTGCCTCACCCCGTTCGGCCGATGACCTGGCACAACCGATCTTCCTGATCCGGGACGACCGCCTGCACCGGCAGGCCGCATCCACTCTCGGGGAGACCCTGGATGGCACGGCCGGAGTCAGCGCAACCAGCTTCGGTCCCGGTAGCAGCCGCCCGATCATCCGCGGAATGGGCGGCGACCGTATCCGCGTCCTTTCCGATGGACTTGGCACGTTTGATGCGTCCGTGATCAGCCCGGACCACGCCGTCTCGATTGAGCCGGTCTTTGCCGAACGGATCGAGGTCATCCGGGGCCCGGCCACCTTGAGATTCGGCAGTTCCGCTCTCGGCGGTGTCGTGAATACAGTTGATGGTTCGCTGCCGGACCTCCCCCCGGAAAAGCCCTTCACTGGAGAGATCGAGGGTCGCTACGGCTCCAACAACGGCGAGTGGGTTGCCGCCGGCCGGTTCTCCGGCGGGACCGAACGAATCGGCTGGCATGCCTCGGGCTTGAAGCGGGATTCCGGCGATATCCGCATCCCCGTGCCACCCGAATCGGAGTATGCTCATGAGGAAGAGGCCCATTCGAGCGATGAGGAGCCGTTCGACGGAACCCTTCCCAACAGCGCGGTGAAGACCGAAAACCATACCATCGGGCTATCGACCTTCTGGGACAAGGGACATGCCGGAGTCGCCTACACCCGATACGATTCGTTCTACGGCATCCCCGGTGGCCATGAACATGAGAGCGGGGACGAAGACACGACCGGAGAGCCCGTTGATGGAGAACCGGCCGATGACGGAGCGGAGGCGGTCCGAATCGACCTGCAACAACAGCGTCTGCGGGCCCGGGCTGGTTTGAAGAAACCAATCGAATGGCTCGAGGAAGCAACCCTGCGACTCGGCTACGGAGACTACGAGCACGTCGAACTGGAGGGCGATGCGATTGGAACCCGCTTCACCTCCAAAGCGTTCGAGGGAAGGCTCGAAGCTGTCCATTCCGAGATCAAAGGTTTCGTCGGTGCATTTGGCCTGGAATATGCCCGGACCAATTTCGCCGCGGCCGGCGACGAAGCATTTCTTCCTCCGACCCTCACCGGGAAAGGATCCCTGTTCGCGGTCGAATCCTATACAAGCGATGCTCTGGCCGGCGAGATCGGGCTGAGGATCGAAGATCAGACGATCGACGTGACGGATGGAAGCGCCTCTTCGATCAAGAACAGCGGGCTCAGTGCTTCCGCCGGAATTGTCTGGCGATTCCTTCCCGACTATTCCATCGGCCTTTCCGTTTCACGAACCGAACGTCTCCCGAACGCGCAGGAACTCTTGGCCGACGGACCTCATGCCGCCACCGGCGCCTACGAAATCGGCGACCCCGGACTCGGCAAGGAAACGGCCTGGTCTTCGGACCTTGTCCTTCGCAAGAGATCCGGATGGATCACCGGCCAACTCTCCGTCTTTGCCAATCGCTTCGATGATTATATCTTTGAGGAGAAGACCGGAGAGGTCAGGGACGACCTGCCCGTCTATCGGTTCGTCGGCCGCGACGCAGCTTTCATCGGCGGCGAATTGGAAGCGGTTCTCCACGCTCATGATGCCGAGGACTACCGCCTCGATTTCACGGTGACGACCGACTACGTTCACGCGACCGACAAAACCAGCGATCAACCGCTCCCTCGAATCCCACCCTTCCGTTTCGGCCTGGGGGCCGATTTTGCCACCGGCGGCTTTGCCGCCGGTGCCTCGGTCCGCTACTCAGCCCAACAGGAAAGAACTGCGCCCGGCGAGGCCCCAACCGACAGCTACAGCCTGGTCAGCGCTTACCTGTCCTATGCGATTGAGGCCCCGGGAACGACGTGGACCCTCTTTCTCCGAGGCACGAATCTGACCGATCAAGAGGCCCGACTCAGCACCTCTTTCCTCAAAGATGAGGTGACGCTTCCCGGTCGAAATCTCGTCAGCGGAGTCCGAATCGCCTTCTGACACCCGGAAGGATGAAATGCGGGATAAACCCGCCCCGATGCCCATGCAACAGAGTGTGGGGGATGGATCCCCACACTCCGTCAAACAGGAAAGCCCCCCGCCTGCCGACCCATGTCGGTGTCGTCGCGCCGTCGCCAGCCGGGTTCAGGATCGGGCTCGAACCAGGTCGACGGATTCCCATGACCCACCACCCTCCCCGCCTCCATCAGGACAACCTGATCGCAGAGTGCGGCGACTTCGTCGGGGGCATGAGTCACCACGAGCATCGGAACGGCAAACTCGTCGCGAACCCGGATGAGGTAAGGGATGATTCGCGCCTTCAATTTCCGGTCGAGGCTGCCGAGGGGTTCATCGAGGAGCAGGAGTTCCGGACGGGAGATCAGGGCTCGCCCCAGGGCCACCCGTTGACGTTCGCCGCCGGAGAGCCCGGCAATCGATCGATCGAGAAGCCCCGACAATTCCAGGACCTCGACCACATGATCGAAGTCGAAGATACTGCCGCGACCCAATGTCGATCCTGGCTGTCCATAGAGGAGGTTGCTCCTGACCCGCAAATGGGGAAACAGGGCGCCATCCTGGACGACATACCCGATCCGGCGGTGCCGTGACGGCATGCGGATGCCCGCTTCGATGTCGGTCAGAAGGCGCTCCCCGAGACGGATGCGCCCAACCGACGGCGTTTTCAACCCGGCAACCAGATCGAGAACGGTCGTCTTGCCCGCCCCGGAGGGACCAAATACCGCGGTCACCCGGCCGCGGATGACCAGATCCAGCTTCAATATGTAGTTATAAAGCGGATACTCAACGCCCGTCAATTCCAGCTTCATGGCCGTCCTCCTTTCCTGCGGTGGATGATCTCGCTGCCGACCACGGCGAGAAAGGCCAGCGCGACGGAGAACCCCATCAGGATGAGGGCATCGCGATCGCGGCCCAATTCGACCAGGCTGTAGATGGAAAGCGAAAGGGTGGCGGTTTCACCTGGGATGTTGCCGGCCACCACCACGGTGGCGCCGAACTCGCCGAGGGCGCGGGCGAAGGCGAGAACGATCCCGGCGAGGACGCCCCGCGAAGCCAATGGCAGGGTGATGGTGAAGAACGTCCGCCAGAAGCCTGCGCCGAGCGTCTGGGCGACCTGCTCAAGCCGGGGATCAACTTCGGCAAAGGCGGAACGGCAACTGCGCACGAGCAGCGGAAAGGCCATGACCGCCGCGGCCAGGATCGCGGCGTAACGGGTGAATACGATATCGACTCCGAAGGTCTGATGAAGCCACCCCCCGGGAAAACCCTGTCGGCCGAGTAACCAGAGGAGGATCAGCCCGGTCGCGACCGGAGGGACCACCAGGGGAAGGGTGACCAATGTCTCGATCACCACTTTGCCCCGCCAGGTCCGCCGCGCCATCAGCCACCCCAGGGCCAGTCCGATGGGCAGGATCAGGACGGTGCTCGACAAGGCCACCACCAGGGAAAGGCGAAGCGCAGTCAGAATCGCAACGTCCATCAGGGGAGTTCCGCCTTTCGGGGGGACGGCAGCGCGGTCGGCGGGTTCAGGACGCGGAAACCGTGGCGCTGGAAAACCCCGGCGGCCGAAGGCTCGAAAAGGGAGGCAACAAAGAGTCCTGCCATGGGATGAGGGACGTCACGGCGGATCTGCGCCACCGGGTAGGCGATAACCGGTCCGTCCGTCAGGGGAACGACGGCACAGACCCGGACCCGTGTGGAGCGGACGGCGTCGGTCCGGTAAACCATCCCGGCTTCGACATTTCCGGATTCGACCGCGGAGAGGGTCGCACGCACGTTGGCCAGGGGAATCACCTTCGATTCGACGACGTCCCAGAGCCCGATGTCCTCCAGATACTCGCGCGCATAGATCCCGGCGGGCACCGAGCGGGGATCGGCCAGGGCGATTCGGGTCACTTCCGGCCTGGCCAGAGCCGCAAACGAATCCACGACCAGCGATTGCCCGACAGGGGCGATCAGGACGAGTTGATTTCCCAGCAGACGGATTCGTGATCCGGCGACCAGCCATTCTTGCCTCTCCAATTGGTCCATCTTCGCTTCATCGGCCGAGAGGAAGACGTCGGCCGGCGCACCCGATGCGATCTGGCGGGCCAGGATCGAGGATGCGGCAAAGTTGAAGCGGACCTTCACGTCATGAGCCGACTCGAAATCCCGTCCGATCTCCGAAAGAACGTCGGCCATACTGGAGGCGGCAAAGACGAGGAGCGGCCGATGGGATGACTCGGCAGCCGGAAGAGAGACGGTCCCGACGAGCAGCGTGAGACCGGCCGCCACCATCGCCCGCAACCGATGCGGGGAGAACGTCGGTTTCAATTCCTCCAATTGATCGGTGCGGGTCACATCGGGATCAAAGCGAGCAGCCGTGGGGAGAGCAACATCGGGAACGCAGGTTCGGAAAAGGGCTTCGAGGCAGGCATCTCGAAAGGTGGAATCTCAGGAGAGGGTCCGCGCCTCAATGCAGCCGCCGAAGGATTCCCTGCCGGGCACTCCTTCCACTATCGGAAGCGCAACCGATGAGAGACCCGTCCTGTCTGGGCGGGGGTCAAGGGCGGAGGGTGGATGACTTCCAGGGTGGTTCCGGACAGGTCGATCAACCGCGTGGCTGCCGCCTTGAGGGAACGCCAGCGATCCCAGGCGAGATCCGGCGCATGGACGGTATGGCGCAGGAGGCTGAACCACTCAAGGCGGGCGCGTTCCACGTCGCCCGGGCGCAGGACATCGCTGAAGAGTCCTCTGCCAGCGCCGGCCGCAATTTCCGCGAGCACTTCTGCCGCGCCATCACCGTAGTGAATGGGCAACCCTCGATGGAGGTAGCCCTCAAAGGACGCTTCCCCGTAGCGATCCCGACAGGCACGGGCCAGGCGGGAACTGGTCCGGGCATGGTCCTCGAAGCGGTGACCCGCCCGAAGGTTCGCGAGATGGGAGATGATCTCGTCGATGGGATAGTCGGGATCCTCCAGCGCGGCCGCCACCGCCAGACCTTCTCCGTGATGGAAATAGCTGAAAATCTCACCGCGCCGGGTCGGGTGCCCCGCCGAGTCAATCAACCCGAGGCGCTTCCAGGCCGAGGCCGGGGAACTCCGCGGATTCAGCTCATGTTCACAGACCGGCCGCTCCAGACAGTGCTGGCACTCGATGGGATAGGCCTTCCGATCGGGCGGATCGATCAGGCCACACTCATGTGGGTCGCGATAGGCCGTGACCCGGATGTGACCATAGCCGACCCTCGCGACCAATTGACCCGAATGCTCGACAAGGTCGAAGAGCTGCCCTCCTCCGGAGAGTGTCGCGATGACGTTCAACACAATCTGCCGAACGTCCGCCTCCGGGGCCTCCCGCCGGCGCGGCGGTGTCCCAACTGTTCGCGGTGTTCCGGATTCGTCCGGGGCAAGAGCCCGCAAAACCGGTCGGGAGAGCCGGAAAAGACCCTCCTGTCCAGCGACGCGCACCGCCACCGTCAGTTGCCGCCCATAAGCGCGTCCCCGCCCTGACTCGAGTCGGCAGAGGGTGCCGTGACCGATTCCATCGAGGGTGGTCGGATCGCCCAGCGCTGGACGCCAGCGATCCCCCACGCGTCTGAGCACGTTTCGCAGCTCAACCGGTTCCGGCTCAGGGCGCTCGACCCAGACTCCCTTTGAATCGAGCATCTCGACCACGAGGGGTCTGGCATGCCGGGCGCGGTGGGCATCAATCCGCAGACCACAGGGCATGGGACCGGTCTCGACGCTGTGCTCCATTCCGAGAAGCGGGACATTCTCCGTGTAGAGGCGACCCGCCAGCTCCCGCGCGGCGGGAAAGGGATCCCGTCCCTGAACCGCCGCGGATTTCATGACGGCCAAGAGGCTGGGCCATTCGAGGGTGGCCGGACGGCGGACGACCAGCCGCCTGGCGTCGGCCAGCCGCGGTCGATCCGGAGCGACCAGGACATAGCCGATTTCGTCGAGCCCGCGTCGCCCCGCCCGGCCGAACATCTGGAGAAGCTCATCGGGCCGGATCAGGCATTGGAGGTGCCCGGCCGTGTATTCAACTTCCGTGACAAGGACTGAGCGCATCGAGAAATTGATGCCGGCGGCCAGGCCCGTCGTCGCGACAACCACCCGAAGCTGTCCGGCCTTGGCCAACGGCTCCAGAACCCCGGCGCGTTGGTGGTAACCCAGTCCGCTGTGATGAAAGGCGATCCGGCTGCGGAGGAGCTTCTCCATGCGCTCTCCGGCGAGCAATTTCTGTTCCCGGGACAGGATGAGGGGATCGGTGACCGGCAGGGCGGCCGCGAGATGCCGGGCGAGATTTTCCGCCGCCTTTCGCTGGGGTGCGAAGACCAGAATCGGTCCGAGGTCTGCCATGAGCCCACGGGCGATCAGTCGAGGCCAGAATCCCCGGACCCAGTCGGGCACACGTTCGTGAAGGCTGTCGAGATGGACCTCATCGAGGGGAACGGGGCGCTCACGATGGGAGACAAGGACAGCCTTTCGGCCGATCCGGTTCAGCCAGCCGACGACATCCTCGGGATTGCCCACGCTCCCGCTCAAGAGAAGCAATTGGGTTTCGGCGGGGACCAGGGCGACGGCCAGTTCGTAACTGACTCCGCGCACTGAATCGGCCAGCATCTGGTATTCGTCGATGACAAGAAGCCCCGGACCATCCCGCTGCAGGAACCGCGATCGTTGGGTCTCGAGGGTGGCCACGACCACAGGCGCCGAGAGATTCTCGGCGACATCACCGGTGGCGATGCCCACATTCCATCCCCGGCTCCGCCACTCGATGAGTTTGTCATTGGCCAGAGCGCGGGTCGGCACCGTGAAGACCGCCTGCCGCCGGAGGCCCTGCTCGACCATCAACTCGAAGATATAGGTCTTTCCGGCACCGGTCGGCGCATCCACCACCACATCGAAGCCCTGATTGAGTGCCCGGACCGCATCCTGTTGCCAGAGATCGGGGATCTTGAGATTGACCTCCAACGCGCCAAAACCGTCCACAGACCGAGGGATAGCCGGGATGGCCAACGGCGCAACTTTTCCTACCGATTTCCCGTCCCCGGAGAGACTGTCTCGGAAGATCGACAACGAACCGGACAACCCCTAACAAAGGGAAGATGACACGAATCGCCGATGGAGCAGGGGCCGGGGAGTCGCCCGCCGCGGAGGCGGCGCTGGCCGCCTCCCGGCGCCTGCGTGAGGCCCTTGCGGCCATGACTTTTGGGCCTCCGGTCACCCACGTCTACAATCCGCTTGAGTATGCGTGGGACGCCCAGGCCGAGTATCTTCGGCGCTACCTGCGGAGTCCGATCAAGGCGGTTTTCCTCGGCATGAACCCGGGCCCCTGGGGCATGGTCCAGACGGGTATCCCTTTCGGCGAAGTTCCCACAGTCCGCGACTGGCTGGGCATCCGCACCTCCGCGAAAGCCCCCGAAAACGAGCATCCGAAACGACGCATCGAGGGACTCGCCTGCAAACGCTCGGAAGTGAGCGGCCGCCGACTCTGGGGACTCTTTGCCGAGCGCTTTCGAACGCCCGAGGCGTTCTTCTCCGATCACTTCGTAGTCAACTACTGCCCGCTGGCCTTCCTCGAGGAGACGGGCCGCAATCATACTCCGGACAAACTGCCGGCCGCTGAGTCACAGGCCCTGACAAGAATCTGCGATCGGCATCTCGGCGAGCTGATCGGAATCATCCAGCCCGAGTGGGTCATCGGCGTCGGTGCCTTTGCGGAGAATCGGGCTCGGGAGGTTCTCGGCAATCAGGTGAAGATCGGACGTATCCTCCACCCCAGCCCGGCCAGTCCGGCCGCCAACCGGGATTGGGCGGGGCAAGCCACGGCTTCCCTGATCGGATTGGGGGTCTGGACGTGATCGGCCCCTTTCAAGACTACCGCGGACTCGCCGCGGAGGTTTACGATGCCATCTGGAGCGAAGAGATCGACGATCTGCCTTTCTTCAGCTGGCTTCTGGGACCCCCGACCGGCCGCCTGCTCGAATTGGGATGCGGGACCGGACGGATTCTCCTGCCATTGCTCAAGGAAGGCTGGCGTGGCGACGGAATCGACGCATCGGAAACCATGCTGGCCCTCTGCCGGGAGAAACTGGAGAACGAAGGTCTTTCAGCCGGGCTTCACCAACAGACCATCGAAGCACTGAGTCTGACGGAACGCTACCACCGGATCATCATCCCGGGGTTCTCCTTCCAACACCTTCTGACCACCGAGGGATCCCTTGCCGCCCTGCGGCGAATCCGCACCCATCTGACCAGCCGTGGCCGGCTGATCATTTCCCTCTTTCTGCCCTGGGAGTCGATCCGGGCGGGTGACGAACGGACCTGGAAACTGCGGTCGACCGCCCCTCTGGCCAAAGAACGCACCGTGCTCTGCCACGAATCGATGACCGTGGATCCGGTCCATCAGGAACTGACCGTCTGGAATCGCTACGAGATCGTCGACCCGGACGGCAAACTGTTGGATCAGACTCTGGTTCGGAATCAGATCCGCTGGTTCGGGCTCGAGGAATTCAAGTTGCTTCTCACGGCTGCGGGTTTCGACCGGATCGAAATCTACGGCGATTTTGCGCCCGCCCCACCCACCGCCTCCACCACTTACCTGACATTTGAAGCCCGGCCGGGATCCAGGAAGGTTTCCCCAAAGACACGATGACGCGGAAAACAGAACAACAAGGTGGGCTCCCCAGGTGGAAACGCAGGCTCCGTTTCGGAATCGGAGCGGCTTTCCTTCTTCTGATCGTCCTTCCCTATCTGCTACCCGGCCCCACCCCCCCGACGGCGGGATTTGCCGTCCGATCCGAATCCTTTCCCTGCCCGCCTGATCGGATCCACCTCCTCATCGATTCGACCAGCCACCCGCCTGATGCGGAAGGATCGGTCCTCGACCATGCCATCTTTGATGCGTTGCTCGACCAGATCGCCCGGGCCGATGACTTCATCTGCGCCGATTTCTTTCTCTGGAATCCCTGGGAAGGCGCCGTCCGGGGAAACCACCGTGATCTCGCCGAAGAGCTGGCGGCGGCTCTGATCGCGCGCAAGCTGGAGGATCCGGATCTGCCCATCGTCGTCCTGACCGATCCGATCAACCGCATCTACGGCAACGATGAGCCGGAATTCTTTGCCATGATGGCCGAAGCGGGCATCCCGGTCGTTTTCACCGACCTCACCCGATTGGCCGATTCGAATTTTCTCTACGCCAGACCGGCCCGGTTTTACGGACCGATCCTCTCGACCCTGCTCACTCCGACCGGGCTTCTCGATCGTCGCTGGATTGGCAATCCCTTCGACCCCGATCTCGGCCCCATTTCCCTGCGCCAGATGGGACACCTTCTTTACTTCAAGGCCAATCACCGCAAGATCCTGGTCACACGTTCAGCTGAGAGAGGGATTGAACTGACCGCCGGAAGCCTGAATCCGGCCAACGGGAGTGCCGCCCACTCCAACCTGGCGGTGCAATTGACCGGTCCGGTTGCCCAGGCCGCGCTCGGAACGGAGCTTTCGGTCATCCGATGGTCGGCCCGGGAGGGCACCGTGCTGGAGGACGAACCCGGACGACTGGATGCGACGGTGGCGGCGATCCTCAAACGGACCCTGATGGACTGGGACGACTATCTGGTCGACGAGGCGACAGCCCGGGCCACCTGGCTGACCGAGAGCCGGATTCGCGAAGCGGTCGTCGATCAGCTGGAGCGAGCCGGGAGCGGCGACCGCATCGAAATCGCGATGTTCTACCTTTCCGACCGGATGGTGATCGACGCGCTCAAGGCGGCCGTCCGGAGAGATGTCTCCATATTTTTGATACTCGATGCCAACCGCGACGCCTTCGGGCGGGAAAAGAACGGCATCCCCAATCGTCCGGTCGCGGCCGAGCTGATGAGGCTGGGCCGGGACCACCCGATTGAGATCCGTTGGGCGGATACGAGGGGCGAGCAGTTTCACCCCAAGGCCATGGCGGTGATCCCAGCGGACGGTCGTCCTCCGGTCCTTCTGCTTGGTTCCGCCAACTGGACCCGGCGCAATCTCGGCGATCTCAATCTCGAATCGGATCTCCTGCTCGAAAATCCGGGACCCGCCCTCGACGAATTCCGTCGATGGTTTGCCGGTCGATGGACCAATGCAGGACAACCTTCGACGGTCGACTACGACATCTGGGCCATCGGCGGGGTGACCCGGTTCTGGAAAACCGCCCTCTACCGATTCCAGGAAGCCCTGGGGGCCGGAACCTTCTAGTGTGGGGCGGCCGCCTCCCCGAGCGTGCGTTGCGCCTCGGCCCAGACCTGCGTGACCGGGACGGGCGAAGAACGGAAGTGCCGCATTCCATTCCGATCGGTCACTCACCGACTTCGACCCGCAATCCGGCGAGAACGGCATTGGCTGCGTCGGCCAGCGGGCCGTCGGGGGCCAGAGCGAGGCATTGCCGACAGGCGGCTTCGGCTTCCGCAGCGTGGTCCAGCCCGGCCAGGGCCCGCCCGAGGCCCAGCCAGCCGGAGGCGGTTTCGGGTGACCGCCCGGTTACCCGCTGGCAGACCTCGGCCGCCTCCAGCCAACGACCCCGATCGAGAAGCGCCGTCCCGAGCTGACCGGCGAGGACCAGCCATGTCTCCGCGACCAACCGATCGGCAAAGGGACCGACCTGATCGAGCTGCTCAAGCGGTCCCGGGAAATCCCGGCCGGCCAGGCGCACGGCCGCCACGAGCAAAGCTCGTTCCTCGGGCCGGCCGGGATTGAATCCCGCGGCCAGTGCCGCGGCTTTCTGGCGATCGCCTCCCACCATGGCCGGCGCCTGGAGGTGGAATTGTACCAGCGCATAGACGAACTGGAAGCTGTCGGGCTCAAGTTCCGCCGCGCGGGTGAAGGCGGCCCTGGCCTTTCCGGCCAGCCGTATCCGGTTGAGCACTCCACCGCCCCCCGCCGCCTGACCTCCGGCCCGTCCGAGCCAGAACCAGGCGGCGGCGAGTTCCGGTTCCAACTCGACCGCCCGCTCCAGGCAGGAAAGCGCCTCGTCCAGGTCCTCCGGCCGGCCCTGCTCGAAGAGGACCCGCCCGAGCGAGAGCCACGCGCCGGAATCATCCGTATCCACAGATACCTGACGCCGCGCCGCCGCGACCGCCGCCGGCCAGTCTCCGGTCCAGGGCGGATGATCCGCGCTGCGATCCTCGCCCGCAGCCGCGGCCAGGACAAAAGCCAAAGTACAGATAACTCCGGACAGACGGCTCATGGCAGGGCAAAAAAAAGCCCGCCGAAAACCGGCGGGCTCAAAAAGTCCATCTGGGAAAAGGATCAGCTGACGTGACCGGAGACCAGTTTGGTCATCTCGAACATGGTGACCGACTTCTTCCCGTTGAAGACAGCCTTGAGGGCCGCGTCGGCGACAATCTCGGTCTTCTTCTTGGGATTCTGAAGGTTGTTCTTCTTGATATAATCCCAGAGTTTCTTGGTCAGCTCCGTGCGAGGCAGCGGCTTGCTTCCAACAATGGCAGCGAGCTTATCGTCCGGGGTAACGGGTTTCATAAAGGCGGCATTGGCCTTTTTCTTGGCAGGTTTTGCAGAGGATGACTTAGGCATAGGGCTCCGTCTTACCCCATCCCCGGGGGGAATCAATGCAAATTTCGCGGGAAAAACACCGAAAGACCTCCCGGGATGGTTTCCCGGGGATCCCGGCAACCGCGTCTTCCGGCCCGCGGAGACCTCGAATCCGGCACCGCGGCTACCGTTATTCATCGCGCAGGGCGATCATGGGATCGACCCGGACCGCTTTGCGAACCGGAAGAATCCAGGCGGCGGTGGAGACCAGGGTGAGAATGACCATCGAGAGCAGGTAGGTGACCGAATCGTCCGATCGGATCCCAATCAAGGCAGAACGCAGGAGCGAACTCAGGGCAACAGAAACCACGGAACCCAGACCCAGGCCGACCAGGAGCTGGACAAACCCCTGACGCACCACCAACGCCTTGATGTCGGAGACCCGGGCACCCAGTGCCATCCGGATCCCGATCTCAACCCGACGCTGATTGACGGAGAAGGTGACGACGGCAAAGATGCCCATCGCGGCTAGGAAGAGGGCGGCCAGGCCGAACCAGATGAACATGGTGGTGATGATCCGGTTCCCGGTCAGACTCAGGTCAATGGATGCCTGAAGTGTCCTCACCCAGTAGAGCGGCAGATTGGGATCCAGGACATGAACAGTCTGCTGAAGAATCGGAACCAGGGAGCGGGAGTCGATGCCTGAACCGCCGCGAAGAACCACCGTCATGAAGCGGCTGGGCTTCTGGGACAGCGGCAGATAAAGACCCGCCCCGGTCCCCGCCCCGGCGCCGGTCCCGGCCTGAAACCCTTCCATCTGCAGATCGGGAGCCACTCCGACAACCTTGGCCCAGACATGCTCCTCGCCGTCCTCCCGTTTGACTCCGACCAGTCGCCCGAGGACCGGGCCTTCCGCCCAATGAAGCCGGGCGAATGATTCGTTGACGATGGCAACCGCCTCGGAGGCCGCGGTATCCTCGGCGGAAAAGTCACGCCCCGCCACCAACTCCGTCCCGATCGCCCCGAAATATCCGGGGAGGATCGCGTCCGCCCGGGCCGGGAAATCCTCATCATCATCCGCCATGGAGGTGGTGCGGAAAAGCCATTCCGGGCTCGGCGAGAATTCCTGGCGGGTGGTGACGGAGGCTCCAGCGATTCCACGGTAATTCGACAGGCGGTCACTCAGTTTGTCCGCGAACCGAATGACGTCCTCATCTTTCGGATACTCACCGACAAAGAGTCCGAAACGGGCGGCCAGAACATCGCCGGGCTTGAAGGGCAGGTCTGCCCTCGCCTGGACATTGACGGACTGGAGCATGAGTCCCGCCAGAATGAGGAGGGCGAAGGACAGGCTGACCTGCACGATGATCAGACACTTGGTGAAGACCCCGAGATGAAGGCCGGAGATGGACCGACCACCATCCTTGAGCATCAGATTCACATCAAGACTGGACGCCTTCCAGGCCGGCACAAAGCCGGAGATCAGGGCGCTGGCGACCGTCACGAGACAGACGAAGAAGAGGATCCGCCCGTCGAAGGACAAGTCGATCCAATAAGGCAATTGCGCGGTTCGGATGAGTCCCGCCAGCCAATCGACGGTCCAGACCGAGAAAATGACGCCACCGGCAGCCCCGAGCAGGCAAAGCACCAGGCTTTCACTGAGCATCTGCAGGATGATCCGCCGGCGGGTGGCTCCAAGGGCACTGCGGATGGCCAGTTCCCGGCCCCGGGCGGCCGACCGGGCGAGCAGAAGGTTGGCCACGTTGGCGCAGGCGATCAGCAGAATAAAGACGACCGCAAGCATCATGACCCAGAGGGTCTTCACCGTTGTCGCTCCAATGATCGAAGCCTGAATAGACTCCAGATCCAGGTGATCCACCTCACCCAGGTAATCCGGCAGACTGTCGGCCATCGAAACGAAGGCTGCGTCAACGTCTACCTGGGCCTGATCCATGGACACGCCGTCCCGAAGACGCCCGATTGCCTTGACCATTGGTTGGCCCTTCGCGTCCGAGGCCCGCGCATCTTCCGTGAGGACCATCCAGACATCCTCCTTTTCCGGGAAATGGAAGCCGGCCGGCATCACTCCGATGATTCGCCCGGGGCGGCTGTTGATCACGACCGGACGATCCACGATCCCCGGATCGCCCGAAAAATCGCGAATCCAGGCAGCATGGCTGATCAGAATGACCGGCTCGGCGCCGGACCGGGCATCGGCTTCGTCAAAGGCCCGACCGAGAGCGGGTCCGATCCTGAGAATTTCATCGAAATTGTGGGTGATGAACGACCCGTCATAACGCTGGGCAAAGGTGCCGTCGCTCACATTGATGGTTCCGAGAGAACCGCCGATCATTCCCTCAAACGCCGTCTGCTTCTCCCGGAACCGGAGAAACGAATCCAGATCGAACAACTCCGTATTGTTCCGATGTGCCAGGTCGCTGCCTCCGGCCGGAGACACCGCGAGGAGTCGGTCGCTTTCATCAAACGGCAACGGCCGCAGAAAGAAGCCGTTCAAGACGATGAACTGCGCGGTGACAAAACCGATGCCGATGACCAGGGCGAGGACCGCCATGGCGGTGAAGCCGGGCTGCCGGGCCATCATTCGGAAGCCGAACTGCAGGTCCTGGCGGAGGTTCTCAAAGATGGCGGTCAACGCGGGCCTCCTCCCAGGGTTTCATCGACGATTTTCCCGTCAAAAAGATGAACGATCCGGCGGGCCAGACGGGAATACCGTTCGTCGTGAGTGACCATGCAGATGGTTGATCCATCCTCATTGAGTTTCCGGAGCAGATCCATCACGATGTCGCCATTCTTCGAATCGAGATTGCCGGTGGGCTCATCGGCCAGGAGGATCTGGGGGTCGCCGGCCAGGGCGCGGGCCACGGCCACCCGCTGTTGTTGTCCGCCGGACAGCTGGCTGGGCAGGTGCTTCTTGCGATGGCTCATCTGGACCCGGTCGAGCGCATCCAGGGCCCGCGCCCTCCGCTCCGCCGGCTTGATCCCGCGGTAGATGAGCGGCAATTCAACGTTCTCGAAAACCGAGAGGTCACCGATGAGGTTGAAGCTCTGGAAGATGAAACCGACGTCGCGATTGCGGATACCGGCCCGCCGTTCAAGGCTCAGGTTGGAGACATCGTCCCCATTGAGCAGATAACGCCCCGCGCTTGGCGAATCGAGGAGGCCGATGATGGCGAGGAGAGTGGATTTGCCGCATCCCGACGGTCCGGCAATGGCGAGAAACTCCCCGTCTGTCACCTCCAGATGGATACCGGAAAGGGCGTGGGTCTCGATCGAATCAACCGCAAAAACCTTGGTGATGCCTTCGAGACGAATCAGGGGAGAGGGACCGTTGTTCATGGGATCTGCATTCCGGGAAGTAGGGAAAGTCCGCTTCGTTGAACCGGAATTCAAGCAGACTGGTCCGTCGGGTCGACCCCTATTCCTGGCGTAGCTCAAAGGAGCTGCAGTTTTCGTCCGCTCCGACGTAAAGTCGAAGCGCGAACCGTCCCCGGTTTGAAATGGGCTCAATTGTTCAATCACGGTTCAGAAGCAGTCCCACACGGAATACTCACAGTCTTCGACCGATTCGGTTTCCGCTGCTTCTTCGGACCGGTTTGACTCCACCGTTCCGGCATCATTCACGATCACCTCCCTCGGCAGGTGCGGGGCCATCGAACCGAACAGTGATACCCGGGTGAGGGCAGGTGGGACGAAGAGACAGTTGGCGGAAGCATTCATGATCAGCTTGATTGAGGGACGGTCGTCCGCCCTCGACTGACTCTTCTTAACCAGAGATCGTACCAGATCGACACCCGATCCCCCAATCCTTTGATCTGCTGATATTTAAAATTCCGACCGCTCTCTCGGCATCCGCCCCCATCCCCCGACTGTCTCGAAATCCGGACAGATTCCGTCCCAAAATCGGGACAGTTTCGCAACCTGCCTTCAGACCGCCCGGACGGGAAGGCGAAGGCGGGCCAGGCAACCCCGCGCGTCTTGCCGGTTGGCGATGGTGAGGGTGCCGTCGTGGGCATCGGCAATCTGGCGTGACAGCGCAAGCCCGATTCCCGACCCCCCTTTCTTCGTGCTGTAGAACGGCGTAAAGAGATTGCTGGGATTGGCAATTCCCGGTCCATCATCCTCAATCCAGATTTCGACGGCATCCCGGTCCGCCGTCCAGCCCATCCGGATACCGCCTTCATTGGTCTCCGAGACGGCTTCAACCGCATTCTTGAGCAGATTGATGACCAACTGTTCCAGCTGGCCGGCGTCCGCCTCTATCGCGCAATCGGGACCGGCCACGATGGCAACCGGAGCCCGCGTCTCCAGAGCGGCCAGCCGTCGGAGAAAGTCTCCGACCACGAGGCGTTCGCGATTGGGCGGGGGCAGTCGGGCGATTCGCGAATAACCCTCCATGAACCGACTGAGCTTTTCCGAACGCCCGCTGATCACTTCGAGTCCCTCCGCCATGTCCGTCCGCCAATCCTCAGGCAATGGGTCCATCCGGGCGATTCCGGCCAGGGTGGTGGAAAGCGACTTGATCGGAGCGAGAGAATTGTTCAGTTCATGCCCGAGGACGCGGATGAGGCGCTTCCAGGCCATCCTTTCCTCCTCCCTCAAGGGTTGGCTCAGATCGGCAACCAGGAGCAGGGTCTGCGGGATGCCATGATCCCGATAGCCGCCCCGACTGAAGCCCCAGCGGCTGAATCGCGCCGGGAAGGCGAATTCGATCGGCCGCCGGATATCTCCATGCAGGAGCGCTTCGAGCCCAAGTTCCGTCGCACTCATCCCGACGACCTGGGAGGCAGACTTGAGCAGGAGTTTCTCGCCCGCCGGATTGATCGATTTCAGTCGCTCCTGCGGGTCGAAAGTGAAGAAGGCCACATCGATTTCCTCAACCACCTTGTTGAGCAGGGCACCGGCCTCGACCGCCCCCAGCCGCTGATCACGCATCAGGTTCGAGATGGAATTGATCTCGCCCATCAACTGGCCAAGAGCGTCCTCCTCATCGACCGATCCGGCCTGCATGGAGAAATCCCCCTCCCGCATGGCCGAAAGCATATTGGCGGCTGTCTGGATCGGCCGCACCACTCTCTTGAAGAGCAGGTAGACAGACCCCAGCCAGGCGACGGTCATGAGAAAGATTACGGTGAAGACCGTCTTCCCGGAAAAACCTCCGGTCTGCAGGAGGATGAGGACAGCCACCACTCCGGGAAGTCCGCAGAGCAGACCGATGCGCCAGACCTTCTTTTCAAAGGAGACCGGACGGCGGCGGCGGTCGGAGAGACCGGTTGCAAGGGTGGCCTCGCTCATGTCAATGGACCGCGAGCGGGTCGGCAAAGGACATCTGCAGGAGAGTCTTTGTGGCCCGATGCCACGCCTGATCGAGGGTGAACCCTCTCCTAAATGAGGAACAAGTCGGCAATTCATCAGAGTCCGAGGCGCTGAAGGCGCCGGTAGAATGCACTGCGACTCAAGCCGAGGGCTTCGGCCGTCCGGGTCGCGTTTCCCCCGTTGCGGGTCAGGGTTCGTTGGATGAGGTAGCGCTCCAGATCATCGAGGCTCATCTCGTCGAGATTGGCCGATGGACTCCGGGCGGGCTGCAGATTGAGGTCTTCGGGCCGGATCTCGGATCCTCGAGAAAGAAGGACGGCCCGCTCGACTGCATGGTCGAGTTCCCTGACATTGCCGGGCCAATCATACTCCTGCATCACCTTGAGTGCCTCCGCCCCGAACCCGCTGATCCGCTTGGAGTAGCGTTTGCGATGCCGCTTAAGGAAATCCTCCGCCAGCAGCCGGATGTCCTCCCCTCTCTCGCGGAGCGGGGGCAGATGCAGGTGGATCGTATTCAACCGATAGAGGAGGTCCTGCCGGAAAGTGCCCGCCTCGACCGCCTTCTCCAAATCCGAATTCGTCGCGCTGATGATCCGGACATCGGCCCTGAGTGTCCGGGACGAACCGACGCGTTCGAATTCTCCCGTCTCAAGCAGGCGCAGCAACTTGCTCTGCTGCTCCATCGGGATATTTCCGATTTCGTCCATGAAGAGGGTGCCACCGTCGGCCAATTCAAACCGACCCGCCCGGTCGGCTTTGGCGTCGGTAAACGCGCCCTTGACGTGACCGAAGAGTTCGCTCTCGAAAACGCCCGCCGACAGCCCGCCCATATTGACCGTGATGAACGGACGATCCGCCCGCTCGGAAGCCGCGTGCATCGCCCGGGCGAAGACACCCTTGCCGGTGCCGTTGTCTCCGGTGATGAGTACATTGGCGTCGGACGGCCCCACCCGCTCCACCATGTCGAGAACGGGCTGCATGGCTCGAGAACGGGCAAGCAGGGGCGCCTCTGCCTGTTCGCGCAGCAGACGGTTTTCACTTTCCAGACGCTCACCCCGAGTGATGGCGCGACGCAGGGCAAGCTGGGTCTGCAGAATGGTCAGCAGTCGGGCATTGTCCCAGGGCTTCTGAATGAAATCGCGGGCTCCGAATCGCATCGCCTCAACCGCAAGGTCGATGGTCGCCCAGGCCGTCATGACCACGACCGCCGCCTGCGCATCGATCTGCAGGATCTCCCGTATGAGGTCCAGTCCCTCCTGGCCCGAGGTGGTGTCCCGCGTGTAATTGAGATCGAGGAGGAGAAGATCAAAAGGTCGGTCACGATACGCCCGCAGGACCTCGGAAGGTGATTCCACACAAACCACCTCATACCCTTCCGCCTTGAGCATGAGGCGAAGCGATTTGAGAACATCTTCCTGGTCGTCCGCGACAAGAACGGAGGGGCGTTGGGATGGTTTTGCCATTTTAAGATTGATCCCGGATGGTGACGCAGATTCGAGAGAACGAGGATGGGCGGCGATTGGCAAGAACGCAGGAAACGCCTGTTGCAATCAGGAGGAACCCTCCGTCGGAATCCCTTCGAGAAAAACCAGGCTCGAAGCCTCGTCCCCATCCGGAAGCAGGTAGGGTGAGATCTGCTCGATCTCAACCACCGCTCCGCCCGCCGAACAGACCCAGACCTGGGAGAGAAACCCGGCATCCGGTGGATGAATAACCCGGCCGGTCGTTGCCGCCGGGGATACCTGGAGAATGAATCGATCGGAGACACCCCGCAGTTTCTGTGGCGGGAACCCCAGTTTCACCGATTCCCCCGCCGGCCTGAGAACAAGCAATCCTCCCGGTTCCGCCACCGCACCGGGAGGCAGGACGGCGGGTCGTTCCGGGAAGTCCCAGGTCACCCGGACAAACCCGAGGGGCACGTCGACGGTTGGCACCGGTTCAGCCTCCACCCGGGTCGAGGAAGGCACCGCGAAGATCTGCATCGCATAATAGGGACGATCCGTGACCGACCAGCGAACAAGGCACCCGAGTCGATCCCCGCTCCAAAAATACTCGCGGGTCAGCTTCGGATAGTGATCGTCCGTGCGTGGCATGACCACGACGAGCCGTTCTCCCTCGACAACGACCTCCGCGGCCGGGCTGTATTCCCAATCTGGATGCGGCGGCCACTCCCAGGATTTCTGGGGGCCGAGCCAGAAACGGTGACCACCCCATTCCGGAAAATCACCCCCCGGGAGGAGGGCCGCCGCCTCCGGACTCTCGTAGAGGAGATTGGATCCGTCCTCGACAGGTCCAAAGTGGACAAGACGGCCGCGGTGGGAGGAGACGATCGCACGCCATTCCTCCGTCCGCGCCTCATGGGCGGCCTCTCCCCTCCACACCGTTTCCTTCCAGACTGCTTCCATCGTCAATCCCGTCTCCGCCGGGAACGTCGCCAGGATGCAAACGGCTATCGGGAGCGACGCGTTCATGGTGCCTGGTTATGCACCGCATCGACGGTCGGTGGAAGGAAAATGAAAAAACCCACTCGACCGGCCGGCGATTTTTCAGACTCGCCTTACGCCCGGACGGTTTCCAAACTCCGCCCCGTTCACCCCGCGATACCTCCGCCCGCCAGCTGATTGCCTTCATGTCCGCCTTCAAACTCGACAAGATCACCGACCGGTTTTCCGCGGGATTCATTGTCATCGCCGTCCTCGCGGTCGTATCGACACTCATCGTCCTGAACCGGAAGGGAACCGAGATCGAAGGGATGGAGTTCTGGGTCTTTGCCGACTTGCACTACAACCTCTACAAGCCCGTGACCGATCACTGGCGGGAGACGGGGGAAGAGAACGTGACCGTGCTTCTCCTTGAAGGTCAGGCGCTCGAAAGGCGGATGATGTCGAGTTTCTTCACGGGCACGCCGATCGCCGACCTGTTGGAGGTTCATACGGGCATCGCCAAGAAGGCATGGCGCGGGCCGATCGAGGCCGTCGGCTTCACCGACCTGACCGACATCCTGCACGAGACCGGCCTCTACGAGATGTTCAATGAGCCCTCGTTTTCCGGGTGGACCGCCCAGGGGCACATCTTCGGCCTGCCTCACGACGTCCACCCGGTCCTGCTGACCTACCGCTCGGACATCGTCGAAGCGGCCGGGATCAACGTGGACGAACTCGACACGTGGGACAAGTTCATGGAGGCGATGCGGCCGCTGGTGAAAGACCTCAACGGGGATGGTCGGCCCGACCAGTTCGTTCTCGAGATGCCCGAGACCAACGGCGGCATCATCGTTCCACTGATCATGCAGGCAGGGGGTGACCTCTTCGATACTGAAGGCAACATTACGGTGGATACCGAACTCAACGCCCGCGTGCTGAGCAAGTTTGCGGTCTGGGCGGCGGCCGGACCCGGGAAGCTCAGTGCAGACAAGACCCTGAATGATGGTCCCGGACGCAAATTGCAGATGGACGGCTATGTGCTGGCCTGGCTGACGCCGGACTGGAGGGCTGGATCCGAAAAGGCCTACATGGAGGTTCTCTCGGGCAAACTGAAACTGATGCCTTTGCCCGCCTGGGAAGAGGGTGGCCGACGAACCACGGTGATGGGCGGGACTATGATCGGCATTCCGAAATCAAATCCCCATCCGGACGATGCCTTGCGGGTCGCGGTCAAGCTCTACTCGGACCGGGAAATTGCCCGCGGGTTGTTCCGGATCGCCAATATCATCTCTCCGGTCAAGACCATCTGGGACGATCCGATCTACGATCAACCCGATCCCTTCTACTCGAACCAGCCCAACGGCCGGCTCTTCGTCAATCAGGCGCCGAATGTCCCGATTCGTTCCTCATCGCCATTTCTCGAGCTGGCGACCGACGAAGTCGGCATCGCCTTCAGCCGCTTGATCCAGCATGCCGGCAATGCAGGAATCACGGACCCGGAAGCACTGATTCCAGAGGCTCATCGACTGCTCAAGATCGCCCACGAGAACGTGGCGCGGCAGGTCGATCGCGACGTCTTCCTGAAAAAGGACGAATCCTGATGGCGAAAAACTACCGCACACACAGCGTTTGGGCTCCCTATGTCTTCCTCGCGCCCTTCATCCTGGTTTTCGGGACTTTCGTCATCTACCCGCTGCTTCAGTCGGTCATACTGGCCACCCAGCAGACATTCGGTCCGGGCTATTCGGAATTCGTCTTTTTCGACAATTTCAAGAACCTGATGCTCGACCCCATCTTCTGGGTCGCGACCCGCAACACGGTCATCTTTGCGGCGGCTTCCGTCCTGCTGCAACTGCCCCTCTCTCTCGGCCTTGCCCTGATGCTGAACCGGCCAAACATGAAAGGGCGTGGGTTCTTCCGGCTGGTCTTCTTCTCGCCCGCCCTGGTGGGCGCCGTATTTGTCGGCGTCATCTTCGGTGTCATCTTCCAGAAACGGACCGGTCTGCTGAACAATATCCTCTACCGCCTCATCGGATTTGATCTGGATTTCCCGTGGATTCAGGATCCGCACTTCGTCATGCCGGCGATCATCCTGGCGTCGCTCTGGATGTGGGTCGGCTTCAACATGATCTACTTCCTGGCCGCCCTGCAGAATGTGGACAAACAATTGGAGGAGGCGGCCACCATCGATGGAGCGACCGCGTGGCAGAAGTTCTACCACGTGACCCTTCCCGCCATCAAACCGATCGCCAGCTTTGTCGTGCTTCTTTCCATCATCGGCGCCTTCCAGCTCTTTGAGCTTCCCTGGTTGCTGCTCGGCCAGGGCGCCGGCCCCGAGAGGTCCGGACTGACCATCGTGATGAATCTTTACCAGACCGGATTCCAGACCGGCGACCTGGGCTACGCCAGCGCCATCGGCTGGGTCCTTGCCCTGATCCTCGTGTTTCTCGCCATGGTCCAGCGCCGATTGAGTCGCCAGGAAGAGAACTGACCCCGACCTTCTTTCTTTCCCCATGCCCATTTCCGCCAAGAAGCTCGCCACCATCCTGCTCTACGCGACCCTGATTTTCTTCACCATCATCACGGTCATTCCTTTTTTCTGGCTGATCTGCGGTGCGCTCAAGTCACAGGCCGATTACTTCACCTTCATGTTCCTGCCCATGGGTGAGGGCTTTCTCGGGGTGGCCTGGGACCGCCTTACGCTGGAGAATTTCCACAGCCTCTTCACCGAGCTGAACTTCGCCACGAACATCACGAATTCGATTTTCCTGGCCTCATCAATCAGCATTCTCGCCACCATCTGCGGAGCGATGGGCGGCTATTCCCTCTCGAAATTCGAGTTCCCGGGCCGCACCTTCATCACCGCCCTTGTCCTCTCCGCCCTGATCATCCCGGGACCGCTCCTGATCGCTCCCGGTTACCAGCTCCTCTATCACCTCGGCCTGATCAATTCCTACGCCGGGATCATCCTCCCGGCGATTGCACCGGCCTTCGGCCTCTTTCTTTTCCGACAGGCCATGCTCAATTCCGTGCCCAAGGAACTGCTCGAGGCAGCCCGGATCGACGGATGCGGCGAGTTTCGGATTTTCTTCTCCGTGGTCATGCCGATCGTCCGCCCGATGATGGGCGCCTTTCTCATGATCACTTTTCTCGGCGCCTGGAATAACTATATCGGTCCGCAGATCGTCCTCCAGGATCCCGACAAGTTCCCGCTCTCCGTGGCCATCGCGCAACTGCGCGGGCTCTACCAGACCAATTACGGGATGATCTCAGCCGGCACCCTTGTTTCCATCGCCCCGGTCATGCTCATCTTCCTGCTCCTCCAGAAGGAGTTCATCTCCGGCCTGACCAGCGGTGCGGTCAAAGGTTGAGTGCCGCTTCCACCCGGGCCACTTTCCGGCGCACCTCATCGACCAGGCGCATGAGCGCCTCATCCCTGGAATGCAGGAGATGGGCTACGAGGGGATGGACGCCACCCGGACCCGGGTCGCCCTGCTCGAGGAGTGCGGCTACATTGGCCGCAAGATTCAGTTTTCCCGCCAAAAGAGGAAAATCGGGGCATCCCCCGGGATCGCCCTGGAAGCGGACCGGTTGGTAAAGTGAGGGCGGGAACCCCCAGGCCTCCATGGCCAGACTGCCGGCTTCCGCACTGCTCAATCCGACGACTTCATTTTCCTCCCATTCCAGGTAGGCCGGATCGTCGATCTGGAAGCGGACCGTCTGTTTCTGCCGCCTGAGGTGACCATCGATGAAGAACGCACCCACCCGGTGCAGGAGTCCCAGGGTGTAGCCGACACTGGGTTCGGCCGACCCATCCCGGACCAGCGCCTCCATCAGGAAGGCGGCCGTCAATGACTGATGCCAGATCGCAGCCGCCGTCGTCCGATAGGCCGGAAGAGAACGGGGAAACCCATCCTTCAGGACAGACAGGCTGACCAGGTGATACACCTCGTCAAAGCCGAGGCGCGTGACCGCATCGGAAATGCTGTCCACGCGGCAGGCCGGAGCAAAGGCGGCGCAATTGCAGGCCCCGAGGATCTTCGCCGCCAGGCCGGGATCGAGCTTGATCGAATCCAGGACATCATCGGGATTGAGGTTCACGTCAAAGACGAGCCGCTGCAGTCGCGGAATGAGCTGGGGAGAGGCCGGCAGACGCTCCATATCGAACAGGATGCCTTCTCTGGTGAGTTGCCGGGTCATGATGATGTCGCGCCAGTGATCCTACGACTATCGGATGACCAGGAAGCAGCTCGACCACCCCGTGACTCGAAGACGGGTTTTCACAGATCGCTGACCCTGCATGGAGGGAATGCCCCGCGGAGAATCCCTGCCTCATCCTGGAGTCTTCGGGGAATGACCCGCAGGAGAGCCTTTGCACCCCGATGCGAAGCACCGTGAAGCGGTCATTGACGCGCGCCCTCAGCCGCCGTCCGGCCCGCTCCGATCTACGGTTCCGGGTCCTGACAGAGGTCGTACTTCTCGCAGAAGTAGCAGGAGCCGGAAAAACGCTTCAACCATGGCGGCAGCGTGTAGTACATCTCCGCCACGGGTCGAAGCACCAGTTCACGGTAATCGGCATAACGGAAACCTTCGCCGACAAAGACCACAAAGTGGGCCCCCTCCACCTCGATCGGAACCACCTGTGACTGATCAAACCAGGGTTTGAACGAATCCACCTCGTCCAGGTCGGCAGTGACGATGGCAATGCTCTGGCCTTCGAGTTGCCGGAAGTCGGTCACCATGTCGTCCTCACGGGCGTGGAGGTAACTCGGACCGATCACCATGACGTGTTCGCGGGCATGGAACTCCAGCAGGGCCGACTTGGCATAACTGGTTGTGGCGAGGGGCGCCCCTGGCGCCGCGTCGATGGCCGCGGAGAGGACTCGATCCGGCCAGCTGCCCATGGCGATCGAATCATAGGACTGGTGCCACTTCGCCCAATGCCTCGGCACGAGGAGCAGAAGCAGGATGATGCCGGTCAGGCCGAGAGTATAGATGCCCGTCCAACGGACCAGCCTCACCAGTCCACTTGTCCCGAACGCCAGGGCCAGGACCGGGTAGACGAACGGGTAGAACGATAACAACCAGTGCAGCCCCACCATCTTGCCCAGTGAAACCGCCAGGAAAACCAGTTGAGGGAGCACAAAGCAAAAGGCAAAGAGGTCGAGCTTCGTTTCCCTCAGCCGGTTCCAGACCTCCCGCCACGGCTTCCGATCCACTCCGGCGCCTCTTCGCAGGAGAAAGACGACGATGCCCGGACCCAGCAGGATCAGAATGCTGGCCGCGAGAAGCCCCACCCCGTTCAGGGAGAACCCGGCGTTTTCATTCCGGTTGTAGACATTGAAGATGATATTCGTCCAGCAGTGATAGTAGAGCCAGGTGATGTTGAGCACCGCCCAGGGAATCACTCCGAGGAAGATGAGACCCAGCTCGATGATCCTGGGTTTCCGGCGGAAGAGGAGGTAGACCGCATAGGAAAGTCCGAGCAGGACGGCAAAGTACTTGGAGAAGAAGGCCGCCCCGAGAAAGAGTCCTCCCCAGAGGTAATTCCACTTCGACGCGCCCCGCTCCGCCCGCCAGACAAACCAGCCGGAAACCAGGGAGAGGACAAAAATCGGTGTGTCCGTGGTCATGAGTACGTTGACCACGTTCAACGGGGAAAGCAGGAAGAGGACGGCCGCCAGATTCCCGGTTTTCTGGTCAATGCGCCGCAGGAAGCCGCGCATAAGCAAGGCCATCAGGATCGGCCCCAGGATCGCCGGCGAGCGCACCACCAGGACACTCTGGTCGATCAACAGCGTCACCCAGATCCACCAGCCGGTCATCCCGGGATGGTCGTAATAGCCGTAGTCGAGATGATTCCCCCAGACCACAAAGTAGGCCTCGTCCCCGGTGATGGGCAGGAGCCAGGCCAGCAGGACCTTGAGGCCGAGCGTCAGCCAGACCACCTGCCAGAAGAATCGATCACTTGAATATCTTGTGTTCATGCTCGCGGGACCACCCGAGCCTCCACCGATGGCGTTCGGCTGATGAAGGTCAAGGGTTTCCCCTCGTTTGAACAAAAGGTCGAGGACGCCCTGTAATGAAACGGCCTGCCGGGCTGCACCAAAAAGAAGGCCCGGTTCTTCTTTCGAAGAACCGGGCCTATAGATCCTGGCGACAACCTACTCTCACAAGACCTAGCGTCTCACTACCATCGGCAGCTAAGGGTTTCACGGCCGTGTTCGGAATGGGAACGGGTGGGGCACCTCGCTTATGGTCACCAGAAATTGGGATCCCGACACGGGGTCGGGAAAAGTATCAGTTCAGGGTAAGAACTTAGGGGGTGAAACAAACGCCCGGAAAAACGTTTCTGCAAAATAAACCATTCGGGTCATTAGTACTGGTTAGCTCAATACG